>DASZSI010000187.1:0-12122 GCA_035548775.1 Hyphomonadaceae bacterium
CACGCCTCGGGTGCGCCCGCCGGCTACGCGCTGCGCTCCGCCAATGGCTCCGCGCTACGCCGCCGGGCGACTGCAAACGCCAGCGTCAGGGGGGCTAACTTTCAAAGCGAAAGGGGGGACAACATTGGGTGCGAATTGACAGAAGGACGCGGCGCTCGCCGCCATGCAGGGCGACGACCTTCCAAATGAAGTCCAGGTGTTCTTGAGGAAAACCGGCCAAGGCGGCGCCGAACTAAGAGACCTCACCCCGACCGTTCTATCTTGGCTAAATGACCGGGGCCTTGCTGGGGCGTTCCGCATCACGCCGGATCGAACCTGACGTGAGTGACCTCGACCTTTTGGATGCGATTGAGCGCCTAGAATTGCGGGCGCTACGATGGGGGTTCGCGGACGGATCGTTGTCTGAACAGGAAGTCGCGGACGTCGCTGCGGAGGTGATCGGCGCCGACGGCGCTGATGAGGCGCTCGACGCCCTCCTCCGTCGCCGGCTTTTGCTCGAGGTATGGGGTCCCGGAGACGAAATCCGTATCCGGTCGCGCTTTGCAGAAGCTGTGCGCCTGTTAAGTCGGTCCCGACAGCTGTTTCCGGGCCGCCCCTGGGCAGGCGCTCCCCGCCTTGTCTCTGACTATCGGCTCGACATTCGCCGTCGGCGCTATCCGCGCCGCGATCGACCCGCCTCAGAGGTCTTTCATCGGGTGGCTGGGCCAGAGCCGACTGCATTCCGAACAGCCCTATGGGCTGCGCTGACCGGACCCGGCTTGGACTTGGCCGATTTTCAAGAGGAGGCCACCCAGTACTTGCTTGAGGCCCGCGGTGACAACGGACTGATCGTCACGGCCGGAACGGGCTCAGGCAAGACCATGGCCTTCTACCTGCCCGCGCTGCTGCGCGTAGCCGAGGCGGTTCAGCCTGGACCAGGATGGACCAAGGCGCTTGCGATCTATCCGCGGACCGAGTTGCTCAAGGATCAATTCGCGGAAACCTACCGCATGGCGCGGCGCCTGGACCCGGTGATGTCGGCGCCGCGCCGCGGTTTGACCATGGGAGCATACTTCGGCTCAACGCCTGGCCGCGCCGATCGAGACGACATCGCCCGACGCGCCTGGAGGCCCCGCCAGGACAATTTTGTCTGCCCATGGCTGCCTTGCCCCAACTGCGGTGGCGACCTGTTGTGGCGCGCCGAAGACATCGAGGCGTCGATCGAGCGTCTGACCTGCGCGTCGCCGCGCTGCGAGGTCCAGATCACCGACACTGAAATCGTTCTTACACGCGCGAGCTTGGCCAAGACGCCACCCGACCTTCTGTTCACGACCACGGAGATGTTGAATCAGCGGCTGTCGGACCTGACCGCGAGGCGTCTGTTCGGGGTCGGCCAGCCGTCCAGCCGCAAACCGCTCTTTGCGCTGCTTGATGAGGTCCACACCTACACTGGGGTGTCTGGCGCTCAGGCCGCGCTGACCTTGCGGCGGTGGCGACACGCCGTGGCGGCTCCGGTGACCTATGCCGGGTTGTCGGCGACATTGCGTGAAGCGCCCCAGTTCTTTGCCGACCTCACCGGGCTCGACTTGTCGCGGGTGAAGGAGGCGACGCCTCAGGCGATGGTCGAAGAAGGGGCAGAATATCAGGTGTTGTTAAGAGGCGACCCCGCTTCGCAAACCTCGCTGCTTTCAACTTCCATCCAGAGCCTGATGCTTCTGGCTCGGCTTCTCGATCCTCAAGGGATGAGTCCGTCCGAAGGCGCGTTCGGAAGCCGGATGTTTGCCTTCACCGACAACCTCGATGTGATCAACCGGCTGTTCGATAGCCTGCGCGACGCCGAAGGACTGGATATCTTCGGCAGGCCTCGTGCCGGCGCCGCGCCCCTGGCCGCGCTGCGCATGCGTCCTCAAGACTTGACGGAGCAGATCCGACGCGAGCGAGATGGTCAGGTTTGGAGAGCCGTAGAGACGATCGGGCGGCGTCTTGATCGGCCGCTTCTGGTCGGTCGAACGACATCAGAGGATTCAGGCGTCCTCGCCGATGCGGATGTTGTGGTGGCGACCGCCTCGCTTGAGGTTGGGTATAATGACAGCCGCGTCGGCGCCGTGCTCCAACACAAGGCTCCAAAGGACGCCGCATCGTTCCTGCAACGCCGCGGCCGTGCTGGACGGGCGCGCGGCATGCGCCCCCTGACACTGACGGTGCTGAGCGACTACGGGCGAGACCGGGTCGCTTTCGAGGCCTACGAACATCTGTTCGAGCCAGCACTACCGCCGCAGCGCCTCCCGATCGACAACGACTACGTCCTTCGCATGCAGGCCACGTTTGCGATGTTTGACTGGATCGCAACGGAGACAAGCGCCACCCGTGGTTGGGCTTGGGACGTGCTCAGTCGGCCTCCTCATCCCGATCAGGCGTCAGTCGGGGGCCTGCGCGCAGACGCAAAGCGTTGCCTTTTGCGTCTTATCGAAGGTGACCCAGCCACTGTCGGCGGGCTGAGCCGCCACTTGCGCAATGCGCTCAAGCTCGATGAGGCTACCGTTCAGAAGCTTCTCTGGCGGCCGCCCCGCGCTCTGCTCCTCGAGGCGGCCCCAACCTTGGCCAGGCGCTTGCACCGCGACTGGCAAAAGGCCCACGGCGTTGGCGACCGAGATCTCGATCTGCAAATCGACTGGCACCCGCTGCCGGACTTCGTCGCCCGAACGCTGTTCACGGACCTCAACCTTCCGGAAGTCGCCGTCATCCTCCCCGCGGCAACGGTCCGCGACCGGGAGAAGCAGAAGGCGATGGCGATCGCGCCGGCCTTGACCGAATTGGCGCCCGGGCGCGTGACCCGTCGGTTCGCGGTCGAACACGGCGGTCTCCACCATTGGTCTCCCCTTGATCCCGATGGAGGAGATCAAGACATCGCCGTCGACACCTTTGCCGAGGTGGCGGAGCCGGTTGGAGAGTTTGAAGCGGATGGTCAGGCTGTAACGGTATATCGGCCATGGCAGATTCGTCTCAGCCATGCGCCCAAACATGTCGCCGGGCCGACGTCCAATGCGTGGCTCGACTGGCGAAGCGAGTTCGCTCCCAGCGGCGAGCCCACGCATGTCGAATTGGGGGCTCGAAATCCCTGGCGCGAGCCGATCCGCGAACTCGCAGCTTTCCTCCACCGGTATCGAAGTCACGTGACGCTGCGGCGGTTTGCGGTCGGCGGCGACGCCGTGATCCGGCGTTTGACGGGTGACCGGAGAATTCACTACCGGTTCGTGGATTCCCGAGGCGAGCAGGCGGCGGTCGGCTTTGAGATCGAGGTCGATGGGCTGCTGACCCTTCTCGACCTGGCGGAGGCGCAGAGACGCATCCCGGACCTATCGGCAGGTCTGCTCGCGGGGTGCCGGCTCGGCTACCTTCGCCATCGCTTGCTGAGCGACAGCCTGCTCCCCGCTGAGATTGACGACTTCCAGCGAGATTGGCTGCATCAAAGCTTTATGGCGGCCGTGCTCGTCCGCGCCGTGGCCGACGAAGAAGACCTCGCCACCGCAGCCCTAGCCATCCTTGATGATCCGCAAGCCGGCGATCACCTGGCTGCCGCGCTTGCGGCGATCTTCCAAGGCCAGGGCGTTGCGGATCACCCGGCCGAGGCCGGTGACGACGAAGAGGGCTTTGCGCCCGCCGGCGACGATGCAGTCGGGGCTCAGGCCCAAAATCTCCTGGATCTTTTCCATCGAGACGACGTGCGGGAGCGGCTCCGCGCTCTAGCCCAGGAAATGTCCCATCCAGATCCTGAAGCGCTGTCCCAATGGATCCTCGATACGGTGACGGCCACTGCCGCCGAGGCTTTGCTTCAGGCATGTGTCGCCCTGGTCCCTCGGCATATTTCCAGCGACTCCCTCGTAGTGGATATCGAGGCAGAGGTCCCGGCAAAGCTCTGGATCACCGAGTCGACGCTTGGCGGCGCGGGCGTTCTGCAGGCCGTTTTTGAGCGCATCGCTGACGAGCCACGGGTTCTCTTTCGGGCTCTAGAAGCTGCCTTGGCCCCAACGGATTACGAGCTTGCGGCCGAAGGGCTCGAAACCTTCGTGCGCTTGGCCGTGACGGACGCGACTGTTGGTGAAGCGGTCCAGCTTCTGCGCGCCGCGACAAGCTATGACGAACGTGAGGTCCAAAGGCGCCATCTCTATGGGGTCCTAAGCGAGCGCGGTCTCGATGTCGGCCACGCCCTCAGCGTTTCTTTGAACGCCCGGCTTCTGACGCCCACAAGCGGTCCTTCGCTCGACGCGCTCCTCGTTGATCTGCTGGATCGCTGGCGGGCGGCTGAGAGGGACGTCGGGGTGTCGATTGGTGTGCGGGAGATGGCGTTTGTGCTCGCACTGGACCGAGACATTAGGGTCAGGGTTCAGGCCGCCACCGGTCTTCCGCACCTGTTGAACCCTGCTGAAGCCGCTCAAGTCCTTGCCAACCTTCTTTGGCCAAGGGGACTGGAAGTCAGCCAGCGAGCTTTGCAGTCCTATAATCGCTATGCGCCCCGTCGCAGCACCGACCCCCGGCTTGCCCGAGCGCTTTTGCAACGGGCGGGTCAGCGTGTCGGCTTTGGGAGCGACGGCTGGCGGGAGACGCTCGCGGTCGTACTTGCTCAAGAGGGCGCGGCGGAACTGTTCGTGAGGACCCAGGACTTGGCCGCCGTTCGCGCCGCCCTCTTGGACGCGCTCACAACGCCGATCGACGTGGGGTTTTTGCAGTTCTTCCCGAAGGTCGAACGTACCGAGCGTCAAGCTGACGGTCTCATCATCGTACTGGTCGTGCAGGAACAAGTATGAATTCCCGCGACCTGACAGGACCTGGGCAGACGCGGGCAATCCGAGACGTCTTGCAGTCGCTCTTCGCCATCGAACTCCTGCGTCCAAGCCGTCGGCTCTGGATCGGATTCGGCTGGATCAGCGACATTGAGATTCTGGACAACGAAGCCCGGCAATTCTCCGCGCTTCAACCGGATTGGCCTGCGACCTCTATTCGTCTCTCCGCGGTTATCGAAGCGGTGGCGGCCAAGGGCTGCGATGTCGTGATCCTCATTCGGGACCATGCGAACAATCGCGGCTTCATCGAGCGGATGCGCCCCATGCAGCAAGCGGGGATGATCCACATGCTCATCGCGCCGGACTTTCACGAAAAGGGGTTGCTAGGCGACGATTACGTCCTGTCTGGCTCCATGAATCTGACGTGGAACGGCGTGACGGTGAATGACGAGCACGTCTTGTTGCGAACCGATCCCGCATCGGTCGCGGAGCGGCGCCTTCAACTCGAGGAGAAGTGGGGCGCGCACCTATGATCGGTCGCGATCAGGCAGACGCTGAAGCTGTTGTCCGGGCGTTTAAGGACGCGCTGCCGCCCTCATCGGACCCTCTCGTGGGGGCATTCGCCAGCACCGTCACGGACCCGAATTTTCCGGGCGCCTTGTTCGCCTGGCCTCGGGACTCCGGTGATCCGTCCGTGTTCTACGCCGCTGCCCAGACGCAAGCACAATGGCGGCGCCTCCGACCTCTCCTGCTAGCGTTCGTGGGGCCGACGCTCACCGATTTCTCCGGCGGCACAAGCCGGCTTGATCCCACCCGTCCGCACGAGCAGGTTTTGGCTAGGTCGGGTCTCGCCGCCGTGGTCCGCCTGGTTCCTGCTGTTGACACCGCCACGTCGACCGAACGGGCGCTGCACAGACTCACGTCAATGGTGGCGCGAACACCGCTGGACGCAGAGCCCCCCGTCGAAACGACCGGACGCCTGCTCGCTCGGATCCGAGACCACCTGAACGCTTTAGCAATCGACGACGCGCGAGGCCTCCTCGAGCGCTGCCGAAGCGAACACCGCCTGGACGCCTTAAACCTCAAATTTCTCGAGATCGAGATCCTGGCTGTCGCGCGGGACTGGCGCGCCATTGCGGCGATCAGCGGCTTCGACGACCTATTACTGACTCGCCGGCCGCCGGCCGTCGCTGCCGCTCTCCTCGAAGCCGCTTACTGGTCATGTTTTGAGGACGCCGCCCCTACCCTCGCTGGGTACATTTCAGGCCCACGACAGCGTGTTCGCGACCTTATCCGAGTTCCCTCGCCGCCGGGGATGGGAGACGGAGCTTGGAGGCTGTACGCGCTGGAGGCCTTGGCCCTGGGTGGGGCCCCTCTCGACTTGGCGAACGCAGCGCTCGTATCCAGTGCCGACCTCGGCGGTCTCCTCGACGATTTGTCCGCATTGGTCATCGTCCCCGACGTGCCGCAACCAATCGCGGAGTCACCTACCGCAGAAGCGGCGTCGTCCTTGATCACAGCAGATTTGAGTGGCGCGCTCTCTGCAATTGACCAGGCGAAGGCGCTGTTCGCACGCCTCACGGCCGAAGAGCGGGCGGCAATCCTTGAGGCAGATCAGCCGAGACGCGCGCTCGCCGCCATCACCGATACCTTTGGGCCTGGGGTAACACCGACGGACTGGATCGAGTGGCTGGCGGACCTGGATGCATCCGCGTTCACAAGCGCCTTGGCGGTCGCAAGGCGGGGGGCGCAGGAATGGCAACCGGGTCTTGGTGATCCGGTGGAAATCGCCCGGTTGGCGCAAAGCCTAAACGCGGTTGCGGACGCTCCTCCCGCATCGGATCGTCTAGTCGAAGGGCTTCCACACTTTGTGGCCTGGCTGCAGCGGGACGCCGACTTCCCTCGGCCGGTGGGCTACCCTGTTTACGAGGCGGCGCTAGAGCGATTGATGCTCAGCGGTCGCGCGGCCATGCCTATGCTGGACTCCGCTGGGGTGCTGGCAAGGGCAATGCTGACCATCGGGCCGCCGCCAGCAGCTTATGGTCGTTTGCTCTCCGATCTCCTTGAGTTCTCGGGACAAGGCGCCGGTCTACGCACGGCCTACTGGCTGATGGAGCTGTTGGAGGAAACTGTCGCGTCGAACGCGCCGGATCAACAGGCGCGCGATCGGTTTTGGCAAGACACGGTCTCCCGCCTGATTCCAATCGGCCCGCAATTGTCGCCTCTGCAGCGTTCGAGCCTGACGAGGCTCGCCGCAGCGTTGGGCTGGGAAGGAAGGCTGCCGGATGTCCTATCCGTTGCACCCGATGCGGCCCAAGACGCCGTGTTGGCCCGTCGTCTCGCGGGGAAAATGGTCGCGGTCTACACCCTCACGGAATCGGCTGGAGCACAGGCTTCGGAGACCCTCAAGGCGCTCGCGCCCGAGGTGGACATCCGTATCAACAGTGACCATGGAGGCACACGACCGCTGCGCGCGCTCGCCGAGAACGCGGACCTGTTCGTCGTCGTTGCCGCCTCTGCCACGCATGCCGCGACGGATTTCATCCGCATGAAACGCGGTGACCGACCCTTGGTTTACACCGCCGGGCGCGGTGCAATCAGTATCCTGCGTGCAGTTGAAGAGTGGGCGCTGCGGTCAGATGCGCCGGTGACCGAAACGGTGAATTAGCTTCGGCCTGAAAGCCGGGCGTAGGCATCGAGTCGACGAACCAGGAAATCGATCTCGCCGCGATAGATGTCTGATTTCAGTAAAGCTATCTGAGCCTACGCTGCAGGCCTAAACGCAGACCTCCAGAACGTAGTCCTCGCCGACCCGGCCTGTCACGCGACTGACCGCTTTGGCGCGCCGTTTGACAAACACGGGCGGCGTTTCCAAACCGACCCGCTGCCACGCCTCGAAGGTCTTCTCGTAGTGGCTATAGAGGGCATAGAGCGCGGTCTGCAATTCAGCCGGGAATGACGCCGCCAGCGGATCCAGATCGCCTGATTTGCCCGCGCCCTTCTTGGGCATGCGCTTGCCGATATGCTCCCACAGTTCGCGATAGATCGGGACCTCGCCAGTGATCGAATTGTCGGCGACCGGGATGCGCGGCAGCTTCACGATCCCGCACTCGATAGCGTCCATCAATGAGAAGTCGCACACGGTCCAGGGGAACAGGGTCCCCTCGCGGTAGCCGGAACCGCGCAGGAAGAAGGGCGTGGCCGACAGGTCATAGACCGTGCGAACGCCTACCTTGCGCTTGAGCGCCTCCAGTCCGGAAATCCACAGCCTTGCGGCCTCGGCATTGCGCTTGGCCTCGTCCTTGTCGTCACCGGCCAACGGCCCCTCGGCGTCACCGCCCACCCGTTCGCGATAGCAGTGGTGAGCCTCGTCGTTGATGACGACCACCTGTTTGAACGCCAGCAGTTCGCCGCAGGCGCGCTTGAGCATCGCGCCTTCGGTTTCTGTGGTCTGGATCGGTTCCTCGCTGCGCCCCTGAAGCAAGGCCTTGCCGACCTTGGAAACGTCCAGGACCTCGCGCCGTTTGAAGGCGTGGTAGTTGGTCAGAACGATCTTGGCCTTGGCGATGTCCAGCAGCATGTCGGCCGGGACCAGCTCGCGCTTGGCGTAGTAGTTGTCCGGGTGCGACGGCTGCAGAATCTGCAGACGGTCACGGATGGTGATGCCCGGCGTCACGATCAGGAAGGCGCGGCTGAAATGGCTGCTGGCTGGAGACCTGACATTGTTGAGGGTCTGCCAGGCGATCAGCATGGCCATGACCGTGGTCTTCCCGGCACCCGTCGCCAGCTTCAGCGCCAGGCGCATCAGCTCGGGGTTGGCGTCCTTATTGGCCTGCTGCAGGTAGGTCGCAAATTTGGCGTGCTGCTTCTGCTTGGGCGACACTTCGGTCAGCCAGATGGCTGTTTCGACCGCCTCGACCTGGCAGAAGAAGGGCCGAACCGAGTCGAAGTTCTCGGCGCTGCGCCAGTGCTGCAACAGCCGTTGAGTGACCGGCGTCACACCCCAGTCAGCCGGGTTGTTGAGGTTCCGCCAACTGGTCACATGACCGCGGATCTCGTTGATGATGTTGAGCGTGTATTCCTGCTGTTTGGCGTCTTCGTCGGACAGCAGCTCCTGGAACAACTCCGCCTGCTTTGCCTTCTTGCCCTGCTTTTTGGAGGGAGGCACGGGCGAGATCAGAGCGGACCGGCGGCGGCCCTCAATGGGCGGCAGGTTTAACGGCTGCCCCTTTTCGTCGAGCGCATGGTGCCGATTGGGCGGCTCATACGGCGAGTTCAGGATTGGCTGTTCGAAAAACGCCTGAGCCACGACAGCCAGTCCCCCACACTCAACCTTTGCTGGTCTGGCGTGACCAAAGCATCCTCGGCAGGGGGTGGCAATCCGGATTGAGGGGGAGCAATTTCGTCCACGTCCGTTTTTGACGTATCCGCCCTAGTTGGCGTGCGCACCGCCGCTGACTCACCCGGGGCGTTGCGGGGCAGGCTGTGCCAGAACTATCGCGGTGGGGCTGCGATTGGCGCCAAGCGTGGCAAGAGCGAAGCGCCGTCAAGCCTCAGCTTGGGGTAATCGCCGTCGATCCGAAGGCGTTCGCCGCGTGAAGGATATTGAAGGCGAGGATGGAGAGCGCCGCTTCCGCTTTCACCGCCTTCAGTCCCCTGGTTAGGAACCTTCCGCCGCTCGACATTCGCTTGATCGTGCCGAACGGATGTTCAACCGTGCATCGTCGGATGGTCATCAGGCTTGGGTCGGCATGGATCCGCGCCTCCATGCGATCCAATGCACTCTGGTCGATCAGCCGATGGATCGTGCGCTGGACGCCGGGCGTACACCTCGGTTTCAACGCGCAGCTGCTGCAGGCTGACGTCCGATATCGGATCGCTCGATTGCGAGTGTGAAGGCCTGAAGGGCGCAGTGTCTGAGCGGCCGGGCAACGGATGGTGTCGCTTGCCTCATCATAAACGAACTGCGCCGGGCGGAAGTGGTCTGTGTTCATCGCACCGCGTTTGATCGGAGCCGCCACATCGATGTCTTCGCGTTCGCATCGAGCGATCTCTTCGGCGTTGGAGTACCCGCCGTCGGTCAACACCTGGAGCTTCTCGACGTTCAGCACCTCTTTGGTCGCGACAGACATCGGATGCAGGAGATGGCTGTCGTTCGCATCGTTGTAGACGTCGTGGTGTATGATCAGCCCGCTCTCGACGTCGACGACGCTCTGGAGATTGTACGAAGGCGCCTTGGGCGCGCGGCCGTAACCCATCGGCTTAGCCTCCGGCTCGCCGAAGACCAGGACCTTTTCGTCACGGCGCTCCAGTTCCTGCTGCCTGCGCGCCAGCCGGTCCTTCCGGCGTTGCAGCGAGGCGATCGCCGCCTTGAACCCCTCTCGATGCAAGGGCTGATCCTCGTAACCCTGGGCCACCGTCTCGTCGATGATGTCCAGCCGGTCGAGATAGTAGGCGATTTCCTTTTCGGTGTGGGCGATATCACGGGCTAGGCGTTCGGCGCCGGCGATGTTCTTCGGACTAGCTACGGCCCGCATCTTCGTGCCGTCCAGCGCCACCATGCGACCGCCGATGAGCCCCTGTTCGCGGCAGAACTGGATGAAGGCCGCGCTCGCCGCGACGATCGCCTCCGGATTGTCGTGCCGGAAGGCCGCTATGGTACGGTAGTCGGGCGCTAGGCGGCGCATCAGCCACAAGGCCTCAAGGTCGCGGACGCACGCCTTCTCCAAATGCCGAGATGAGCGGACCTGATTGAGATACCCCCAGATATACAGGCGGAGCATGTCGCCGGGCTGATAGCCAGGACGACCCGTCGCGGCCGCTAAGACGCGGCTGAACCCGAGTTCCGCCAGGTCTAGGCTCTCGACGAACGCGTCGACCACACGGACGAGAGCATCAGGAGCGACGTAGTCGTCGATGCACGCGGGAAGCAGGCTCAGTTGATCTCGGCTGTCGCCGTCAATAAAGCTCACGGGACCTCCCGAGATTCGATATTAATATCCTGATTTTACTTAATTTCGTGCGGAAGGTGAAGCAGCCTTACCAATGCCAACGACGTTCAGGCCGCTTCGACTGGTCGTGCCAGGGTGCCTCGAACTCGTGACTGCACCGTCTTAGGCCGGAGGAGCCGCGGTCATGGCCAAGGCGACTGCAACTCCAGGATCCGCGTTGGAGATTTTGATTGTCGCGCCGAGCTGTTTCGCCAAGCCCTCGATAATACTCGTGCCCAGACCAGCCTTGGCGGCCGGAGCAACCGCTGGCATTCCGATGCCATTATCTGTCACCGACAGCGTCCAGCCCCCGGCGCCCGCTCGATAACTAACGGTGATGAGACCGCCCTGTGATTGCGGGAAGGCGTGTTTCAATGCGTTGATTACGAGCTCCGTGACGACCAAGCCCAGGCTGACGGCCTCATGCGAGCTGACAACCGCATCGTCAGCAAGAACTTTCAACGTCAGCTGGCGCCCCTCGCCGATCATCGACGCGGCCAGGCTCTCACAGAGCTTAGTCATATAGGCCTTCACGTCGACGGTGCCGACGGTGGCGTGGAGATGCTGTTGCACCGCTGCCAGTGACATCACCCGGTCGTGAGCGTCGCGCAGATGCAGGCGCGTCTCTTCCGACTTCACCGCTCGCGCCTTCAGCAGCAGGATGCTGGCGATTATTTGCAGACTGTTGGCGATGCGATGCTCCATCTCGTCCAACAGAATGGCGCGCTCGCGCAATAGGCCATCTTTTTCAAGGAGCAGGGTGATATTCAACCGCTCGGACTGGCGCACCTGAGTCACGTCAGTGATCGCCATTAGCGCTCGAGTGTCCAGGTCGGCGCCGTGCATGACCGTCTGCACGTTCACCTGCAACCGCCGGGGCGCCACGCCGGAGCGGACGAGGTCAGTTTCGTAGTCACCCATATGCGGACCGTTGCAGAGCGCGTTCTCCAGCAACAGGCTGAGTTGAAGGACGTCCCAACCGCCGCCGGCGATCTCCGCCAGAAGCCGTCCTTCGACGCCGTCAGAAGAGATACCGAAGTCGCTGTAGAACGAGTGGCTTGCGCAGACCACGCGCGCTTGGCTGTCGAAAAGCAGAACAGGAAGCTGTGACGTGTCGATCAGACTCTGTGCGAACCCCAGCGCTAGCTCGAACGATTTCTCGGAGATGGGCACATTTGACTTTCGAGCAACCCTGGGGCTCGCGAAGCGAGAGCCCATTGATCGCAGGCAGATCAAGCGGGCCTAACCATTGGGACTGCCAAACGCCACCTTAGCACGTCTGCACGTGAAAGTCTGACGATCGTTAGGGATCGAGGCGGAATACAGGGGACGGCCCTATTGAGCTGAGGCCTTTGAGTTTTGGCACAGCCTG
>DASZSI010000188.1:0-21361 GCA_035548775.1 Hyphomonadaceae bacterium
CGCCTTCTTCATGATCTCAGCGACATCACTCTAGGTTAGAGCTGCTTCAGGATGGCATCGCCCATCTGGCGGGTCGTGAGTTTTCCCCCCAGGTCCGCTGTCCGCGCGCCGGCGTCCAGCGCCTTGCCCACCGCCTTGAACACACGATCGGCCGCATCGTGACGGTCGAGGCTCCAGCGCAGCGCCATCTCCAGCGACAGGATGGCGGCGCACGGATTGGCGATACCCTTGCCGGCGATGTCCGGCGCTGATCCGTGGACGGGCTCATACAATCCGGGCGTGCCGGGATCGCCCAGAGCCGCCGACGGCAGCATCCCGATCGATCCCGTCAGCATCGCCGCCTCGTCGGACAGGATGTCGCCAAACAGGTTGTCGGCCAGAAGCACGTTGATGTCCTTCGGCGCCTTCACCAGGTGCATGGCGGCGGCGTCGGCCAGCATGTGATCCAGCTTCACGTCGGAATAGCTTTCCTTGTGCAGCTTGGTGACTTCCTGGCGCCAGAACACGCCGGTCTCCATCACGTTCATCTTCTCGCAACTCAGCACGCCGGGAAATTTTCCCGTCGTCCGCTTGCGCCCGCGCGCCAGCTCGAACGCCCGCGCCGCCACCCGGCGTACTTCGGTGCGCGAATAGTATTGCGTGTCCACGGCATAGGGCTCGCCCTTGGCGTCGACATCGATCTTCTTGGGCTGGCCGAAATAGACGCCCGAGGTCAGCTCCCGCACGATCAGGATATCGAGGCCCTCGATCAGCTCCGGCTTCAGCGCCGAGGCGTTGGACAGGGCAGGAAAACAGAAAGCCGGACGCAGGTTGGCGTAGACATCCAGCCCCTTGCGCATTCCCAGCAGCGCCGCTTCCGGCCGCTTGGCGCGCGGGACATTGTCCCACTGCGGCCCGCCGACCGCGCCCATCAGGATGGCGTCCACTTCCTTGGCGCGGGTCATCACGGCGGCTGTCAGCGGTTCACCGTGCTTGTCATAGCTGACGCCGCCGAACAGGGCCTCTTCCATGGCGAGATCGGGCGCGACCGCTTCGGCCACCCGGCGCGCCTCGGCGGTCACTTCCGGCCCGATGCCGTCGCCCGGCAAAAGCAGCAGGGTTTGCGTGTTCGAAGCCATGGCGTGCGCCCTCCGTCGGATCGGTGAGGCGTCTTAGCAGAGCGTTGGCCTCGTGCAATGTGACGAGCAATCCGAAGCGCTTGCTGCGTCGATCGGGCCGCAGGATAGTCGCGCGGGGACTTATCGGAGGGACCGCATGGCCCTGTTCAATTTCGACTACAAGGACCGGCCGCTGGCGAGCAACGTAACATTCGCCAGCCGGATGGTCGGCAACATCGTATTTGCCACCATCATAATCGCGCTCGCGCTGGCCGCTGGAATGGCGGGCTATCACTTCCTCGAAAATCTCAACTGGATCGATGCCTTCCTCAACGCCTCGATGATCCTGGGCGGCATGGGGCCGGTCGCCGAACTGAAAACCGACGCCGGCAAGCTGTTCGCCGGCGGGTACGCGCTGTTTGCAGGCCTCTTGTTCGTCTTGCTGTCGGGCGTCGTTCTGGCCCCGGTGCTGCACCGCGTGCTGCATGCCCTGCACGTGGACGACGACGACAAGTCCTGACGGCTAGTCTTTTCCGGTTCCGAGTTTTTCCAGCGCCATCTTGGCCTTGTCCGAGCCGAGCGCCGCGCCGCGCTCATACCACTGCTTGGCCTTGGCCAGGTCGTGCATGAACGAGTCTTGTTCGTAGAACAGGGCGGTCGCCAGGATGGCGTCGATATTGTCCTGGCTGGCGGCCTTTTCCATCATCTTGAGGCCCGACGCCGGCTTCAGCTCAAAACCATCCTGCCCATAGGCCATCTTCTGGCCGACCCACAGCTGCGCATCGGCCGAGCCCGCCTTGGCCGCCGCGTCCATGTCGTCGAAGCCAGCCTGCTCGGTGGAATAGTCCCCCGAGTTGAGGCGTTTCTGCGCGCGGTAGAACAGGGCGTAGGGATTGCCCTTGTCAGCCAGCTCGCCCGCCTTGGCTTCGTCCTGCGAGACCGCGTCGAACTCCGCCTTGGCCGCAGCCATCTTGGCCTTCAGTTCAGCCGCCGGATCGGCCTTGGGCGCCGCTGCATCGGCCGCTGGCTTAGGCGCCTCGGCCTTCGGCCCGCAAGCCGAAAGAATGACTAAGGCTATGAGGGGCAGGGCAAGCCGCATGACGTCACGCCAACCAGGGCTGGGCCAGCTTCCGCTTCTCCTCGAAGGCGGAAATGGCGCCGGCGTGCTGCAGCGACTCACCGATGTCATCGAGGCCGGCGAGCAGGCTCGCCTTGCGGCCCGGGTCGATCTCGAATGTGTGCTTCGATCCGTCCGGCGCTGTCACGGTCTGGGCCGCAAGGTCGACGGTGAAGATGTGATTGGGACCGCCCGCCTGGTCGAGCAGCTTCTCCACCGTCTCGCGCGGCAGGACCACCGGCAACAGGCCGTTCTTGAAGCAGTTGTTGTAGAAAATGTCGGCGAACGAAGGCGCGATCACGCAGCTCAGCCCCTGGTCCAGCAGCGCCCAAGGCGCATGCTCGCGCGAGGATCCACAGCCGAAATTCTCCTTGGCGATCAGGATCGAGGCATTCCTGTAGGCGGGCTTGTTTAGCACGAAGTCCGGGTTCGGCGTTCCGTCCGCCCTGGTCTTGAGATCGTAGAACAGCCCCTTCGCCAGCCCCTCGCGCGACACCGTCTTTAGGAACTGCTTGGGGATGATCTGGTCCGTGTCGATGTTGGCGATCGGCAGCGGCGCGGCGTTCCCGGTGAGCTGGGTGAAGGGCTTCATGGGGCTGCTATCGCACAGGGAATCGGGAATGGGGAGTAGGCAATGGGTCCGCGCGCAGTTCAACTTGAAGACACTACTTCCGGGTCCCACTCCCTATTCCCTTGCCGGGCTCAGCCCGGCTGGGGCTCAGCCGACAGGATCAAGGTCGGCGTGTTGATGGTCCCGTCGCGAACCGTGAAGACCCGCGTTCCTGGCCGCCGGCCGGCGCGGATCGAGGTGACGGCGAAATTGGCCTTCTCCAGCCGCGCATGCGCCGCGTCGACATCCGGCACACGCCAGGAAAGGCCCCATAGCTTGTCCGGCTGGTTGCCTGTTCCCGCCGAGATCTTGTGCGCGAGCTCGACGGTAAGGCCCCCTGCGCGGAAGAACATCAGGCGCATGTCCCAGTCCGCGTTTGCGCGATCAAGCGCCAGCCGCAGACCCAGCCGTGCGCCATAAAGCGCCGCCGCTCGATCCGGGTTGGCGGTGTTCACCACGACGTGGTCGAGCGCCGAGACGGCGGCTGGCGCCGCGGTCTTGCAGACCAGGGGGTCCGGCTGGCGGCGCTGCAGGGCGAAGATGCGCACGCCATGCGTCGCCTGTTCGTCCAGCCGTACGCGCGACCAGTACCGCGCCTTGCCGGAGAACGGATCGACGCTTTCACCCGGCGTGACTTCGTCCGGCTTCAGCGCCCGCCGGTCAAACTGCCCGCGCGCGTCATTGATGTCGTCGGTCGAGAAGACAAGCGACTTGAGGCCCGGCCCGTCCTGGTCGATCAGCGCGTGCAGGCGTCGCGCAACCGGCCCGCCCCCCGTCGGCGACATGATCTCCAGCGCCGTGTTCTCCAGCTGGAAGATCACCGTGGCCGACCCGCCGCTATCGTTCGAACGCCAGTCCGGTTCGCGGCCGAGCAGGGCGGTGTAGGCCGCCTCGCCATCGTCGATCGACGGGCAGACGATGAGGACGTGGTCCAGTCCGGTTATCATGTGGTCCGGCGGAAAGATTCCAAAGTCGCAACCTGTCCACCATCGGGCCCAAAGTTGTCGGGCGCAAGCCATGCCGCCAGGGCGGCCCTCAAGATCGGCCATTCCGCATCCAGGATCGCGTACCAGGCCGTATCACGGGACTTTCCCTTCGCGACCATGTCGTTCCGGAAGGTCCCTTCGAAGGCAAAGCCGAATCGCTCGGCCGCCCGCTTGGACGCCTCGTTCAGGCTGTTGCACTTCCATTCATAGCGGCGATAGCCGAGGTCATCGAACACGTGGCCAGCCATCAGGGCGAAGGCCTCGGTGGCGATCGCTGTCCGCTTCAGCTTCGGCCCAAAGGCGACGCAGCCGATCTCCGCGCTGCCATGGCCTTCCCGGATGCGCATGTAGGTCGCCATCCCCAGGATCTCACCCGACGCCGCCGACCGGATCGCCATCGTCCGCCAGCCTTCGTCTTCCCGGTTGCGGGCGAGCATCGCTCGAAGGTCTTCCGGCGTCGCAAAGGGCCCGACCGGCATCCACGTCCAGATGGCGGAATTGCCCTCTCCACCCACCGCCGCGAACACCCCATCTCCGTGGACGGACCAATCGAGCGGCTCCAGCCGGGCAACGCGCCCCGCCAGCGGGACAAGCCCCGGCGTCTGTCTTCGCGTCCATCCCGAAAGGTCGCTCATGGCGGCGGCGTAGGATGCCCCGATCCGTACTTCAAGCGCTGATCGCCAGCGCAACAGCAGCCCGATTACGAACGGCACAGAATTCGTGCGCTTCCTCCTCGAAGCATCCGCAGCATCGCGCGCCAGACGAAGACGGCGCCGATCCGGCAAATTTCATCGATCTGCAAAAGCTGATTTCCACCATGTTCTGGCATCATGGCCTTGAGATCGAATCGGCATTGGCGAATGCGCGGTCCGGTCGGCACATCTTCTCTCGCAAGCGTGGGAACCGCGGCGGAAAAGTCACACTTTGCAGTGCGGCCGAACGCGGGTTCATGGTGATGGCGAACACCGTCACCACATGTCTGCAAATGGTCGCGATTCGACTCAATCGCGTCCTAGTCCCGCCAGTCTTTGCTGGCGTGATGCTCGCATCGGAACCTGTCACTGGGTCCGAACATTCAACCCTGGCCCCTCACGGGAAAGGAAAGGGCGAAAGGCAACTAAGGGCGCGGACATGAAAGAACACATTGCACTCTCGAAAGCTGAAGCGGTGGACGCCTATTGGTATCCGCAGACCCGCCGCATCGAGTGGCTGGCGGATGTGATCGTCCACGCTGTCGGTCTCGCCCTCGCCATCGGCGGCTGCATCCTCCTGGTAACCACTGCGGCGAATTCGGGCAGCGTGAAGCTCACTGCCGCCTTGGTGGTCTATTCCGCCGGCCTGCTGGCGATGCTGGGATGCTCGGCGCTCTACAATTCCAACACCAACCAGAAGATTTCCAAGCTGCTGGAGCGGTTCGACCTCTCCGCCATCTTCATCATGATCGCCGCGTCTTACACGCCGTTCATGTTGGCCAAGCTGGACGGCCTCATGGCCTGGGCGGTGCTCGCCATCGTCTGGATCGTCGCCCTGGCCGGCGTCGCCATGAACCTCCTGGCCCGCTGGAACGCGCCCAAGGTCTACCTGGCGATGTACATCGTCCTGGGCTGGGCGGCGCTGTCGATCGTCGACCGGCTGATCCACACCCTGTCGCCCCTGGGCCTTGGCCTCCTGGCGGCCGGCGGCATCCTCTACACGATCGGCGTGATCTTCCACGTCAACAAGAAGCTGCCGTTCAATTCGGCGATCTGGCACGGCTTCGTGGTTGCGGCGGCCTCCTGCCACTTCGCCGCGATCTATCTCGACATCGCCTCCAAGGCAGGCGTCGCCGTCTAGGATTGGTGGGAGCCGGCTAGACCGGCCAAAGGAAGAAGCCTGGCGCCGTACACGCCGGGCTTTTTCTTTTGCGCTGGAGGACGCTAGTCTGCCGTCATGAATGGCAATGATATCGTCGACCTCGCCCGCAAGACCTATGTCGACCAGTTCGCGGCCTTCGCAGGCAAGCTTGGCGCGGAATACCCGGACGGCGCGGCTGAAAAGGTCTGCGAAGTCCAGAAAGCCACGCCGCTGTACGGCGCGCTCTATCGCGCGGATTTCGTCCGCCAGGCCGAGGGCGGCCAGCTGTCGATCCAGGAATTCCAGCCCGACGGCTATGTGACCTTCGAGCCTTTGGACGGCATGGCCGGGTCGGCGCGTGTCCGGATGGAGCAGCTGTGCTGGGACGATGTCGAGATCGTCCACGACCTCCGGCAGGACATGGCGCCAGTGCTCAAGCTCTGGTTCGAGCAATGGTTCGATCCGGACGACACGCGGCTCGCCGCCAACTGCGACAGGCAGATCGACGTGATCCACTCGCTCGGCGTCCATCCCGGCCGGCTGACCATCGATTTTGGCACGGCCTCGACCCAGGCTTTCTGGGGGCTGATTGCGCGCCTCAGGGACGCCGGCGCGACATCGCTTGTCGTGCGGCAGACGCGCGGCAGGTCCCCCGCCGGCTAGCCTAGGCTTCCGTCGACAGGATCACGGATCGGACGGTCGGATAGATCTGATTTTCCCATCGCCGCCCGTTGAATACGCCATAATGGCCGACGCCCGGCTGCAGGTGCTGGCTGCGCAGGTGCGGGCGCAGCTTGGTCACCAGTTCGTGCGCGGCGGCCGTCTGCCCGACCGAGCAGATATCGTCCCGCTCGCCTTCCACCGTCAGCAGCGCGGTCCGCCGGATCGCCGAGCAGTCGATCGGCTCGCCGCGATGCTTCAGCCGGCCCAGAGGCAGGCGCATCTCCTGGAACACCCAGGCCACCGTCTCGAGATAGAACTCCTCGGTGAGGTCGAGCACGGCGAAGTACTCGTCGTAGAACTCCTTGATGACCTCGGCCTCTTCTTCCTCGCCATCGACCAGGTGCTTGTAGAGGTTCTTGTGCGCATCGATGTGGCGCTGCGGGTTCATCGCCATGAAGGCGGTCAGCTGCATGAAGCCCGGATAGACCCTCCGGCCCCAGCCCGGCAGAGGGAAGGGCACGGTCGAGATCAGGTTGTTCCTGAACCACTCGATCGGGTGCTCGGTCGCGAGGTTGTTCACCGAAGTCGGATTGATGCGGCAGTCGATCGGCCCGGCCATCAGGGTGAGCGAACGTGGCTCGCACGGGTTTTTCTGCGCCGCCATGATCGCTGTCGCAGCCAGCGCCTGCACGCAGGGTTGGCACACCGCCACCACATGCGCGCCGGGGCCGAGGTGCTCCAGCATCCGGATCAGGTAGTCGACATAATCCTCGAAGCCGAACCGTCCGGCGGTCAGCGGTACGTCCCGCGCGTTCTTCCAGTCGGTGATGTAGACGTCGTGATCCTGCAGCATGGTGCGCACCGTGCCCCGCAGCAGGGTCGCAAAGTGGCCGGACAGGGGGGCGACGATCAGGACTCGCGGCTGGGGCGCGTCGATGTCCTTCTTGAAGTGCAGGAGGTTGCCGAACGGCAGGTCGAGCGCGACCTCCTCGACCACCAGCGCTTCCTTGTTCTCGACCTTGACCGAGGTGATCCCGAAAGGCTGCGACACGTGGGTCAATTGGGCGCGGGCCGCCATCTCCAGGGCGGCCATGATGCGCCGCGCCGCGGGCGAATCTCCGGCTCCATTCAAGGCGGGGCGCAGTTTTAATGCGGCCAGCGCAGCAGCGCGAAAGGGCGCCGAAGCCTGCATCTGGGCTTCGTAAATGTGGTACCACATGACTCGGCGCGCTCTATTTCTAGGCAGATGCGTGACCCGGAAGGCTTCGTTAAGGAAGCCTAGTTCCCCGCCTACTGCACTGCGACATACCATTGCATATTAGGATTAAGGGCAAGGAAAGTGCCGTCATGGCAGGCGCAAAACTCACCATATCGAGCAGGAACTACTCGTCCTGGTCGCTCCGGGCCTGGCTTTTCTGCCAGTTGGCCGGCTTGGAAGTGGACGTCGAAAGCGTGCCGCTCGACGACCCAAACAATCGGGCGGAGCTACTCCTCCTCAGCCCTACCGTCCTGACGCCCCGGCTCGAGCACAACGGCGCCAGCGTCTGGGACACCATCGCGATCGCTGAATACCTTGACGAATACTTCCCCAAGGCCGGCCTCCTGCCGGAAGAACGCGTGAAGCGCGCCCATTGCCGTTCGATCGTGGGCGAGATGCATGGCGGCTTCTACAACCTGCGTTCCGCCCTGCCGATGAACCTGCGCGCACGCTATCCAGGCTTCCGAGTGTTCACCGGGGCGAGGGGCGACATCCGCCGGGTGCTGACGATCTGGACCGAGTGCTTCGAGGCCTATCGCGGACGCTTCCTGTTCGGCGATGCGCCGACGCTCGCCGATGCGATGTACGCCCCGGTCTGCACCCGATTCGTAACCTACGACGTGGCTGTGGAGGGCAAGGCCGCAGAATACCGCGACCGCATCATGGCCTGGGCCCCGATGCAGCAATGGATCGAGGAGTCTAAAGCCGAGCCGATGGAGATCGAGGAACTCGACATCGAGTTCTAGGGCGGCTTAGCTCCCTGCTGTAGCAGGGAGGCGCTGATGCCGGCAAAGCCAGCCAGGCCCAGAAAGACGGCGCCCAGGTCGGCGCGGAAAAGGCCCGTCCTGCTTTCCGGCGGCAATCCGCAGATCGCCAAGGGCGAAGGCGATGCGCCGGTCAAGGCCTACATCGCCGCGGCGCCGGGCTGGAAGCGCGAGGCGGTGCGCGCCATCGACGCTCTCATCGTCAGAACCGTTCCCGGTGTGCGGAAGGCGGTAAAGTGGAACTCCCCCTTCTACGGCGTCGAGCCCGGACACTGGATGCTGAACCTTCATCTCTACGACCGGTTCATCAAGGTCGCTTTCTTCCGGGGCACATCTCTCAAGCCGATGCCTCCGATCGCTTCCAAGATGAAGGAGGTCCGGTATTTCCATGTCCACCAAGACGACAGGCTCGACGAAACGCAGTTCGCCGCCTGGGTGAAGCAGGCCAGCAAGCTGCCGGGCCAGCGGATGTGAAAGCCTCCGGGCCTGCTATTCGGCCGGCGGCCAGGCCGTCGTCGCCAGCGCCACCGCGAGGATCGCCGCCGCAAAGCTTATCGTCTCCACCGTCAGCGTCATGTGCAGCCAGCGCCGGCCATGCGCGCCATCGCGTGCGATCATGTTGGGGATCATGGTCTTGTTGAGCGCCCCCATCCCGATGGCCAGAATCGCCGCCGCCAGCTTGGCCAGGATCAGCTTGCCATAAGGCGTCGAAACCAGGGGTTCGAGACCTCCCAGGATCCGGAACGCCAACCACAGGCCGGCCAGCACCAGGACGGGAATGGCGACAACCGCGAGTGTGCTGAAACGCGCCAGCCGCGTCATCAGGTCGGGATCGCTGATCGTCCGCGATGGCCGCAGGCTGATCGGCGCCGCCACCCAGAACGCTGCGATCACGACATGCAGCGCCACAATGGCGGGCGCCTCGGCGGGATTGGTAATGCCCTGCGTGTGTCCAGTCAGCCCGAATGCCGCCGCCATGGTCAGCGCGCCGACGGACGCCAGCCAGGCGAGCCGCATCGCGGCGCCCGCCGCGATCAGCAATGTCCCGATCGCCAGCGCAAGATCGGCCCGGGCCAGCGCCGACCAGGCAAGACCCAGCGTCGAGAGGTTGAAGGCGTCCGCGAAACCGGCGCCCAGCTCGCTGCTCACCAGCGCGAGCTTCATGATCGCGAAGCCAAAAGCGAGGATCGCCGCAACAAGCGAGGCAAAGAGGTATCCGCGCACCCGCGCCGCCTCGACCACAAAAGTCGCGTGCAGCGCCAGCCCGATCGCGATCAGGGCGGTTGCGTCGAACCCGATGGCGACGGCCGCCAGCCAGGGGGTGGCGGCATCGGCCATGGATCGCTCAGGACGCCTTCACGGTGAAATGCACCATGCTGCTCATCGCATGGCCGTCCTTCGCCAGCGTCTTGAAGGTCAGCATGTAGAACCCGTTGGCCAGCTTCGGCAGCGGCACGGTGAAGTCCGTCGCGGCGGCTTTCGGCGGCGTATAGTTCAGCGCCACATCCTTGCCCTTCGCATCGACCAGGGCGACCGACGCCAGCGTCGCCTCGTGCTCCAGCGTGAACGAGAACTTGTCCGGCGCGGTGGCCAGCGTGCTTTCGTTCTCGATGCTGGTCTTGGCGACCTTGGTGTGGGCGAAGGCCGGCATCGCCGACGCGGGCAAGAGGGCAAGAACGGCTGCGAGGCTCAATGTCTTGGCATTCATGGGGAGGCCATCCGTTTCTGGTATCGGTGAACCCAGCATAAGCGACAGCAGCCGGAGGGGCCACCTCCGGCCGCATCACGACCTCCGGCGCGAAAAACTCGCCTGAATCCGCCGGTTTGAGCTGCCCGCTCAGAGGCCCGCGTCGTAGAGACCCGGCATCAGCTTCACCAGCTTGTCGACCACGTCGAAGCGGTTGAACGGCTTCAGGGTGTAGTCGGTCATGCCGATCGACATCAGCTTTCCCACCATCGGCCGATGCTTCTCGTCGATAAGGCCAAGGATCGGGATGTCCGCCCAGGGCGTCAGGCTGCGACGCACCCAGGTGATCGTGTCCGGCCCGGTCATCAGCGGCAGATCCATGTCGAGCAGCAGCAGGTCGAAGCTGCGCAGCGCCAGAAGGTCGACCGCCGACTGCCCGTCCTCCACCTCGATGACCGTGACACGCTCGCTCGACAGCAACACCCGCAGCATCCGGCGCTGGAACGCATCGTGTTCCGCCAACAGGATGCGCGTCAGCTCCTCATGCGGCCCGCGCATCCGCGTCTGCTGCTGTTGCGCCCTGGGGGTCAGCGCCTTGCGGATGTCGCTGATCGGTCCGAACGAATCGAACGCTTCCGGCGTCGCACCCATGTCGGTGCGCAGCTCCTGGTCAGTGTGAGCCTCTGGGCCCGGCCCATCGCCGAACGGCCAGATGCTGAGTTTGGCGTGGGAACCACGCATGGCAATTACCCGGGTCTTTCATCCCGCCCCTCATCATGCCTGACCCTGCGCCTCCGACGCTAAGGCGTCGTGTTGGCCGGCCGCGCAATTACTTGGGCCGCGCTAACCAAGACAGGCCTCCGGAAGTTACAAAACGGCAACGGCCCGGGCGTATTCCGCCCGGGCCGCCTTCATCGCATTCGGGTTTTTCTTACGGGTGCGCCTTCTTCCAGGCCGCCGCCTGTTTACCGAGAACGTCCATCAGGTCGCCCATGCCCAGGTTCGCGTCGACCAGGTGAAGGCCCCAGCTCGGGTCGGGTTTTCCCTCGCGCATCACATCGGTCAGCGGATCGACCGTGCGCTTGTCCGTCTTCGACTCGTTGATGTGGACCTGCAGGTAGGTGTGGTTGCCGGTCTTGACGCACTGGGTGGTGATCCGGCCGGGAACCATCACGAAGGGCGTGTCGATCTTCTTGCCCGGAATCCACTCCTTGGTTCCGGTCGAGAAATAGGATTTCGGGTTCTTGGCGACGCCGCCGGTCATCGCCGCGGGGTTGGTGCAGGCCGCATCATTGCCATTCCGGCCGATGCCAAAGCCGGCGTTATCGGAAGGCGGAATATTGTCGCGATAGGACGACCAGGTGACGACGCAGCCAACATCGCCTGCCTTCTTGCACACCGGGATCGACTTGAACGAGCCGCCGACATCCTTGCCCGGCGGAACCTGGAAGGCCGTTCCCATGATAACCGCCGAGACCAGGACTTTCTGCGCGTCCTTGCCGTCGATCTTCGAGGCGATCAGCCGCGTGATCTGGCCGGATCCTTGGCTGTGCCCGACAATCACGACGCCGCGGCCATTGTTGATGTGATTGAGGTAGTAGTCCCAGGCGTCATCGACATCGGCGTTGGCGTCGCCCGGGTTGCCGCGCTGAGGCACGGCGCCACCGGTTCCCTGACGCGCGCGCAGCGCGCCGAGCGTGAACTGGCGATACATCGGCGCATAGACCTTGCAGCGCACGCCCAGCCGCTCGACCTGGCTCTTCACCACGTTGAGCTCTTCATTGTTCGGGATCAGGTCGGACTCGGTGAAGGGGTCCAGCGACACCGTCGGGTAGATGTAGAAACAGTCGATCGGCGCGTTCGGGTCGGCCTTGAACTTCTCGACCGTGGTCGACAGGTCCGCCTTGATGATCGTGGCGTCGATATTGGCGTCGCAGGCATTGTCCTTCTTGCCGGGCATGCACAGCCAGTTGGCCTGGTTCGAATAGTCGGTGTGGACCAACGGTGGAGGCGCGGGCGGCGCCGGCGGGGGCGCGGGCGGGGCAGGCGGTGGCGGCGCGACCGCTACCGGCGCTGGCGCCGGTGCAGGCGCGGCAGCGGCAACCTGCTTGGCGTCCGGCTTCGGCGCTTCTGCTTGTTGGCTTGCGCAGGCGGCGGCGAACAGAATCGTGCTGGCTAGCAGAAGGCGTTTCATCCCGGTCTCTCCCCACGTTGGCTTGGGCCGACGTTTGTTATCGACGGCTTTGTGCCGTCGCGCGGCACGCGCTGTCCAGAGGGGATGGCTCAACCCGCCGTGAGCAGGGACTATTGCGCGGCTTCGCAGCGTCCGGATTGGCTGGCTCGGACTGCTTCTGCTGCAGGATCATCGTCAGCCACGATGAAGGCCGAAAAGGTGTGCGCTGACGTTGACGCAAACAGGCTTTCGAACGGACCCGCATCGTCGCTGCTCATGAACACGTCGACATGCCGGCCGTGGATCGCCCCGCCGCGATCGCCCGCGAACAGGTAGCCGTCATGCACATAGGTCTCGCCCTCGAACCTGAAGGCGATACCGCGCAATTCGGGAACATAGACTACGCTGCCGATCGGAATGACGCCCGGATCGACCGCCACGGTGCGGAAGGGCAGAAGCGGAATGTCACGCACCCCGCAGCCGAGCGGATGCCCCACGGTCTTGAACCGGGCACGCCGCGTCGCGCGCTTCACGCCATCCGGCAGGTTGCCCAGCTGGTCGTCGCAGTTCGCCTGCTCCGGGCCGTCGTCATCGATGAAGACATAGGCGGATGTCTTCGACCGGGTCTTCACCGACACCGATCCCTGCAGGGCCGCGGCGCACCAGTCGACCCGGCGCAGCGGGGCCGAAATCGCCGCGCCCTCACGGTTCAGCAGCGGAAACACGTCTTCGGTCCCGGCTGGCGCGGGATGAAACTCAGGCGTGTGATAGTGCGTCGCCCAGAGTTTGAGGTCGGGACCCAGGGATCTGGGCGCGGGCGCCTCCAGCCTGAAATCCATCGCGAGAGCATAGGGTGTGGGCGCTACCGGGCGGGGCGGAATCGGCAAGGTCGATGCGGTTGCACAGGCCGTGAGGCCAAACACCAGAGCGAACGAGAAACGCCTCAGCACGACATCCCTGCCGGACTCGGGAGCAAATTCGGACGCAGCATCGCCTTCGCGCCCTCCTTCAGGAGATAGACGCGACGCTTCTCCCGGAAAGAGGCGGTCGAATGTCTTCACCAGCACAGCGAAAGCGCCCAAGGCATTACGGAAGTCTTACAGCCTGATTTTCTTGAAGGTCAGATGCTGCCTGGCGCGGCGGTGCGCTTCAGCTTGCGGCCGGGCCGGTCGCTGTCGCGGCAGACCTCCTCGTTGGCGGCCTTGAGGGCGATGGCGGCCGGATCGTCCTTGTCCACCACGAAGGCCTGGAACGTGCCGCGCGGATTGGAGTGCACGGTCTCCGGGAAGGGCGCCACGTTGGCGTTGGCCACGAACATGTCGATGTGGTTGCCCTCGATCGCTCCGCCCGTGTCGCTGGCCACGACATAGCCGTCATGGGCGTAGAGCTGGCCGTCCAGCCAGAAGCCCTTGCCGCGCAGCGAGGGGATGTAGAGCACCGTGCCGATGCGGAACACGGCCGGGTCCACCGCGACGGTGCGAAACGCCATCAGCGGAATGGCGCGCACATCGCACGCCTTGGGGTGGTGGAAGGGAACGAAGCGCGCGTGGCGCGTCGCGACCTTGATGGTGTCGGAAAGGTCGCCGAAATGCCGGTCGCACGCCACCTGGTCGGGTCCGCCCGAGTCGACATACATGTACGCTGTCGGTTCATCCTCGCCATTGTCGACCCACACCGAACCCTGCATGGCCGCATCGCACCAGTCGGCGATGGACAGGGGCGGGGAGATCGCCTTGCCGTTCCGACCGAGCAGCGGCTTGGCGGCGGCGATGTTCTGCGCGGCGGGCCGCACGGTCGGCATGTGGTAGTAGGTCGCCCACAGCTTCACTTCCTTGCCGAACTTGTCGTCGGTCGGCGGCTTCAAGAGGAAGTTCAGCGCCTGCGAGGTCGGGTGCAGTTCCGCCCGGCCAAGCGTGATGTCGACATGGGTTGAGGCGAAGGCGGCGCGCAGGGGAGGCCCGAGGAACATCGCAGCGCCGGCGACGACCAACAGGAGGGCGAGCAGGAGACGTTTCATTCAGATTCCCGGCTGCGACCCTTGGGGCTGAGTGAAAGCCTGCCAAACTGGGCCGAAAAAAGGCGGCGCCGCTCCAAAGGTTAATTCGCCGCGCCCATCCCACGTCTCTTCCGCAGCATCACGCCGCCGGCGGCGGTTGTCCAGCCACCTGCGGCAAGTCGGGATCGAGACAGGCCCACTCCGGGGCGGAGGCCGTCCAGATCTCCATCGCAGGTTTGACGATGGAGGGATCGTCGAACGTTCCCGTCCGCAGAATCAGCAGATGCGGGCGCACCTCGGCCTGGCTGGTGAGAGGCGTTCCGCAAGCGGGACAAAATCCACGCACCAGCATGTTCCCCGAGTCCGCCTGCGACCGGAAATACTTCACGGCGCCTGTCATGTTCACGTCAGCCGTGCGGAACACGGCGTTCACCGTCGACGAGCCCGCCCCGAAATACTGGCACATCCTGCACCAGCACTGCCGCGTCACGACCGGCGCCGCCGAAGCCGTGTAGCGCACCGCCCCGCAAGCGCAGCCGCCGGTGATGGGCAGTTTCATGTTCGACACAGGGGTCTCCGATATCTCAGAGCGTGATCTCGCCCTTGAGCGCCGCCTTCGCCGCCAGCACTGGGCTCATCAGGTGCGTGCGGCCGCCGCGGCCCTGCCGGCCCTCGAAATTGCGGTTCGAGGTCGAGGCGCAGCGCTCGCCCGGCTTGAGAATGTCGGGGTTCATGCCGAGACACATGGAGCATCCCGGCTCGCGCCATTCAAAGCCCGCTTCGCGGAAAATCTCGTCGAGCCCTTCTTCTTCAGCCTGCGCTCGCACCAGGCCCGAGCCCGGCACGACCATCGCACGCACGCCCGCCGCAACGTGCTTGCCTTTGGCGATCTCGGCGGCCGCGCGCAGGTCCTCGATGCGCGAATTGGTGCAGCTGCCGATGAACACGCGGTCGATCTTCACGCCTTCCAGCTTCTGCCCTGGTTCAAGGCCCATATAGGCCAGCGCCCGCTCCGCCGCCTCGCGCTTCACCGGATCGGCAATCTGCGAGGGCACCGGCGTCTTCGAGGTGATCGGGGCCGCCTGTTCCGGGCTGGTGCCCCAGGTGATGGTCGGGGCGACATCGCCTGCCTCGATCTCGACCACCTCGTCCCAGGGCGCGCCGTCATCCGAATGCAGCGTCTTCCAGGATTGGACAGCCGTCTCCCATTGTCCGCCCTTGGGAACCGATGGCCGGCCCTTCATCCAGGTGAACGTCGTCTCGTCCGGAGCAATGAGGCCCGCCCGCGCGCCGCCCTCGATCGACAGGTTGCACAGCGTCATGCGCGCATCCATCGACATGGAGCGGATGGCCGAGCCCATGTATTCGATCACATGCCCAGCGCCGCCATTAGTTCCGATGATGGAGATGAGGTGCAGCGCCAGGTCCTTGGCGCCCACGCCCGGCCTGAACTGCCCTTCGACCCTCACGGCCATGTTCTTCATCTTGCGCGCGCGCAGCGTTTGCGTCGCCATCACATGCTCGACCTCGCTCGTGCCGATGCCGTGCGCCAGCGCGCCGAACGCACCATGGGTCGATGTGTGTGAATCGCCGCAGACAATCGTAAGGCCCGGCTGGGTGCGGCCCTGTTCGGGCCCCACCACGTGCACGATCCCGTTGCGATGATCGCCCATCGGGAAGAATTCGATGCCGTATTCCTTCACATTGCGGGCAAGGGTTTCCAGCTGCTCGCGCGCCTCGGGGTCCTTCACGCCCGCCATGCCGAGGCTCTGGCCCTCCGTCGGCGTGTTGTGATCGGCCACGGCCAGCGTCAGGTCCGGCCGGCGCAGCTTGCGGCCATGCGCCTTCAGCCCCGCAAACGCCTGCGGGCTCGTCACCTCATGGATAAGGTGCAGGTCGATATAAAGCAGGCTTTCCCCGCTCGCCTTGTCGGTGTGGACGACGTGGGCGTCCCAGATCTTGTCGTAGAGGGTGCGGGGCGTGCTCATGCCCGGCTATATGCGCGTCGTGGCCGTGTGCGGCAAGCTTCCTTGGCCGGCCTCGCCCTGTTAGGTTCAAGGCCATGGAGCTGTCCCAATCCCCCAACACGCAGGAGCTTGTCGACCTGCACGCCCGTGCGACCAAGGGCGACCTCGAGGCCACGCTGCACCTGTTTGCAGCGCTGGACCGCGGCGGGCGGGACCAGGAGGCGCTGACCTGGCTGCTGCAGCTTGCGCGCGGCGGCCACCTGCCGTCGGCGACCTTGCTGGGCGAAAGGCTGATCACCGGCTTCAAGGCGCCCCAGCGGCCAACCGACGGGGCACAATGGATCGAGGCGGCTGCTAAGGCAGGCCTTGCCGAAGCCCAGCGCCGCGTGTGCGTGCTGGCCGCAACCGGCATTGGCCGCAAGCAGAGCTGGTCAGAAGCCTGGGCCGCGCTTCAGGCTGCCGCGAAGAACGGCCATGCCGCCTCCGCCACGCAGTTTCGCGTCTTCGAGACGATGGGCATCACAGGGCCAGCCGACATCGAAAAGTTCCTGCAGCCGATCCCTGCCGAAACGCGCCTCGCCTCTCCACGCATCGCGATCACCGAAAAGCTTTTCCCGGAGATCATGTGCCGCTGGCTGATGGAAAGCGCGCGGCCAAAGCTTCACCGCGCGCCGGTTTTCGATCCGGGCGGGGGCAGCCGGGCCCACGACATCCGCACCAACGCCAGCGCCGGGTTCACCCTGTTCGAGACCGACCTGGTCTTCCAGGTTGCGCGGGCGCGCGTCGCCGTCGCGGTTGGCGCCCCTCTCCTGCACCAGGAGCCGCCGCAGGTCCTGCACTATGCCCCCGGCGAGCGCTACACGCCGCACTGGGACTATTTCGATCCGTCGGTTGCGGCCTTCCGTCAGCAGATCGAATGGGGCGGCCAGCGCATCCGCACCGCGCTTGTCTATCTCAACGACGGGTTCGAAGGCGGCGAGACCGGCTTTCCAAAACTCGAGACCCGGTTCAAGGCAGGCGCAGGCGGCCTCCTGGCTTTCGACAACGTCACGCCCGACGGAAAGATCGATCCGCGCACGCTGCATGAGGGCAGGGCGACGACCAGCGGGGAAAAATGGCTGCTTTCGGTCTGGGTCCGCGACCGGGAGCACGTGCCCGCCTGAAGCCTAGCGCCACCCAGCAACATACGGCCAGAACACCAGCGCGCCGACGCCGGCTGCGGCGATGGCCGACAACAGGACCGCGCCGGCAGCGATATCCTTGGCGGCCTTGACCGACGCATGCAGGTCCGGCTGCACCACGTCGCACAGGTGTTCGAACGCCGTGTTGAAGACCTCGGCGATCAGCACCAGCGCCATGGCCAGGATCAGCCAGCGCCACGCATCGCTCGAAACGTGCAGGCCCAGGCCTGCGCCGGTAACCAGCAGCGCGATGAAGGCGTGGATGCGGAAATTCGCCTGCGTGCGTGCAACAAAGCCCAGGCCGTTGAAGGCGTCCGCGAAACTCTTGGCTCGGGTCGACAGGTGAAACATGGCGGCGCTCCCTGCAGGATCGGCCGCCAGTTCACAGCCCCAGCAGTTTCATCGCAAGAGCCGCCCGCGCTTCCAGCTTCGCCCGCGATTCGCCCGATCGCGCGAAGATCGCCATCTGGTGCATGGTCGAGGACACCACATGGGCCAGCGCCCTGGGGTCGGCGCCCTTGTCGATCTCGCCGGCCTTCCTGGCCTGGCGGAAGCGCTGCTCCAGCAGGTCATCCACGCGCCCGAACGCATCGCGCACGACGTCGCCGACATCTCCGCGCGTCAGGCTTTCGGTCAGCGCCGTGCCGACCAGGAAACACCCGCGCGCGCCCGCTGCGCCCTGGAGATAGCTGTCGATGCACCGCTCGAAGAACAGGGTCGCGAACGCCTTGATCTTGATCTGCAGCGCGCAGGCCGCCGCCACCTGCGCCACCAGAAGTTCCCCCTGCATCTTCAGCGCGGCGAGGTAGATCGCCTCCTTGTCGCCGAACGCGGCATAGAGCGACGGCCGGTTCATGCCGGTCGCCCCGACAATGTCGTCCAGCGATGTCGCGGCATAGCCCTTAAGCCAGAACATGTCGCGTGCAGCCTTTAGCGCCGCGCCGGGGTCGTAGGCGCGCGGACGCCCGCGCCGCGCCTTTTCCGGTTCCCCTGAAGTTTTTTGTACCACTTCGAATAAAATCCTTGACGCCCGGCCTTGGCCGTTATTCTATGCATTGCGGTACAAAATACGAGCCCGCACCGAAACGTCTTTCTCACACGTCTCTTCAGAAGACCGCAAACCCCAGAGAGACGGCAAACAGGAGGAGCCTCCCCATGGACCTTTATTTCTCCCCGCTGGCCTGTTCGCTCGCCTCCCGCATCGCACTTTATGAGGCGGGTCTTCCCGTCAACTACATCCGCGTCAAGGACAAGAAGACGCCGGAAGGAAACGACTATTTCGCCATCAATGCCCGCGGCCAGGTTCCGGCGCTGAAACTCGACGACGGCGAGTTGCTCACCGAAAACGTCGCCGTCCTCGAATACATCGCCGATCTCAAGCCCGAAGCCGCGCTTGCCCCGAAGGGGCAAGAACGTGTGCGCATGCGCAAATGGCTCGGCTTCATCAACTCGGAAATCCATGTCGCCAACATGGGCGCCATCCTGTCGTCCACGACGCCCGAGCCGGTGAAAGCCTACGCGCTTGAGCGGGCGCGCAAGGCGCTCGCCCATGTCGACAAGGCGATGGAAGGCCGGCAATGGCTCACCGAAAGCTTCACGGTGGCCGACGCCTATCTCGCGGTGGCGACCAACTGGCTGCAGGCGACGCCGATCCAGCTGTCGGACTATCCCAACCTGCAGGCGCACCAGAAGCGGGTCTTCGCCCGCCCGGCCGCGGCAAAAGCTGTCACCGAGGAGTTCGCGCTCTACCGCGCCGCCGCCTGATCCGGCGGACCTGCGCCGCGGGCCTCATTCGGAAAAGTCCGCCACTTCAAGACGGTCAGGGCGGGAAACCGGTCGGATTCCAACCGATCTTTTCCCGCCCTCTTCGCGCCGGCGCACACCATGCCGGATGAGCAACACCACAAACCTGTTGCTTCCGTACCTCGCCGTTGGGCAGGCCCAGAAGCACGTCACCGTCAACGAGACTCTCCGCAAGCTTGACGCGATCGTCCAGCTTTCCGTCACCTCCGCCTCTACCGCGTCCCAACCGGCAAGTCCCGTCGATGGCGCGGTCTATATCATCCCCGCCGGCAAGACCGGCGCTGACTGGTCCGCCTTCGCCAACGACTCGCTCGGCTATTATCGCGACGGCGCATGGGTCGAGATCACGCCGCGCGAAGGCTGGCTCGCCTATGTGAAAGACACCGACCAGCTCGTGGCCTACAGCGGCTCGGCATGGGTCGGCTTTCCGGCGGCGAAGATTCTCACCGTCTCGGCAACCGACAAACTACTTGGCCGCGCCTCGTCCGGCGCCGGCGCGGCGGAGGAGGTCGCCTGCACTGCCGCCGGCCGCGCCCTGATCGATGACGCCGATGCTTCCGCCCAGCGAACAACACTCGGTCTCGGCACAGCGGCGACACAGAACACCGGAACCAGCGGAGCGAATGTCCCGCTGCTAAACGGCGCCAACGCCTGGTCCGGCGCGCAGACCGTGAACGCGCAGCTTGTCGGCAAGGGAACCGCAACCAATGACAACGCGTCGGCCGGCTATCTCGGCGAGATCGTGGCGTCCACCGTGGTCGTGGGATCGCAGGTTTCGCTGACCAGCGCCGCCGTCGCCAACATCACCAGCATCTCCCTCACCGCCGGCGACTGGGACGTGTCGCTGCTCGGCATCTTCAACTTCGGCTCGACGACCAGCATCACGCGCCTGTTCGCCAACATCTCGCAGGTCAGCGCGACACTGGATGCAACGCCTGGCGCCTATGCCGACTTCACGACGGCGGCCATGGTCCCAGGCGCCGGCGTCTCAGGCGGCCTCATCACGCTCGCCGTGCCGCCCTACCGCGTGTCGCTGGCCTCGACCACGACGATCTACGCCGTTGCGCTGGCGAACTTCACGGTCTCGACTTGCGCCGTCTATGGCAGGCTCGCCGCGCGCCGCGTGCGTTGAGCGCCTACCACACGCCGCGCGTCAGGCCATGCTTCAGGTACTGGCCCAGCGTCGGCGCGTAGTACTGGTTCGAGGGCAGGGTGCTGGGCGGCAGGGGCTTTGCCTCTCCGGCCAGCACCTTCGCCATCGTGTCGGCGACCATGTCCTGGCTCTTCGCGGCCATCAGAGTCATGTAGGTCTGCATATTGTCGTTCGCCGCGACCGGGATGCGGTTGGTCGCCAGCACCGGCCCGGTGTCGACGCCCAGGTCCACCAGGTGCAGCGTCACGCCGAAATTCTCCGGCTCGCCATTGGCCAGCGCGAAATAGCCGCCATTGATGCCGCGATAGGCCGGGTTGACGCCCGAATGATAGTTCACCACCGGGCATCCGCACGCCTCCAACAGCGGTTTGCGCAGCATGCCGGTCGAGGCGACGAACACCGCCTTCGGCTTCAGCAGCCGGATGCGATTGATCGCCTCCTCGCTGTTGAGGCTGTCGACGTCGATGCGCGTGAAGTCGGTTACCGGCGTCGCGTCGCACTCGCCCTGCAGCTCGGCAAGGCGCGAACGCGACATCGGCTTGGTGACCTTGGCGGCAAGGGCCGCCGCCTTCATCGAATAGACTGCCGGAGCGCCCAGCTTCTTCTTCCGGCGCTCCCAGAACTTCGAGGCCGGCTCGCCCTTCTCGACGATCACCCAGATCGGTCCAAAGCGCTTGCGCAGTGCATTGACCATCGTCCAGGCATGCGGCGCATCGCCGACGAGCGCGATCAGTCCGCTCGAATCCGTCCCAACCTTCATAGGCGTCCATCCAGGCAGTATCGCGCCTGAGACTACGCAAGGATGGTTTCAATCGCCGGAACCCGATCGATGAAATTCGATCAATCACAGTCGACGCGCTCGCCGTGGGCTCCCATCACACCCATGTCGGAATCCTTCCAGCCTAAGAAGAGTTGCATCGCTTGCCCGTGGCGGAAGACACCTAGTCTGTAAGGCTGCGTAGCCGAGTCCGATTCGTAAACAGCGCTAACCGCGCCGCTCAGCTCGAATGATTCACCAGACCGCACACGTCGGAAGTGGAGGGGAGGCTTACCTGCCTCGGCTACGTCGGCCC
>DASZSI010000189.1:0-28883 GCA_035548775.1 Hyphomonadaceae bacterium
AGCACGAGACGGGGGACGCGGAGCCCGCGTAACCTAACGAGCGATCCCGCCGCAAGGCGGTGAGCAGGACTACCCCACGCGGGATCACCCCCGCGTCCCCACGCCCTCCACCTGTCCGGAGGCGCACCCCTCGTCTTGGCCAAAAGCCCAGAGGCTTGAGCCAAGACACAGCATCCCAGGCGGTGTCCCACCGGCCTGAGGGAGAGGGTGCGTCTAGAACATCCGCTCGCCGACCCGCACCGTGTCGCCAGGACCGATCCAGGTCGCGGCCGTCATCGACAGCGGCGTCTCGCGCGTCTGGCCTTCGCGCGTCACATAAACGGTCTGGCCATTGGCGCGATAGGTGAACCCGCCGGCTGTCGCCACCGCCTTCGTCAGCGTCATGCCGATCACATACGGATACTGGCCCGGCTTGTTCACCTCGCCCAGGATGTAGAACGGCCGGTAGGACACGACGTCGGCGCTCACGCGCGGCGCCTTCACCATGCCCGTCTCGGTCAGCTTGGCCTCGACCGCATTCTGGAAAGCGACGGGCGAAAGACCTCCGGCGCGAACTTCACCGACCAGCGGCACGGCCACGCTGCCGTCATTGCCGACCAGGAATTCGCCCGACAACTGCTCTTCGCCAAACACCGTAAGCCGAACCTTGTCGCCGGGCCCGAGTTTGTATTCGTAGCCCTTGTCGATGGCGTAGGCGCCATTTCCGTCCGGCAACGGAGTTTCTGTCGCACACCTGCACAGGGCCAGAAGCGCGCCGCAAATCACAAGCTGAATGATCTTCATACTGATCGTCCCAAACAACCACGCTAAGAGCTAGACGGACCTCCGCTGCGGAAAAGGGCGCGTGCGCCAAAGCCATCAAATGAAGCGCCTTCCTCACATCACCCGGAACACGCCTCGCGCGCGCGCGTTGGCGATCGTTGGTTGGGCGCGCGAACACCTCGAGGGCTTTCATGGAATTTGGACAGACAGCGTCCCTCGGGGCGGACGCCGCCGTGCTGGGCCGCAGCCCCAAGCCCGCGCCGGCCGAACTCGTTCACGCCGCTTTCGATCCGCCGCCGATCGCCAAGCTTCATCGCGCATGCCAGCCCAGCCGCAACGACCATGTCGTGGGCGGCGTTTCCAAACGCGCCTTCGACATCCTCGCCGCCGGCGGCGCCCTGGTGCTGCTGTCTCCGGCTCTCCTTGCCGTGTGGGCGGCGGTCAGGCTGGAAAGCCGCGGCCCGGGCCTCTTCCACCAGCGGCGCGGCGGCTACCAGGGCCGGCCCTTCTACATCCTGAAATTCCGCACCATGCGGTCCTGCGAGAGCCGCTCGATCGCCCAGGCGAAGAAGGGCGATGACCGCACCACGCCCCTGGGAAAAATCCTCCGCAAATACAGCATCGACGAGCTGCCCCAGCTGATCAACGTGCTGATGGGCGACATGTCGATCGTCGGCCCACGCCCGCACGCCCTGGCGCACGACCGCCATTTCTCGACGCTCGACCGCCGCTATGCCGGCCGTCATCGCGCCCGCCCCGGCATTACCGGCCTCGCCCAGGTCTCCGGCGCCCGCGGACCTACCGACACAGAGGACAAGATCTTCCAGCGCACGACCTTCGACCTCGGCTACGTCTCGGGCTGGTCATGGAAGATGGACATCGGCATCATCCTGCGCACCGCCAGAGTGCTCGCCAAGGACGCCAACGCCTTCTAGCCGCGCTCCTGAACAGGTATCGAAACAAACGGCCCCGGCTCGACGAGCGCGGGGCCGAAATCTTTTCTGCGATCGCCTCAGGCCTCGCGGGTATAGTACCCCGAGAACGCCTTCGAATAGTAGAGGCCGTCATAGAACGACCGCCGCCCGCGCCGCAGGTTGACGCGGTTCAGCGCCACGCCAAGCACATTCGCGCCGCCGATCTCCAGCTGTGCGATCGCCGCCGCCAGTGCTTTGGCCGGCGTGCGCCGCGCCCGCGCCGCAACCACGACGCTGTCGGCAAGGCTTGCGATCAGCCGCGTCTCCGCCACGGCGAACACCGGCGCGCAGTCCAGCACCACAAGGTCGTACTGCTTGGACAGTTCGTCGATCAGGCTTTCCATTGCGCCGGTGGTGAAGATGTCCTTGTTGGTCAGGCCTGACGCCGGAAGGACATGGGCGCCAGACGCCTCGTCGCGTCCCACCACGTCGCGCCAGTTCTTCTCGCCCGCCAGCACCTGCTGCAGGCCCTGTTCCGGTTCGATGCCCAGCACCTTGTTGACCGAGCGCATGCGCACGTCGCAGTCGACTATTATGGCGCTCTGCCCGCCCATCGCAGCCACCCGCGCCAGGCCCAACGAGATCGTTGTCTTGCCTTCGCCCGGCATGGCCGAGGTGATCGCCACCACCTTGGTGCGCGGCGTGTTGGCGAGCTTGATCGCCGTCTGCAGCACGCGAAACGCCTCGGCAAACTGCGACAGCCGCTTGGTCAGAAGGTAGGCGGTGGGCGACCGGTTGCGGCTGGGGATGTGCTTCAGGTCTCGCCCTGTGAGGGAGGGCACGGCGACCAGCGCCCTCACGCCCACGCGCTGCTGCACTTCATCCGTCGTTTCGACCGTTCCGCGGAACTGCTCGGCCAGCAGCCCGGCCAGGACCGCCAGCACCAGGGCTGCGGCCAGCACCAGCGCCCCGTTCAGCAACAGGTGAGGCGAGGTGGGTATCCGCTCCGGCTGTGCGGCCGACAGCAGCCGCGCGCCGACACCGGTCATCATCCCTTCGCGTGCTATCTCATGATAGCGCTGCAGGAAATTCTCGTAGACCGACTCAGCCGACTGCGCGTCGGTTTCCAGCGCATGCAGCCGCACCTCGTCGAAATTGCCGCTCACCAGCTGGCCGCGCAGGGTGTTGAGTTCGGCTTCCTGCGCATTGAGCCGGGCGGCGACGGTGTCACGCTCGACCTTGGATTTGCCCGCCGCCCGCTTCATTTCGTCGGCGACGCGCGCGTCGATGGCGGCTTTCTCATCCATCGCCGCCTGCAAGGGCGGATAGGACGGGCCATAGCGGCTCTGCATATTCGCGATTTTCTGGGTGACTTCCGCCTGCTTGGAGATCAGGTCCCGCATGGCGTCATTGGCGCTGTTCAGCGTCGCGACCGTCTTGCCTGCGTTCGAGATGCCGGAAAGCTGCTCGTATTCCTCTTTCTTCTGGGCGTATTCGGCGCGCGTCTGCAGCAGCGAGCTCTGGATCTGCGCGACCTGGGACTCGACCAGGCTGACGCCGGAGGCGGTCAGGAGGTTGCGCTGGGCGCGATAGGCCTGGGCGGCCGCCTGTTTCTGCTGAACCTCGCTGCGCAGCTCGCCGAGGCGGTCCTTCAGCCAGCCATTGGCTTTCTCGGACGTGTCAAACCGGGCTTCGGCCAGCGATTTCAAGTAGATATTGGCCAGGCCATTGGCCATCTGCGCGGCCTGGTCCGCCGATTTCGACTCCGCGGCGACCTCGACCACATTGCTGAGGCCGCGGCGGCGCACCTTCATCGCCTCGGAGACCGCATCGACCACCGCGCCCGGAGGCGCTTGCCCGACCGCAGGCGTGGCGCTGCTCTTTTTCAACTCGCTGTTCCAGTCCGGATCCGCCGCGAGATGGAGTTCGTTGACAAGCCGGGCCGAAAGGGCCGGCGATTTCAGCACCTCGATCTCGGAGTCCACGGCCGTCGCATCGCCCCGCGAATTGGACAGCTGCTTGTCCGGCACGATCTGGTCCGGGTTGGGATTGATCACCAGCAATGCTGTCGAGGTGTAGGTCGGCGTCTGAAGCAAGGTGAACGCGAGCCCGATCGCCATCACGCCGCCGAACACGCCGGCCACAAGGCCGATGCGCCGGCGCAGCATCGCCAGCACATTGAGGAATCCGTTGCCGGCGGGCGGCTCGTTCCCTTGCGGATAGCCGTTTGGATATTCCACGGGCGACTCGATCACCTGGGCGATCGCCCGGCGGGTCTCGCGACGCACGAGAAGGCCCATGTTCACTTCGTTCATGACAACACTCTGACTGCTGAAGTCTGCCCCGGCGCCAGTGCTTGTGTGACTGTCCGCCTTCGCCCCGATTATCCCGCGTCCAACGCCGCCTGTGGTTTGTGGTTCCCGGCCCGTCCGCTGCCGGTTGGGATATAAGCCGCGGCGCCCATGATCCGCACACGGAGAGCGTGAATGCGTCAGCGCTGGATCAAATGATCTGCCATGCGCAGCGCGCGGCCAATTCACCATCACCGCACATTGATGGGCGAAGGCGCCGGGTCATATCCGCATCGTGACGTCCGGGCGCGGCGGCGCTTCGGTGGGGATCGTGTTGCCGCCGCTCCGACCGGCACCGGGGGAAAGTCAGCGGGCGCCAGTAGATGTTGGATGGAGTTTCCCGAGCGCTGCCGCCTATGGCGTTGCATCCGGCGACGATGATCCTCTTTCTGCTTCTCATTCGCGCCGTCATGAAGACACCGCACGCGTCGGGCCGGCTTCTGCTGGTCATCGTGTGGTTGCGCTACGTCCTCCAAGCCTATCACGAGATAACCTATGTCTCGGTCGGCGGGGTCAGCATCAACGCCATGGCCTCGCTGGCCGTATGCTGTGCCGGCGGAATAATCCTCTGGCCGCGGCTCGGCCAGATCGGGCGCTTCCCCGTCGTCCTCACGCTGTTGGGCGTGATCATCGCCAGCGGCCTCATCAACAGCGTCTACGAGCCAACCTTCGAGACGCTCCTGAAGTGGGGTTATTTCTTCATCGTGCTGCTGGCGGTGCAGGACTGCATCCGGCGAGACGGCGATGCCCGAATCCTTGGGCTCTTACTCTGGGCGTTTGCTCCCCCACTGGTCTACCAGGCGCTGTCGCTGGGGCTGGGTGTGAGCAAGGCGACGGAGAGCGACGGCTCTGTTTCCTACATTGGCGGCTACAACCACGAGGCGGCGTTCTCGGTCGTCCTGGTGACCTGCTTTGCCGTCGCCTCCCTGGCGCGGCGCCTGAACATGCTGGTGCGGATGTTCCTCCTGGCGGCCTGCGTCGCGGGCGTATTCGCCGCCAACTACCGCACCTCGCTGATCGCCCTCACGCCCATCGCCTTTGGTTATTTCGTGTTTGGCGTCGCCCAGTCGATCGGCCGGGGAAAGCGGATCGTTGTCAGCCTGATCGGATTGATGGTGATGACGGGCGGCGTGATCACCGCCAACATGGTCATTGCCGACCGGATGTCCGACTTGTCCGTGGTGTCGGATCATAGCCAGGACCTGATCCGCCCGCCCGAAGAATTCACCACGGCGGAACGCAAGCTGCTGTCCGGCCGGCTCTATATCTGGAACCGCTATCTCGACGAATATTCAGCGGGCGATGACCGCCACCTTCTGCTCGGTTTCGGGCCGGATTCCTGGGAAGACGAATTCGGCATCTACGCCCACAACACCCTGGTGTCTTACCTTTACGAATTCGGCCTCGCCGGTGCGATCCTCATCGTCCTCATCTGGATCGCCATGATCGCCCGCTGTTTCCGCATCCGCGACTGGGCGATGCGGGGCCACATGCTGTGTACGCATATCGGCTTTGTGCTGCTCAACATGGCGACCATGCCGTTCTGGCAGATCGAAGGATTGATCCTCTACGGAATAGTCTGCGGCTACACGATCTGCCTCGCGCCCGACCTGGTGCGTCGCCGCACCCCGCCCATCCTGCGCCCCAGGCCGACCGCCGAAGCCATCCTCAGCATCCATCGCGCGCCGGGCAATTCCCAGGTCTCGATCGTCCGGGCCAACAGCCCGTCCTTGCCGGATCCCTCGACATGAAAATCTGCGCCATCGGCCTACGCGGCATTCCCGACGTCATGGGCGGCATCGAAACCCACTGCGAGCACCTCTATCCACGCCTTGCCCGGCTGGACGAGGACCTCGACATCGTGGTCATCGGCCGCAGCGGCTATGCCAGGCCCGGCCGCTTCTCGAATGTTCGCGTGCTGACGCTTTGGGCGCCCCGCATGAAGGGACTGGAGACGCTGGTGCATACACCGCTCGCCATTCTTTATGCGCGGCTCTTCCTGCACCCCGACGTGATCCACCTGCACGCCATAGGTCCCGGCTTCTTTGCGCCGTTGGCGAGACTGCTCGGCTTCCGCGTCATCGCCACCCACCACGCCGCAGACTACGAGCGGCCCAAATGGGGCCGTCTGGGCCGTGGCTTCCTCAAGGCCGGCGAATGGATGCTGGCCAAGTATGCCGATGGGGTGATCTGCGTCAGCCGCACCATCGAGCATCGCATGTCGGGGCAGTTCCCCCAGGATCGAGACCGCTTCATCACCATCCGCAACGGCGCTCCTCCGGCAAAAGCCGCCCAGCCGTCGTCCGACGGCTTGCTGGCGTCCCTAGGCGTGGAGCCACGCCGCTATATCCTTTGCGTCGGCCGCCTGGACCCGACCAAGGGCTTTCACGAAGCGATCGAAGCCTTCCAACTCGCGCGTCCTGCAGGAATGAAGCTTCTAATCGTCGGCGGCTCGATGGGCGACGATGGCTACAGCGCGTCGCTGATGACCTCGGCGTCACAGCACGTGATCTTTGCTGGGGCCCGTCCGGCAGAGGAGGTGCGCGCCCTCTACCGCCAGGCCGCGCTTTTCCTGCATCCCTCGCATCTCGAAGGCTTCGCGATGGTTGTTCTCGAGGCGTTGGCGGCCGATACGCCGATGCTGGTGTCCGACATCGAGCCTCACCTTGAGGTCGAGCTCGACGCGGCAAGCTATTTCCCTTGCGGGAATACCGGCGCGCTGGCGGCCGCGCTGGCGACGGGCGACTATGCCCGGCTACGCTGCTCACGCCGGTTGCAGATCCTGGAGGAGAACGACTGGGAGACGGTAGCGCGCCGCCATCGCGACATCCTGGTCAGGCGCGTCCGCCCGCAGCGTCCAGCGGCATCCGCTCCCGCGTCCTGACGTCGCCTGATCCGTTCAGGACGGCCGAGAACGACTGCCAGTACCGTTCCGTGACGCGGTCCAGCCTGAATTCCTGCGCCCTTAGCCGCGACAGGTGCGAGAAACGCTCGCGCGATCTGGCGTCAGCCATCAGCGCCAGCGCCCGCGCCAACACATCGGGGCGCTTCATCGGGGTCAGCACGCCATATTTTCCAGCATGAATTCCGGTTGCCTTCACGGTTTCCACGCCGTCGAGGATTTCAGCCGGGCCTGACGGGCAGTCGGTCGCCACGACCGGCAGGCCGAGCGCCATCGCCTCTACCATCGCATTCGGAAACCCTTCGCAGTGCGAGGCTGATACAAAAAGCTCGGCTCGCGCGACAACGGCAAAGGGATTGCGGGCATAGCCGAGGAACCTGATCCGGCTGCCAAGCCCGCTTGCCGCAACCTGCATCTCCAGCGCCGGCCGGGAAGGGCCCTCGCCCAGGATCACCAGCGGCAGTTCCGGCCGGATCAACTCGTAGGCCTCGATCAGGTCGGCGAAACCCTTGCTCTCCACCAACCGGCCGACGCTGACCATGAACCGTGGCGGCAGCTCGCGTTCCGGGCGTTCGGCGGCGTCACGCATGATCTGATCGAGGTCAAAGGGGTTGGGAATTTGCTCGCAACGTTCCGCCGCAACGCCAAAATTCTGGATCAAATCGCTGCGCACGCCTTCCGAGCAGGCGATGAAACGATCAGCCTGCCGATAGGTCAGGCGCGGCGCCAGCGAGGCGGCCAGATGCCTGATCCCACGATACTTGCCGGCAAGGTGCGTGGTCAGTTGCGAGCGCTCGCTGGCGGCGACCGGGATACCCAGGCTCCGGCCGACAATGATCGAGGCCACGTTCGCGCGAACCAGGAAGCTGACAACCAGATCCGGCTCGATCGCCTGCAGCGCAGTGCGTAACTGGATCACGCTGGGCTTCAGCCTGCCGCCGCAATTAAGCCGGTGGACCCGTACAAACTCCGGCGGCGTCCGGCGTTCCGGCTCCTGGTCAAGCAGGACAAGATGCGGCTCCCATTCGCCGTGCGGCGTCGCCTGCAGGATATGGGTCATCACCCGCTCGGCGCCGCCGGGCCCCAGCGAATTGATGACGAACGCTATGCGCCTCCTGGACCCGAAGGCCGCGCCGCGCCGGAAGGGAATGACATCGGCAGGGGTCATGAATTCGCGCCTTTCAGATATCCCGTCGGCACAGGCGTGCTGGCTGGAACCCAGAAACTGTCGGGCCCGCGGTCAAATGGGTCCCGCTCCAGCTTCCGCACTCTCGGCGTCACCGGATCGTCCTCGTCCTTCGCCACCATCCAGTCCGGCAGGCTGCTGCTCAGCTGGTCCGCCCGGTCGCCGACATGTCCGAAGCGGCAGTTGTAGTAGTCCAGACGCGCGACACCTTGTCCGCCGCCAAACCAGACTCCCTTGAATCCGGGGAAAGCCAGCACCGTGCTGTTGGCGATCACCACGCTTGCGCCGTTCCAGATCCGCATCGGCCTGTGACCTGACGCGATAAAGGACGCGTCGATCCGGACATCGCCCTTGTTGTCGAGGCCGGATTCTTGCGCCCCGATCATCACGGTCCGCCGGATGTTGAGCGGGGCGTTGCCGCGCTCCACCGTCACGGCTTCGTTGTTGGCGCGGCTGTAATCGGGGTTGGGGCCGGCCTCCTTCAGGTCGATCCACGCATTCGAAAGCCAGGTTTCCCCTGTCGTCTTTGTCTTCTGGCCCAGGATCAGCCCGCTCCCGAACGGATCGTTCGAGCGCCGCTCCAGGAATCGATAGTTCTTGATCAGCACCGTGCCCGTGCCATCGAGCGAAACGCCATATTTCCGTCCGGTCACGGACAGCCCGACGATGGCGGCGTCGCCACGGCCAAGCGCCACGCCGCGCGAATTATCGCCTTCGGTTTCGCGCACCTGGTTTTCCTGCGCCGTGCCTTTCTTGCGATCGCGCGCCAGCAATGCCTGCTCGAACGCCGAGAGCGGCTCGGCGCGAAATAGCTCAGGATTGCTATAGGGCGCCTTGGCAAAATGTGTCTGGCTCACGGCCTCCGCGCCGACGAACCCGACCGACAGGCTCGCGGCTGCGACATAGATCAAGTTGGCGCGTGCGCCCATTTTGCCCGCTGATTGCCATCCGCTCGCGTGATTGAGCTAGATCGCGGCGCGGCCCGGTCAAAAACGATTTGATGCAGATGCTCGACGCTTGCCGGACGCGGCAGCCCTTACATCCTTCGCCGGCTTGTCCTCGCGCAGCCCCAGATAGCTGGGATGGCGAAGGCGTCCGTCCGGCGTCATCTCCAGATAGGCGATCTGCGCCACCAGGTCTGGACGCAGCCATACGGCGCCGCGCCGCGCCTCGGCCGGTTCGTCGTCGAACGGGCTGGTCTTCAGCCTTCGACTGGAAAACTTCCGCTTCAGGGTCGCGAAAGTCTCGTCGTCAAAGCCGGTTCCCACCCGTCCCCGGTAGACCAGCCTGCCGCCGACATGCTCCCCCAGCAGCAGCGAGGAAAACGGCCGGCCAACCTTGTCCGAGGTCTTGAAGCCGCCGATGACGAATTCATCGTTTCCGATGCATTTCGACTTGATCCAGTCGAGGCCCCGTCCGGAGGCGTAGGGCGCATCCACCCGCTTCGACACCACGCCCTCCAGTTTGAGCCGGCAGGCCGAGGCCAGCACCTTGTCGCCATTCCCCGTAATATGGCTGGAGAATTTCAGCGTCTTCGGGGCACGCGCCAACAGCGCTTTCAGCAGGGCCTTCCGTTCCACGAGCGGCTGGTGCGCAACATCGTGACCATCAAGATTGAGAAGGTCGAAGAGATTGTATTCGAGCGGGATACGATCGTCTTCAGCGGCCGCCTGCATCTTCGAGAAGGCGTCATGTCCTTTTTCATCCAGCGCGACCAGTTCGCCGTCCAGCACCGCGTCATGGACGCCAAGCGCCTCCAGCGCGTCTGCGATCCGGCGATAGCGATAAGTCCAGTCCTTGCGGTTGCGGGTCCACAGCGTGGCCTTGCCGCCCTTCAAAACCGCGATGATGCGATAGCCGTCGAACTTGATCTCGTGGATCCAGCCATCCCCTTGCGGCGGGCTGTCATCGAGCGTGGCGAGTTGCGGAGCGACGAACCCCGGCGCGGCCCTTGGGCCGCTTGGCCGGGGCGGATGCAGCTTTTTTCCGGCCGATGGCTTCGCAGCTCCCTTCCTGGCTGTCTTCACCGAGGCGGCGCGCACGCGCTTGCCGGTTGAAACCGTCGAATAGGTCTTGCCGCGCTTGTAGCTCTCACCCTCGCTCGCAATGTGGTCGAGGTCGCGGCCGGTCTTCACACTGGTGTCCCACGCCTCAGTCGCAGCCATGTCCTCCTTGGCCCACTGGTCGCGTTCCTTGATCAGCAGCCAGTTCTCGTGCTGCGACTTTTCGCCGGGCCGGGGCTTCATCCGCACCAGCGCAAAGCCCCCTTTCAGGCGCTCGCCGTTCAGCACGAACTTGAAATTGCCCTTCTTCAAGCCTTCGTGCGGGTCCTCCTGCGGCGCCCACTCGCCGCGATCCCACAGCATCACCGTGCCGGCGCCATAGCCCGACGGTATCACGCCCTCAAATCCGCCATACGCCACCGGGTGATCCTCGACATGCACGGCCAGGCGCTTGTCGGCGGGGTTGAGGCTTGGCCCCCGCGTCACCGCCCAGCTCAGCAGAACGCCATCCAGCTCAAGCCTGAAGTCGTAATGCAGTCGCGTCGCGTCATGCTTCTGGATGATGTAGAGCCGGCCCTTGGTTTTCTTGACCAATCCTTTGGGTTCGGGCGTCGACTTGAAGTCGCGCATAGACCGGTATTTCGAAAGCGACCTGGCCACGGCTCAGCTGTCCTTCCCGTGTTTGGTAGTCTTCCTGGTCCTTTTCCTAGGCGCGCTCGAGCGGCTGGCCTTGCGGGCGTGCGGCTTGGAGCGCCGCGTCGCGGTAGCCTTGCCCTTAACGCTTGCGCGAAGCGCCGACATCAGGTCGATCACGTTGCTCTGGCCTTTCGCGTGAAGGTCTTCATCGCTTGCGTGGCTGATCTCGCCCGTCTTGCGTTTCTCGTTGATCAGGGCGCGCAACGCCGTTGCATAGTGCGACTTGAACTTCTCCGGATCGAACTTGTGCGTCTTGCGCTTGATCAACTCGGACGCGAGCTGCAGCATTTCTTTCTCGGGCTTGATGGTCGGGATGTGGTCGAACACCTTGTCGCTGTCCCGAACCTCGGTGGCATACCGCAACGTTTCCAGCAGCAGCCCGTCGCCGCAGGCCCTTACCGCGCAGATCTGGTCCCGCCCCCGCGTCGCCATCTGGCCAAGCCCGACTTTCTTCGCGTCTTTCAAGGCCTGCCGGATCACCGAAAACCCCTCCGCGGCAACATCGTCCGCCGTAGGCGTCACATAATAGGGCCGCTCGAAGTATCTTGGATCAATCTCATCATGCTCGACAAACTGGACAAGGTCGATCGTCCGCCGGCTTTCCAGCTTGATCTCGTCAAGCTCCTCGGGGTCGAGCGTGACATATTCTCCCTTTTCGACCTCGACGCCTTTCACGATGTCCTTGGCTTTGACGGGGCCTATGCCCGGTGCGACCTTTTCATATCGGATGCGCTTGCCGGACGGTTTGTGAATCTGGTGCAGCGCGAACTCGTTGGCCGGGTCGACCGCGGAAAACAGTTCGATCCCGATCGTCACCAACGACAGCCGCAAATAGCCTTTCCAATATGCGCGGGCCGGCATCATTACGCCTTTCAAAATTTCCTGAGTCGTTTCAGGGCAAACGCTCCCGTGGAAGCGCGTGTTCCTTCGGATCATAGTGGCCGAAAAGCAGCACATGCTGCCCGTCGATCGATCAGCTGCGGAAAGTTCCGGGAATCTTTTCGTCCGTATGCATCGCTTTTGACGCTCACGCGTAGTTCGCGGAGCGCCACGCAACACAGACCATCATGAGTTAAAAAGATGGCGCGCCGACCAGCGTTTGGGGACCAGTATGTCAGTCACTCTAGCCGCACCCATGGCGCCATTAGCCATGCCCGGCGTGCGCCCAGTTTCTCTTCGTCGCATCGCATCGTTTGCTCCGCTTTCGCTGGCGGATGAGTCGCTGATCAAGCGGTTGAAGCCGCGAACTCTGCCGACGGGCGCGCAACTCTCCGCTCGAGCCGGCGATGACGGCGCCGCATGGGTGATCCTGTCAGGCTGGTGCGCCCGGACGCGGACACTGCCCGACGGGCGAAGCCAGATCGTCCATTTCCTGCTTCCAGGTGATACGATCGGCCTTGAGGCCATGCGCTGGGCGGGCGACGAACTTCCCGTCGAGGCCCTGACCCCGGTTATCGTTTCCGACGCGGAGCCGCTGAAGTCGGTCATCAAGCTTCGCCTGCCGGAACATCGCGGGCTGGCCAAGGCCTGCGAACGGGCCGCCTGGTGTGAACAGGTCTATTGCCTCAACACGCTCGTCCGCCTTGGCCAGCAGACCGCGTATGAGCGGCTGTCGCACCTGTTGCTTGAGCTGAATACCCGCCTCTCGACCGTTGGCCTGGTCAACGCCAAGGGCTTCCAGTTGCCCATCACCCAAGACGTCATGGCTCATGCCTTGGGCCTGAGCCTTGTCCATCTCAGCCGCACCTTGCGCCAGATGCGGCGGGAAGCCTCGATCGCATTCGGCAACGGGCAGGTCGAGCTGCTGCGGCCGGACCTTCTGGCCCAGGCCGCAAATTTCCCCCACGTCGCCGCCTGGAATTGACCCGTTTGGCGCGAGCGTCAGTCGCGACGGCTCATATTCTTGGCCAGCACGGCAACGATCAGCACCGAAAAAGCGACCAGCCGCAGCACGTAGATCCAGCTGCGATCTTCGTCGGGCAGGCCGAGGAATACCGTCAGGGCCTGCTGGATCGCCAGGAGAATGAAGGCCAGGGCGAAGGCGGCGAACAACTGGTCACGCGTGCGCGCCCAGAACCTGAGGAAAAAGAGGGCGCACACCAGGAAGCCGGCCCCAAGAAAGCCCGAGAAGAAGTCGGGATGCGGCATCACTCCGCCTCCCAGATCAGGCCGAACACCAAAACCGACACCGCAACGGCCGCCGAAATCACCCGAAAGGCGCTGAGATCAATATCCGGGGTGATCGTGGTGTCAGCCAGCAGGAAGAAGTTGTTGATCGCCAGGAAGACAAAGCTGACCGCCACCCACAACAGCAGGCGCGTGCGCGTCTTGAGCCAGGACCTGATCAGGAGGGCCGTGCACGCAGCGCAGGTTATGAAGCAAAATATGTAGACCAGCGCGGGCGCGGTCATCTGTCGGAATCCTTCGCGTTATCCTTATTTGAGCCCTGCAGGCGAAAAGCATCGGCAAGGTCGCGTAGTTTTTCGTTCGGGGCTGAAATGATGGCGTCGCGCAGGGCGATCGGCCGCTCGTCCGCTGCCGTCGCGAGAGCGTCGCATAATTGTTCCAATTCCGGTGATGCGCACTCGAACCGGTAAGCGCCATCCTGATTGCGCACAACGAGACCGGCTTTCGCAAGCCTCTCCAACAACCGTTCGATCAGGTTGGGTGTCGCCCGTAGCAGTTGAACGATTTCCTCGGGCGTAAGGTAACCCGGCGCTGCGCGTCTAAGCAGCAGCACCAGTTCCAGCGCCCAGATCGAGGGAATCGAGGTCCGGACAAAGGCAAGAAGTTTTGGATCCAGCACTGTTCCCGACGCGAGTTCCTTCTCCCAGGCGGGGACTTAGTCCGCTCCACCCGCCCGGCTAACCCACGGCAACCGAATTGGCGAAAATAATTCGTGTTCGACGGAACCGCATCCTCAGCGCCGCGTTTGGCGATCTTGGAGGGGTGCGAGCGGACGGACCTTTGCTGTCGCGGTGCGTCGCTTTGGGACCGCCACCTCCATGACGTGTGCGTTCTGACAGGCCGCAGGGCGAGGCGGAGACAAACATATGACGATGGACGTGCAGCCTGCAGTGGCGACGCGCAATGGCGCTCACGACAGCCACGGCATGAACGGCGGCGCCCAGCCGGAGGACATGACCTCCACCGCTGAATTGCGCGCCCTCCTCACCGCGCTGCAGGCCGTCAAGATCGGCGACTTCTCGGTACGCTTGCCCGGCGATCAGATCGGCGTCATGGGCAAGATCGCGGACGCCTTCAACGACATCGTCGCCGATAACCAGCGCATGGCCGCCGAACTCGAACGGGTGGGGCAGGCTGTAGGCCGCGAAGGCCGCACGCGCCAGCGGGTCAAATTCTCCAACCATTCCGGCGCCTGGTCCGACATGGAGACATCGGTCAACACGCTGGTCGACGATCTCCTGTGGCCCACCAACGAACTCACCCGCGCCGTCGCCGCCGTGGCGCAAGGCGACCTGCTGCAGCAAGTTCGCCTGGAAGTGGACGGCCGCCCGCTGAAGGGGGAATTCCTCCGGTCCGCCAAGATCGTGAACACCATGATCCGGCAGCTCAACATCTTCACCTCGGAAGTGACGCGCGTTGCGCGCGAGGTGGGCACCGAAGGCAAGCTGGGCGGTCAGGCGCAGGTGAGGGAAGTCACCGGTGTGTGGAAGGAGCTCACCGAGTCGGTCAACGCCATGGCGAACAACCTCACCGTGCAGGTGCGGAACATCGCCGATGTCACCATCGCCGTGGCCAACGGCGACTTGTCCAAGAAGATCACGGTCGACGTGCGCGGCGAGATTCTTCAGCTGAAGGAAGCCATCAACACGATGGTGGACCAGCTGCGATCTTTCGCATCCGAGGTGACGCGGGTCGCGCGCGAGGTCGGCACCGACGGAAAATTGGGCGGCCAGGCCATCGTGCCGGGCGTCGCGGGCACGTGGAAGGACCTGACCGACTCCGTGAACGCCATGTGCGGCAACCTCACGGCGCAGGTCCGCAACATCGCGCAGGTGACCACCGCCGTGGCGCGCGGAGACCTCTCACGTAAAGTGACCGTGTCGGTGTCCGGCGAGATCCTCGAACTCAAAGAGACCATGAACACCATGGTCGACCAGCTGAACGCCTTCGCCGCCGAGGTGACGCGTGTCGCACGCGAGGTGGGCACCGAAGGCAAGCTGGGCGGCCAGGCCGCCGTGCCCGGCGTGGCGGGTACGTGGAAGGACTTGACCGACAACGTCAACTTCATGGCGCAGAACCTGACCTCTCAGGTCCGCAACATCGCCGAGGTCTCGACCGCCATCGCCAACGGCGACTTGTCCAAGAAGATCACCGTCAACGTGTCGGGCGAGATCCTGCAGCTGAAGGAGACCATGAACACCATGGTCGACCAGCTCAACGCCTTCGCCGGCGAGGTGACGCGTGTCGCGCGAGAAGTCGGTACGGAAGGCCAGCTGGGCGGCCAGGCCAACGTGTTGGGCGTCGGCGGAACGTGGAAAGACTTGACCGATTCCGTGAACTCGATGGCCTCGAACCTCACGGCGCAGGTGAGGAACATTGCCGAGGTGACCACCGCCGTCGCCTCGGGCGACTTGTCGAAGAAGATCACCGTCGACGTGAAGGGCGAGATCCTTCAGCTGAAAGAGACCATCAACACGATGGTGGACCAGCTGAACTCCTTCGCTTCGGAAGTGACGCGCGTCGCGCGCGAGGTCGGCACCGAAGGCAAGCTGGGCGGCGAAGCCGTCGTGCGCGGCGTCGCGGGAACCTGGAAAGACTTGACCGACAACGTCAACTCGATGGGCGCGAACCTCACTGGCCAGGTGCGCAACATCGCCGAAGTGGCGACCGCCGTGGCCCGCGGCGACTTGTCGAAGAAAATCACCGTCAGTGCGCAGGGCGAAATCCTTGAGCTGAAGAACACGCTCAACACAATGGTGGACCAGCTGAACGCGTTTGCGTCCGAAGTGACGCGCGTCGCGCGCGAGGTCGGCACCGAGGGCAAGCTAGGCGGCCAGGCGCAAGTCTCGGGCGTCGCGGGCACTTGGAAGGACCTTACCGACAACGTCAACTCGATGGCGTCGAACCTGACGTCCCAGGTCCGCAACATCGCCGAGGTTTCGACCGCCATTGCCAACGGCGACTTGTCCAAGAAGATCACGGTCGACGTGCGCGGCGAGATCCTGCAGCTGAAGGAAACCATCAACACGATGGTCGACCAGCTGAACCGCTTCGCGGGCGAGGTGACCCGCATGGCGCGCGAGGTCGGCACCGACGGCAAGCTGGGCGGCCAGGCGCAGGTGCCCGGCGTCGGCGGTACGTGGAAGGACTTGACCGACTCCGTGAACTCGATGGCCGCGAACCTGACCTCTCAGGTGCGTAACATCGCCGAGGTGACGACCGCCGTCGCCAAGGGCGACCTCGGCCGAAAGATCACCGTCGACGTGAAGGGCGAGATCCTCGAACTCAAGAATACCATCAACACGATGGTGGACCAGCTCAACGCTTTCGCCTCGGAAGTGACGCGTGTTGCGCGTGAGGTGGGTACGGAAGGCAAGCTGGGTGGCCAGGCTCAGGTGCCCGGCGTCGCGGGCACGTGGAAGGATTTGACCGACAACGTCAACTTCATGGCCGGCAACCTGACGGCGCAGGTCCGCAACATCGCCGAGGTGGCGACCGCGATCGCGACAGGCGACCTCTCGAAGAAGATCACGGTCGACGTGCGCGGCGAGATCCTGCTGCTCAAGGAAACGCTGAACACGATGGTCGACCAGCTCAACGCCTTCGCGGGCGAAGTGACCCGCGTGGCGCGCGAGGTCGGCACTGACGGACGCCTCGGCGGACAGGCCGTCGTGCCTGGCGTGGGCGGCACGTGGAAAGACCTGACCGACACCGTCAACCTGCTCGCCGCGAACCTCACGACCCAGGTCCGCAACATCGCCGAGGTGACCACCGCCGTGGCGCGCGGAGACCTGTCGCGCAAGATCACGGTGGACGTGAAGGGCGAGATCCTCGAGCTGAAGAACACCATCAACACGATGGTGGACCAGCTGAACGCATTTGCGTCGGAAGTGACGCGCGTTGCACGCGAGGTCGGCACCGAGGGCAAGCTGGGTGGCCAGGCCGCCGTGCCGGGCGTCGCGGGTACATGGAAAGACCTGACCGACACTGTGAACGTCATGGCCGCCAACTTGACCGAACAGGTCCGCGGCATCGTGAAGGTCGTGACGGCCGTGGCCGACGGCGACCTCACGCAGAACCTCACCGTGAAATCGAAAGGCGAGGTAGCCGCGCTCGCCGACACCATCAACAACATGACGCGTACGCTTGCGACGTTCGCCGACCAGGTGACGACGGTCGCACGCGAGGTCGGCGTCGAAGGCCGACTGGGCGGTCAGGCCAACGTGCCGGGCGCCGCCGGTACGTGGAAGGACCTCACTGGCAACGTGAACCTACTGGCCGCGAACCTCACAACCCAGGTCCGCGCCATCGCTGAGGTGGCGACCGCCGTCACCAAGGGCGACCTCACGCGCGCCATCGAGGTGGATGCGCGCGGCGAGGTGGCCGAGCTGAAAGACAACATCAACACGATGATCGACAACCTCCGTCTCACGACCGAGCGCAACACTGAACAGGATTGGCTGAAGACCAACCTCGCCAAATTCACCAACATGCTGCAGGGCCAGCGCGATCTCGGCTCGGTTGGCCGCCTGTTGCTGTCCGAACTTGCGCCGCTGGTCGATGCGCACCAGGGCGTCATCTATCAGGTCATGACCGACGAGGGCGAGGCGAACATGCGTCTGTTGTCGGCCTACGCCGACGACGGCGAGAGCCCGCACCCTGCACGCTTGCGCATCGGCGAGGGGCTGGTTGGCCAGTGCGCCGCCGATCGCCGTACCATGCTGATTTCGGATATCCCGCAGGATGTCGTGCCGATCCGCTCGGCGCTGCTCCGCTCTCCGCCGCGCAACATCATCATTCTGCCAGTCCTGTTCGAAGGCCAGGTCAAGGCGGTGATCGAACTTGCGGCCGTCGGCGGGTTCACCACGCTGCAGTCGACCTTCCTGGAACAGCTGACCTCCTCCATCGGCATCGTGCTCAACTCCATCGAAGCAACGATGCAGACCGAGGAACTGCTCACCCAATCCCAACAGCTCGCCGCAGAGCTTCAGTCCCAGCAGTCCGAACTTCAGCAAACCAACGAGCAGCTCGAGTTCAAGGCCCAGCAGGTCGCCGAACGAAACGTCGAGGTCGAACGCAAGAACCAGGAGCTGGAACAGGCCCGCCGCGCGCTGGAAGAAAAAGCGGCCGAACTCGCGCTTACGTCCAAGTACAAGTCCGAATTCCTCGCCAACATGTCGCACGAGCTTCGCACGCCGCTGAACTCGATTCTCATCCTGGGCCAGCAGCTGGCCGACAACCCGGAAAAGAATCTCTCCGGCCGCCAGGTCGAATTCGCGCGCACGATCCACGGCGCCGGCACCGACCTTCTCAACCTCATCTCGGACATCCTCGATCTGTCGAAGATCGAATCCGGCACCGTGTCGGTCGAGGCGGAGGAAATCTATTTTCAGAACCTGGTCGAGCGCGTGGCGCGGCCGTTCCATCACGAAGCGGAAAACCGCTATCTCAACTTCGAAGCCAAGCTCGACCCGACGCTGGGCCGCTCGCTGGTCACTGACTCCAAGCGGCTCCAGCAGGTGCTGAAGAACCTGCTCTCGAATGCCTTCAAGTTCACCGAAAAGGGCGGGGTGCGGCTCGATGTGTTTGCCGCTGACAGCGGCTGGTCGCAGAATCATCCTGTCCTGTCGCAGTCGCCGATGGTGGTCGCCTTCCGCGTGTCGGACACCGGCATCGGCATCCCGCTCGAAAAACAGCGCATCATCTTCGAGGCCTTCCAGCAGGCGGACGCTTCAACCAGCCGTCGCTACGGCGGCACTGGCCTGGGCCTTGCCATTTCCCGCGAGTTGGCGACGCTGCTCGGCGGAGAAATCCATCTGCGTTCGACGCCGGGTGAAGGCTCCGCCTTCACGCTTTACCTGCCGCTTGCCTACACCGGCGCCGCCGCCGCCGCCCGCCAGCAACCGCAGCAATCGTCCCAGGCGCGCCCCGAACGTCCTGGCATCCAGCTGACCCGCGCTCCCGTGCAGGAACGCGTGCCTGATGATCGGGATGCGATTGAAGATGGCGACGATGTCCTGATGATTGTCGAGGACGACACCCACTATGCGCGCATCGTCGCTGGCCTGGCCAAGGAACAGGGACTGAAAGTCCTGGTGGCTCATACCGGCGGCGAAGCGCTGGAAATGGCGAAGTCCTTCCGGCCGACGGCGATCTCGCTCGATGTCTTCCTGCCCGACATGCTCGGCTGGACCGTCTTGTCACGCCTCAAGCAAGACCCTCAGCTGCGCCATATCCCGGTTCAGATGCTCACGCTCGACGAGGATCGCCAGCACGGGCTGGCGCGTGGCGCGTTCGACTTCATCTCCAAGCCGACCGAGGCCGATGACCTGTCCGGCGCCATCACCCGCGTGATGGAATATTCCAAGCCGCGCAAACGCCGCCTCCTGGTTGTCGAGGATGATCCGGTCGAGCGGATGAGCATCCGCGAGCTTCTCCATCACGACGACATCGAGATGGAATCGGTCGATTCCGGTGCGGCCGCCCTCAACGCCCTGCGCGAGTCCGAATGGGATTGCATGGTGCTGGACCTGCGCCTGCCCGACATGTCCGGCTTCCAGGTGCTGGACCGCATCACGGAGGAAAAACTCAAGGACGTGCCCGTCGTTGTGTTCACCGGCCGGGAACTGTCCGCCGAGGAGGACGCCCGGCTTCATACCATGGCGCGCTCCATCGTGGTGAAGGGCGTTGAATCGCCCGAACGGTTGCTCGACGAGACTGCATTGTTCCTCCACCGGGTGGTCGAGGACCTGCCGGCCGAAAAGCAGAAAATGCTGGAACGCCTGCATTCCTCCGACGAAGACCTGGTCGGCCGTACCGTCCTCTTGGTCGACGACGACGCGCGCAACATCTTCGCGCTGTCGAGCCTCCTCGAACGCCGGGGGATGCGCGTGCTTACGGCGACGACTGGGCGGGAGGCCATCGACCTCGTCAATACCACCCCGGATCTGGCCCTCGTGCTGATGGACATCATGATGCCGGAAATGGACGGCTATCAGACGATGCAGCATATTCGCGAGGAGCCTGCACACCGCCGCTTGCCCATCATTGCGCTCACCGCCAAGGCGATGAAAGGCGACCGGGAAAAATGTCTCGAGGCTGGCGCGTCCGATTATCTCGCCAAGCCCGTGAACACGGAACAGCTGATGTCCGCCCTGCGCATGTGGCTGCACCGCTGAGGTGATGATGCCCCAAAAGGAAAAGGCCAATATCCTTCTCGTCGACGACCAGCCGGGCAAGCTGGCGTCCTACGAGGTCATTCTGTCCGAGCTGGACGAGAGCCTTCTGAAGGCGTCCTCGGCGAAGGAGGCGCTGGAAATCCTGCTCAAGAACGACGTGGCCGTGATCCTCGTTGACGTCTGCATGCCCGAACTCGACGGCTTCGAGCTGGCCAAGATGATCCGCGAGCATCCCCGCTTCAAGGACACCGCGATCATCTTCATCTCTGCGGTCGTGCTGTCCGAGCCGGACAGCCTGCGCGCCTACGATCTTGGCGCGGTCGACTATGTCTCGGTGCCCGTGGTGCCGGGAATCCTGCGCGCCAAGGTACGTGTGTTTGTCGACCTCTACCGCAAGAGCCGGGAGCTGGCGCGCGTCAACGACGAACTCGAGACACGCGTGAAAGATCGCACCTCTGAGCTGGAGGCGGCCATCGCCCAGCAAGAGCTGCTGGCGCGTGAAGTGGACCACCGGGCGCGCAACTCGCTGGCCGTCATCCAGTCCATCGTCGCCATGATGCCGCCGACATCGGGGCCGCAGCTTGCCCGTGTGATCGAAGGCCGCATCCGCGCAATGGCGCGTGCGCACACGCTTCTCTCTCAGACGCGCTGGGAGGGGGCGGACCTTTCGCGGCTGGTCGACGAGGAACTTGATCCCTATCGCGGCGGCGAGCGCATTTCCATCCAGGGGCCCGCGGTGGCGATCCGCCCTGCGGTGGCGCAGAACTTCGCGCTCGCGATCCACGAGATGGCGACCAACGCCGCGAAATACGGCGCGCTGTCGGTGCCAGAGGGCCGGCTGGACGTGTCCTGGGCGCTCGACAAGGACAGTCTCGTACTGGACTGGCGCGAATCGAGCGCTCCGAAAACTTCAAAACCGGAAAAGCTGGGTTTCGGCAGCAAGGTGATCGAGGCCTCGATCCGCAGGCAGCTGGGCGGGGTCATCGAGAACGACTGGCGAAGCGACGGCCTGCGCTCGCGACTGCAGGTGCCGAGCAAGCATTTCGCCCCGCCGGCTGCGGCCCAGGCGGCGTTCGCGGTCAAGGCGCTGGATGAGCCGGCAGCCCGCGAGAAGGTGAAGCTGAACGGCCGGCGCATCCTTCTGGTCGAGGACGAGCCGCTGGTTGCGATGATGATGAAGGAGATGATCGGAGATCTCGGCGCCGAAGTGGTCGGCCCCTTCGGCACGGTGGGCGAGGCGATGGCCCACGGGGCCGATCGGCTCGACGCTGCGGTTCTCGACATCAACGTCGCCGGCGAGCTGGTCTATCCCTTGGCCGAGCGGCTGGCCCGTCGCGGCACGCCGATGGTCTTCCTCACCGGCTATGACGCCAAGAGCGTCGATGGCCGCTTTGCCAAGTCCAACGTGCTGACCAAGCCGATCGACGAAGCCGATCTCGCAACTTGTCTTGCGGGCATCTTTGATCGCGGAACGGCGCAGGCCATCCTGGCCAGCTAAGTCTCGCCTTCCGGCCTCGGGCGCTCAGGCTTTGGGGCGATAGGCGAGATAACCGCGCTCGACCATGCGGCGCATGGCTTCATAGACCTCGGAGAGCTCCTCCCACGCCTGGCGCAAGGTCGTGAGGCGGTCGACCTCTTCGCGGTTCAGCGCGTGCGGATCCTTCGTAACCGCGATCGCCGTTTCCACCCAACGGCGTCGGGCGAGCGCGGCCGATACAGCGATCTTCTCGAAGGTCGTGATCTCCGCCTGCAGGCCCTGGCTCATCACCTCGCGGTTGGCGGCAAACGCGGCGTAATCGATCTGCTCCAGATGCCCGCGGAGCGCGCGCTGTTCCTGCGGGCTCAGCTGGGCTTCGGGTTCAAAATGGTCGGCCATCCGGCGGGTGGAGTTCGTGACGGTAAAAGTCATCGGCAGGGCTCTTCAAGGTTGCCAAAACGCATCGGCGGCCCGGGCAGACTAGGCCGTTGTCGTGAATGCTTGATTGATGGCGGGCGGCCGTTCTTCGCACGCGGTCAAGGATTCAGGCGCGTTTGCTGGGAATCCGGGTTAGCGGCCCCCTCCACCTATCGGGTTGCCGTGGCGGTCAATTGTGGGCATTCCTGCCCGGCCGGACCCGGCATCGGACAACGGGCCCGGCCGGACCAGGAGCTGCCATTGGCCATTCATCACCATGAGGGCGATCTGCCCGCCGGCGTAACCTTCACCGGCTCCGTCGCCATTGATACCGAGACCATGGGGCTCAACCCCTACCGCGACGCGCTTTGCGTGGTTCAGCTGTCGGACGGGAAGGGAGACGCCCACGTCGTTCGCCTAAAACGGCCGGACTACAACTGTCCGAACCTCAAGGCGCTCCTGGCAAATCCGCAGGTCCTCAAGATCTTCCATTTCGCGCGCTTCGACATCGGCATGATCCAGCAATGGCTCGGCGCGCCCTGCTTCCCGGTCTACTGCACCAAGATCGCGTCTCGGCTGGCCCGCACCTACACCGACCGGCACAGCCTCAAGGAGATCGCGCGGGAACTCCTGAACGTCGACATGTCCAAGGCCCAGCAAAGTTCGGACTGGGGCGCCGACCAGCTGTCCGATGCTCAGCTCAGCTATGCCGCCTCCGACGTGATCTACCTTCACGAGCTGAAGGCGAAACTCGATGCGATGCTTGCCCGCGAAGGGCGAACCGAATTGGCGCAGGCCTGCTTCGACTTCCTGCCCATCCGCGCGCTTCTTGATCTCTCGGGCTGGGCCGACCAGGACATTTTCGCCCATTCCTAGCCTTTTCGGTCATTTCCGTTGGCCCGCTCGCCGGCTGAGCGCCATGGGTTCCTACAGATCGGTTCCTGTCCTAGTCTGACTTATGGCTCTCACCGCTCATCACGCGATGGAAATCTGGGGTCCGCGCCGCGCGACCTCGCTGCGGGAGGCGCGGTCTCGCACCGCCTTCGTCCACATCCTGCGCTTGCTGTTCACGATCGGCACGGTGCTGTCCGCGGGCATTCTCCTGGGGACCGTGCTCGATCACACGCTTCGTCCGCATACGCCGCAGGCGACGGCTTCCAGCCTCACCGTCACCGTGGTCGGCCCGCGCTTCGAAGGCCGCGACAGCCATGACAAGCCTTATGTGCTTACCGCCGACACGGCCCAGCGCCGGCGGGAGAACACCAACCTGGTCGACCTGGTGAACCCCCACCTCCAGGATTCCACCTCAAAGGCGGTCCAGGCCCGCACTGGCGTGTGGCACGCCGACACCGAGGTGCTGGACCTGGTTGGCGATGTCGTGATGACCGATGCGGCCGGCTATACCTTCACATCTGACAAGACCCGCATGTACGTGAAGGAAAACCGGGTTGAGGGCGAGACCCCGCTGCATGGGATAGGCCCCATGGGCGAGGCCAAGGCCGACACCTACGAAGTTCTGGACGACGGCAACCGACTGGTGCTCAAGGGCAATGTTTGGACAAAATTCGAGTCCAGGAAGAGGCCCGGCGCGACAGGGGCGGTCAAAAGCAGGTAAGACGATGCGTATGATGTCGATCAAAATGGCCGGACTTTCACTGGGCGCAGCCCTCGTCAGCGCCTTCGCGCTCAGCGCCGAGGCGCAGATCGATCGCAGCGATGCGCCGGTCGAGATCACCGCCAAGCAGACCGAATACCTCCAGACCGAAGGCCGGGGCGTCTACACCGGCGACGTGGTCGCAACCCAGGGCGATTCCAAGATCACGACCGACAAGCTCACCATCATCTGTGCAAAGACGGATGCGCCCGCCAACTCAAAACAGAAGCAGCAGAACTGCGATATCGACAAGCTGATCGCCGAGGGCAATGTCTACTACACAGCGCCTGAAGTGAAGATTCGCGGCGCGCATGCCGAATACGACTATCCCACCGACACCATCACCATCACCGGCGACGTGATCTCCTCGCGTGGCGATGAAGGCGTCGTGCGCGGCACCGAGCTGGTCTACCACGTCAAGGATGGCCTGGTGAAAATGACCGCCGGCGACAAGCGCGTGCTGTCCATCTTCAACACCAACAAGAAGACCGATGGTTCGGCGCCTGCTTCCGGGTCGACGGCCGCGCCCGCCGCGCCTGCCAAGACGCCGGGCTGACCCAACGATGGACGTTCGCGCCGATATCAAGCCCGCAACGCCGACCACGGACGACCGTGATGGTCTGCGCGCCACCAGCCTCGCCAAGGCTTTCAAGGGTCGGCAGGTCGTGAAGGATGTCAGCCTTCACCTGCGGCGCGGCGAGATCGTAGGCCTGCTCGGGCCCAACGGCGCGGGCAAGACGACCTGCTTCTACATGATCATGGGCCTGATCACCGCCGACGGTGGCGGCGTGACCATTGACGGCGAAGACGTGACGGCCCTGCCGATGTACCAGCGCGCGCGCCTCGGCGTCGGCTACCTCCCACAGGAAAACTCGATCTTCCGGGGCATGAGCGTCTACGACAACGTCATGAGCGTCGCAGAGCTGACCGAAGACACCAACGCCAAGCGCAAAGAGCTGACTGAGTCGCTGCTTGAGGAACTCCAGATCACGCGGCTGTCCAAGCAGAACGCCAACTCGCTGTCAGGCGGCGAACGCCGCCGGGTAGAGATCGCCCGGGCCCTCGCCTCGCGTCCCAGCTTCATGCTGCTGGACGAGCCCTTCACGGGAATCGACCCCCTGGCCGTTTCGGACATTTCGGACCTGGTCCGCTATCTCAAGGGCAGGGGTCTCGGCGTCCTGATCACGGACCACCAGGTTCGCGAAACCCTGGCAATCGTCGATCGCGCCTCGATCATCTACGATGGAAAAGTGCTGAAAGAGGGTTCCCCGGCCCAGATCCTCGCCGATGAGGATGTCCGTCGCGTTTACCTTGGGGCAAGGTTCCAGTGAAATGCCGAGGGTTACGAGATTGCTGCTTATGCAATTTTAATACCGCTCGGTTAATGTAGCCCCCGGTTGGATGGAAAGCCGGACGGGGCGACATGATCCCGGGTGCGGCTCTGGGAGGTCGTAGTGGCGCTTGCGCATCGTCTGCAGCTGAGACAGGGGCAGTCCCTTGTCATGACGCCGCAGCTGCAGCAGGCGATCAAGCTGCTTCAGCTCTCCAACATCGAACTTCAGGAATATGTCGAGGGCGAGATCGAGCGTAACCCGCTGCTGACGCGCGCCGAGGGCGAAGGCGCGCCGGCCGAGGGCGAGGCGGCGCCGGAAAAGGTCTCCGAAAAGCGCGAGGAAATGCGCCTCGATGAAGCCAACGGCGCCAATGAGGCGAGCCGCGAACTCGATGCCCGCTCGGACGACGTCTACGAAGCCGAAAGCCCCTCGGACGGCGGCCCCGATCCCTCGTCGCAGGGTGGGCCATCGGCCCAGCTCGACTGGTCGAAGGCCGGTTCCGGCAAGCAGCGTTCGGAGGACTTTGACCTCGAAGCTATCACGGCCGAGGAAAAGTCTCTGCGCGATCACCTCGACGACCAGCTGCAGATCACCGGCCTCATCGAGTCCGACCGCCTGATCGCCTCCCGTCTTATCGAGGAGACCGACGAAGCGGGCTTCATGCGCGGCGACGTGCACGAGATCGCGGCTCAGCTCGGCGTCGAGTTCGAGGACGTCGAAGCCGTCCTCAAGACCTGCCAGGGTTTCGAGCCTACGGGCGTCATGGCGCGCAATCTCCAGGAATGCCTTTCCCTGCAATTGATCGAGCGTGACCGTTTCGACCCGGCCATGCAGGCCCTGATCGCAAATCTCGAACTTGCCGGCCGCCGCGACTTCAAGCGTCTCGCCGAAATCTGCGGCGTCGACCTGGAAGACGTGACCGACATGCTGGCCGAGCTTCGGACGCTGACGCCCCGGCCGGGCGCCGCTTTCGCTGGCGACGCCGCCCCGGCCATCACGCCTGACGTTTTCGTGCGAGAAATGCCCAACGGCGCATTCTCCGTAGAACTCAACGCCGACACCCTGCCGCGGGTCCTCATCGACCGGACCTACTATGCCGAGGTCGCGGGCTTGGCCAAACGCGAGGAGGACAAGCAGTTCCTTACCGAGTGCCAGGCGAGCGCCAACTGGTTGATCAAGTCGCTCGACCAGCGCGCGCGCACCATCTTGAAGGTCGCGTCCGAAATCGTGCGCCAGCAGGACGGTTTCTTTGTGTCGGGTGTCCGCGCGCTGCGGCCGCTCAACCTCAAGACCGTCGCCGACGCGGTGGAAATGCACGAGTCGACCGTAAGCCGCGTTACGTCGAACAAGTACGTCGCCACGCCGCGCGGCGTGTTCGAGCTGAAATACTTCTTCTCCGCCTCGATACCTTCCGTGCAGGGAGGGGATGCGCACTCGGCCGAGGCCGTGCGTCATCGCATCAAGGAAATGATTGACCAGGAAAACAAGGACGCCGTCCTTTCCGACGACCAGATCGTGGAAAGGCTTCGCGCCTTTGGTATAGATATCGCACGCCGGACGGTCGCCAAGTACCGGGAGTCGCTCAGGATTCCATCATCGGTCGAGCGGCGGCGAATCTTCTCCAGTGGCGGCTGATACGGCGGTTGACCTCCGGGTCCCGCGATCCCAAAGTTAGAATGTGAGGTCGGGCCAGCAGGCGCATATTCCGCGCCGCGGCGCAGAAAAGGAGCCTCCGTTTGCAAGTCCAGATCGCAGGCAAGAAGGTCGAACTTGGCGCCGCTCTGCAGGAGCGAATAGCCTACGGCCTTGAGGCCCGCGTCTCGAAATATTTCAACCGGACAGGCGAGGCCTATGTCACGGTGTCGAAGCCAGGCTGGGCCTTCACGGTAGACTGCTCGATCCACCTTCCTTCCGGTGTAACGCTGCAGGCGCACGGCGAAGGCGACGACGCCTACCAGGCATTCGAACAATCGCTCGACAAGATCGAAAAGCGCGTGCGGCGCTACAAGAACCGCCTGCGCAACCATCGCGCGAAAGATGGCGCGGCAGAGGCTGCTTTTGAGCGCATCATCCTCGCCGCGCCGGTGGCCGACGGCGTGGATGGCGATGATTCGGCGCTCGATGGGGACGATGGCGACGCCCCGGCGATTGTCGCAGAATCGGACACAAAGATTCAGACAATGACCGTTTCCATGGCGGTGATGCAGCTTGAGCTGGCGGATTCCCCGGCAGTTCTCTTCCGCAACGCCGCCCATGGGCGTCTGAACATGGTCTACAGGCGTCACGACGGTAATGTCGGCTGGGTTGATCCAGGCAAGGACGGCTGAAGTCTTGCAAATGTTTTTGGCATGGGACGCGCCCTATCGGCGCCGCTACAAGACGTTGCTATACGGACCGGCTTCCGGGTTGGTGGGCCTCCTTCGGGAGCGACATGGTAGAGTTATGACAGCATTCACAGCGCCGTCGGGGCATCGGGCGACATGACCAGCCTCAACGATCTTCTTCTTCCAAACGCCATCGTTCCGCGCGCCCGCTGGCAGGGCCGCAAGCAGGTGCTGGCCGAGATGTCGGCGGTAATGGCCCAGGCGCTCGGCCTCGATCGCAAGCTTGTCCTGGAAGCCGTGCTGGAGCGCGAAAAGCTTGGCTCGACCGGCGTGGGTGAAGGCGTCGCCATTCCACACGCGCGCATCGAAGGCTTGAGGCGCCCCGTCGGTGGCTTTGCCCGCCTGCTGGAGCCTGCCGACTTCGAGGCGATCGACGAGCGCGAGGCGGACCTCGTTTTCATGCTGCTGGCGCCAACGGATTCAGGGGCGGAGCATCTTCGCTCGCTGGCCCGCGTGGCGCGCATGTTCCGCCAGGAAAGCATTCGCGCTTCGCTCCGCAAGGCGCAGACGTCCGAGGCCGTGCTCGCCATCCTTGCGCCCGATACGGCTATCGACGCCGCCTGATCACACGCCGTAGAAGCTATTCAGCTGAGCCGCTACCCAGGCCGGCTGCTCAAGCGTGATCATGTGCCCGCCGTTTGCGGCTACGGCGAGTCTCGCATCCGGCATAAATCCCGCCATCTTTTCCAGCGTAGGCGGCGGCGAAAAATTGTCCGCATCCGCCCCGAGCAGAAGGACCGGCATCGCGAGTTCACCAAGACGCGGGCCAAGGTCCACGCGCCGGCTGGTTTCCTTGAGCTGCCCCAGCAGCACTTCCTTGCCGAGATCCTTATCCATCGCGCGCATCACGCCAGCGACGGCGGGATCCATGTTTCGAGTGGGATGGACGAACTGGTTGAGCCGGCTCTGGGTCATGCCGTGATATTCGTGCGTAGACAGGTATTCGATGGCCCGCTGTCGCTCGGCAAGTTCCGCCGGCGTCAGGCCAAAGGCCGAGGCGCACACCATGACCAGCGAGGCCACGTTGGCGGGCTGCTCGAGCGCATATTCAAGCGCGAAATACCCGCCCATGGAAAAGCCGATCAGGTGGAGCGGTCCATCGGTGTCGCCCGCCATGGCGATCAGGGCGCGCATGCGGTCCCGCGTGCGCTGGGTCTCGAGGGCGACGTAGCCGGTTGCCGCCTCATCGCCCAGTTCCGCCCACACAGGCGCCCACACGCGCCAATCGCACATCGTCCCGGGCAGGAAGGTGAGGGCAACGGTCATAGACGCACAATATCAAATGGCATTTGCTGGAGCATACGGGTTGTCGCCTGACCCGAGCGACCATCTGCTCGTCCGCCTTTGCCATACAGCGTCGGCGAGACAACTTTCTCTACTTCACTTGCGGAAGTTGGTGGAGCCAGGCGGGATCGAACCGCCGACCTCTTGCATGCCA
>DASZSI010000190.1:0-2150 GCA_035548775.1 Hyphomonadaceae bacterium
CGACGGTTCGCTGGAAATCGCGGCCTTCGCCCGCAACCTGACGGACGAGGACAATGTGAAGGGCGCGATCGACTTCAACAACAACACCGCGTTCGTGAACGAGCCCCGCGTCCTGGGCGTTTCCTTCCGGATCACGAACTAGGAATTTGAACTTCCGAAACGATCGGGGGCCGGCGGTTTCGCCGGCCCCCCTTTTGTTTTCGAACCTCGCCGCGCCTAGCCGGGCAGCACGCGTGTCGAGGCCACCTCGTGAATTTCGACCCCGGTCGACTTGCTGACGAGGGCGCGCATGGCGGCCATGAACTCGCGGCTGTAGTCCTTGGCGAAATGGACTTGCACGGCGGCGGAGTCACGCCAGCGCTCGACGAAGGTGAAACGATTGCGCCGCCAGGCATCTTCGAAGCAGCCATAGTCGAGGCAGCCCTCCTCCCTGAGCGAGGATCTCACTTGCCGTTCGGCCGCCTTCAGGAACTCGGCTCGCTTGTCTTCTTCGACTTCAACCGTTCCGGTAATCAGGATCATGTGGCGCCTTTGTCCAGCCCTTGCTGACCCTGCATGCGCAAGACCCAAACGCAAGCGCCGCCTCCCTTGCGAGAGGCGGCGCCAGCTGGATCAGTCCTGAGACCTGAAGCTTACGACGACTGCGCCGGTTTTTCCGGAGCGCTCGGCTTGGTCGGCTGGGCTTCGACGCTGGCCGGGGTCGCCGTTTCCGGCATCGGGCCGACGGTGCAGCAGCGGACCTGCATCTCGAGGACCTTGCCGTTGAAGGTGCAGCCGTCGTCCGAGACCTTGCGGAGGATCGAAGGCGCGCCCGCCTTGAAGGTGTAGCGGGTCTGCGTGCAGCTGAGCAGCTTCATGCCCGGAGCGCACGAGCCGGACTTGGCGTGCTGGATCGTCTTGGTTTCGCAGTTGAGCGTGGTGTCCTTCGACATCGCGGCGCTTGCCTGTTGCAGCGCCTGGTCGGCCGTCGACTGCGCGTTGTTGGCTTTCGACATCGCCGCGTCCGCGATCTGACGGGCCTGCGAGAGATTCATGTTGGTTTCGGCAAGGGCTTTCTTCTGGCCGTCGATCTCGACGTTCACCTTGCAGACGTCCTTGTTGAGATTGTTCGGGTTCGAGCAGTATTCCACGACCGTCATCTGATCCGGAATTTGCTGGCACGCCGTGGTTCCAGCAGCAGCGCCCGCCAGCACGAGGGCAGACGCAATGAGTTTCAAGTTCATATTATGAGGCCTCCATCACCTGCGGTGAACATGGATCAGTGAGATGGTGCGGCAAGTGAAAAGGCTGCAAACCTTCACGCAATCAGCAGGTTGGCGCGGGCCGCCTCGCGCGCGACGAGACGGATTCACCACGCACAGAATTACGCCCAGTTCATCCGGGTGCGGACGATGCTGATTCATTGCGGATTCCGAGCGTGTGGATAAGGCGAGCGTGACCCTTCGATGACGACGAGGACGCGCTCGTCCCGAACAAAACTTTTTTGCAATGAATCAGGAAACGCCGAAGTGCGCCCGCTCAAGCCTGCGCCGAGCGATCAGCCGCGCGTGTTCGGCGTCGCCACGAAGCCTTCATAGTCCTTCGCCGCGATCGCGTCGCACATCTGCCGGTAGGGTCCGACGCCGCCGATATAGGGCATGAACACGCGCGGCTTTCCGGGGATGTTCGCGCCCATGTACCAGGACGCGGCCTGCGGGAAGAGCGTCATCGCCGCGACTTCGTTGACATGCGCGACCCATTGGTCCTGCGCGGGCTGGCTCGCCTCGATGGCGCCGAGCTGGCGGGCGCCGAGCCAGGCGATGCAGTCGGAAATCCATTCCACGTGCTGCTCGATCGACACCACCATGTTGGAAAGCACCGAAGGGCTGCCCGGGCCGGTGACGATGAAGAGATTGGGGAAGCCAGCCACCATCAGGCCGAGATAGCTGCGCGGGCCTTCGGCCCAGGCATCGCTTAGTCTTGCCCCGCCCTTGCCGCGAATGTCGATCTTGGCGAGCGCGCCCGTCATGGCGTCGAAGCCGATGGCAAGGATCAGGGTGTCGAAGGAATAGTCCCGCGCGGTCGTGCGGAGCCCGGTCGGCGTGATCGCCTCGATGGCCTCAGCCTGCAGGTCGACCAGCTCGACATTGTCCCGGTTGAATTGCTGGTAA
>DASZSI010000191.1:0-9662 GCA_035548775.1 Hyphomonadaceae bacterium
GACTGTAGGAGGCGGCTATGAGTGGTCGTTCGCCGATCATTGGAGTGTTAAATTCGAATATCTGTATATCGATTTCGGCTCCCAATCAGGCGGCACCCTGTTTAGCGCTGGGGGTGGGCCCGTAGTCTATGATAATTTGAAAGATAATATCGTGCGGATTGGGCTGAACTATCGGATCTGGTGAGTCTCTCCGGCCCTAAATTCGCTGCCGTAGGGGGTGCGTCTAGTACGATTTCTCCATCAATTCTGACACGTCCACCATCGAAAAGAATATGCAGCCTTCCAAGCTGATGACGAGGGTTCGATTCCCTTCACCCGCTCCAGCCTTTTCAGGCGCTTGGCCATCGGCCTACCGTCCATTGCGACAAGTGAGCGGTTGGCATTGCGACAAATTTCCGCCTCGCTCGCCGTCTTTCGTTCTGACCGCCAGCCGCTTCCTCTGGCCCGACGCAACCTGACGCAAGGTCCGCGCGACGTTCTTTGGTAGCACCTTGCCCCGAGGTGTGGCCGGCTTGCGCACGCTGCTCCGTCTCCGTCGTGCTGGCGTCGCCGGCCTCGGTGAAGCCGCCTTGCCGCAAGCCGGGCGAAGGTCAAGTCCTCGCACAGCCAGCCTTGATGATCGCTTTCACCGTGCGGGCCGGTCGTTCCGTCCAACCGCGGGTCGGGCGCAGGCCGCCGCGAGGCTTTTCGATTGACTGCGCCCGCCACTTCGTAGAATGTCAACCGAGTAAACTGTCAACAATGAGCAGGGACGCTCATTGAGGCGTTCAAGTGAGGCGCCCGGTGCTCGCGATTCCCTGTCTGCGGGGGCTTCCTTTCCGCTTGTCGGCCTATTTTCAGGGTTGTCTCTCTGTCTTCATCGCAGCGACCGCGGCGTTTGACTCGGAGAGCGGCGCAAATTCAGCGGCTCACATGGCGAGGTGTCATGTCGCGACCGTGATGAAGCGCACCAAGATCGCGGCGCCCCGGCGCGAATGAGCGAGTTCATGTCCGAATACGCTGTGTACGCCGTCCAGTATGCCAGTCAGGACCGCCGCTCACGCGACAATTTCCTGGAAGGTGATCCTCATGACCGGTCCATGCCCATGGACTTTTTCGTCTGGGTCCTGGTGGGGCCGCAAGCGACGATCATCGTGGATACTGGATTCGATGAGCGCTCAGGTCGAGGACGGGGAAGGCCGCTCTCGCGGCCGGTGCCAGAAGGCCTGAAGCAACTGGGAGTCGATCCGGAGAGAGTCGAGGACGTCATCATCACCCATCTCCACTGGGATCACGCCGGCAATCACGACCTCTTCCCCAATGCACGTTATCACGTGCAGGAGCGGGAGATGCATTTCTGTACCGGCCGCTGCATGTGTCAGCCCGCCTTACGCAAGGCTTACAACTCCGACGACGTGACCCGCATGGTACAGCGGACGTTCGAAGGCCGCGTGAAGTTTCACGATTCGCAATCGCAGTTTGCCGACGGCATATCGCTGCATTGGGTCGGCGGGCACTCGAAGGGACTCCAGGTGGTGCGTGTGCGAACCCGGCGCGGGTTCCTGGTGCTGGCTTCCGACGCTGCGCACTATTACGCAAACGCTTTGCAGCGTCGCCCCTATCCACTTCTGGTGGATTTGGACGATATGCTTGATGGTTTCGAGGCGCTGGACCGGCTTGGCGACAGTCCGTCCCACATCATTCCGGGTCATGACCCGCAGGTGCTGACGCTCTTTCCCGCGGCGCGCGACGGGCTCGAAGGGATCGTCCGTCTGGATGCGAACCCGCTGGGACATCCCGCTTGATCGGGTCGATGAGAAGACAGACGAGATGAACGAGACATCGATGAACGTGGGTGTGGTGTTCGGCGGCGGCAACGGAATCGGCGCCGCCTGCTGTCGGCTGATGCGAGATCGCGGCTGGCGCGTGGCCGTCGCGGATTTCGACCGCGCGGGCGCCGAGGCGGTGGCGGGTGAGGTTGACGGCCTCGCGCTTCACGTCGATGTGCGTGACGTCGATGCCGTAAAGCGCGCGGCCGAGGACGTGGAGGCGAGGATCGGTCCCCCTGTGGGGCTCGTCGTTTCCTCCGGGACCTTCCAGGACAACATCCCGATCGAGCAGACAGCGGACGACGCATTGGACCGGATCCTCTCGGTCAACTTCGCCGGAACGCACCATGTGAACCGGATTTTCGGGATGCGCATGGCCGCGCGTGGGCGGGGCAGCATCGTCAACCTGTCGTCGGTCACCGCGCGAGCCTCGACGCCGCTCAATATCTACGGCCCGACCAAGGCCGCTATCCTTAACTTGACCCAATCGCTCGCAGGCGAATGGGGGCGCTCCGGCGTGCGGGTCAACAGTGTCTCGCCGGGGGTGACCTTGGTGCCGCGTGTGATGGAGCGCCGCCGCACCGGCACACGCTATTCCAGGTCTCTCGACGAGCAGATGGCGCTCGGCCGCTGCGTCGAACCGTCGGAGGTGGCGGAAGCGGTGGAGTTTTTGCTCTCGAGCCGCGCCTCGGCGATCACCGGCATTGACGTCGTGGTGGATTGCGGCTGGCTGGTGGGGAGCCTCTGGAATTCATATGGCGGCCTCCGCCAGCCCTCGGCGGCAAAAGGCTAGCCGGTGAATCAAGCTCGGCGCTTGCCGCGTTTTGAAAGTCAGCGGCGAACCCGAACCTATTCCGTTGAACCCTCGATGATCTTGATGATCACGGGCCAATAGTCGGAGCCGAATCCCCTCTGCGAGGCCTCCGCGAGCAGGCTCGCGCCGAGCGCAGCCTCCTTCGCGTCGATTCCGCCATCCTTGGCCATCTCCAGAGCGTACGACAGATCCTTGAGCATGTAGTCGGTGGAGAAGACCCGCTCCGGGAACTGGCGTGCAGCCACCGCCTTGAAGCCATGATTGCGGAGGGCGAAGCTGTCGGCGGACCCCTTGGCGAACGCCTCGAAAAGCGCCTGGGTGTCGATGCCGGCAGTCTTCGCGATGGCGGCGGCCTCACACAACGCCGTCACCGTCCCGACCACGACCATGTTGTTGAGGATTTTCACCACCTGGCCCGAGCCCACGTCGCCGCAGAGCGTCACCTCGGCCGCGAAGCACCGCAGCAGCGGCTCGATTAGCGCGAAGGTCTTCGGAGCGGCTCCGACCGTGACGGCGAGCGTGCCCGCCTCGGCAGCGGCTCGCGTTCGTGCGACCGGTGCATCGGCATAGTCCGCACCCTTCGCCTTGAAGGCCGCAGCGATGCTCCGGGTCAGCTTCAGCGGACTGGTGGAGAGATCGACCACGGTCTGGCCGGGGCGGGTCCCCTGCAGAAGGCCGCCCGGACCCTCACAGACCTTCTGGAGATGGGCACCACTGGGCAAGGAGATGAACACGATGTCCGCCTTCGCCACCTCGGCCACCGAGCCGCCATCCCGCGCCCCCAACTTCTCGAGTCGCGCCACCGGCTCGGCATTGAGGTCGTGAATCGTGACCCCGGACCCGGTCTTTTGCAGGAGGTGCCGGCACATGGGTTCGCCCATGACGCCGAGTCCGATAAAGCCCAGGGTCATCTTTGCGGTCATGAATGCGCCTCCTGCTGTCCGGCGGACGGTAAAGAATCTCAAATGCCGAGATAGGCTCGCCGTACATAGTCGCTGGCCAGGAGTTCCTTGCCGTTTCCGCTCAGAGTCACGGAGCCGTTCTCCAGCACGAAGGCCTCGTCGCAGAGATTGAGCGCCAACTTCGCGTTCTGCTCGACAAGGATTATGGACATGCGTGTGTTACGGTTGATCTCGGTGATGATGCGGGCGATCTCGTCGACAATGATAGGGGCGAGCCCCAAGGACGGTTCGTCAAGGAGCAGAAGACGCGGCTTCGCCATCAGGGCCCGGCCGATAGCGAGCATCTGCTGCTCGCCTCCGGACAGCGAGCCCGCCATTTGATGACGCCGCTCCACGAGGCGCGGAAAGTATTGGTAGACGCTGTCCAGGGCGCCTTGCACCGCCACTTTGTCGCGGAGCAGATAGGCGCCCAACAACAGGTTGTCGATGACGCTCAATTGGGGGAAGACGCGCCTGCCCTCGGGAGAGAGCGCAATACCGCGGGCGACACGCTGCGGCGCGGAGAGCGTGTCCACCCGCTCGCCGTCGAAGTGGATGCCGCCGCGCGTGACCGGCTTCAGACCGATGACGGCCTTCAGCGTGGTCGTCTTGCCGGCGCCGTTGGCGCCGATGAGCGAGACGATGGCGCCCTCCCTGACAGAGAGACTCACGTGATGCAAGGCGGTGACGCCATCGTAGGCAACGTTGATATCGCGGACGTCAAGCATGGACGGCATCCTTGCCGAGATAGGCTTCGATGACGTCCGGGTGAGAGACCACCTCCGCCGGAGTTCCTTCGGCAATCAGCGTGCCGTGGTCGAGCACGACGATCCGGTTGCACAGCCCCATGACGGTGCGCATGTGATGCTCCACGAGCACCATTGTGATGCCGCGTTCCGCCTTCACTTTTTTCAGCACGCGGGCGAGCTCAGCGGCTTCCTCCGGATTGAGCCCGGCAACCGGCTCGTCGAGCATCAGGAGTTTCGGTTCGCTGGCCAGCGCGATGGCGACCCCGAGGCGCCGTTGCTCGCCGTAGGCGAGCTCGCGCGCCTTTAATCCGACCCGATGCGCAAGCCCGAACAGCTCGAGGACGCGCAGCGCCTTCTCCTCCGCTTCGGCACGCCACCGAGCGGCCAACATTCCGTTCCAGAGACCGATGCGGCTCGATGCGAAGGTGCCGCGCACTGCATTCTCGATCACCGTCGCGTCGGGGTAGAGCGTCGCCGCCTGGAAGGTGCGGGCGAGGCCCCGCCGTACGATCCTGTTTGCCGGCAGGCGCGAGATATCCTGCCCGGCAAAGCTCACGGAGCCCGCTGACGGACGCAGCACGCCCGAAATCACGTTAAAGAGCGTGGTCTTGCCCGCGCCGTTCGGCCCGATGAGACCCAGGAAGTCGCCTTCGTTCACCTGGAACGCAACGTCTCGCACCGCCACCAGTCCGTCGAATACACACCGGACGTTGTTCACCTGGAGCAAGGTCATGGGCCGGTTCCCGCACGCAGCGAAGCATTGTGGGGGGCGGTCTGGCGTGCCTTGCGCAGACGTTGCGGGATGCTGGCGAGGCCGTCGGGCACAAACAAGAGGGACAGCACCAGCACGGCGCCGTAGATTATGTGCTGAAGCCCCTGCGTCGCGCGCAGCATCTCCGGCAGCGGCGTGAGGACCACGACGCCGATAACCGAGCCGAGCACGCCGACGCGCCCGCCCACCACCAGCATGGTCAGATAGGACACCGATTCCCAGAAGGTGAAGCTGTCGGGCGAGATGAACCGGAAGTAATGCGCCGACAGCGCTCCGGCGATGCCGGCGATGCCGGAGCCGATCGTAAAGGCGATCACCTGGGTGAGGTGGGTATCTATCCCGCTGGATTCCGCGAGCCGCTGGTTCTCCGCGGTGGCGGCCATCATGTCGCCGAACGGCGAACGATAGAGCAGCCAGGTGAACAGCAGCGTCGCCAACGCGCAGGCGAGCGCGAACGGATAGAAGTCGGGCTTGGAGACGAGGCTGTGGCCGAAAATCGAAACCGGCGCGATGCCAATGAGCCCGTTGGCGCCGCCGGTGAGGTCGCTCATATCGAGGGCGAGCAGCACCGCGATCTGGCCAAACGAGAAGGCCACGAGAACGAAGTAGACGCCGCGCAGGCGCAGGATGATCCAGCCCAAAGCGGCGGCGAGCCCCGCCGACAACAGGCCGGCTGCGACGATGCCGAGCAGCGGCGGCCAGCCGGCATTCATGCTGAGCAACGCCGAGACGTAGCCGCCGACGAGCGCGAAGCCAGCATGGCCCATGGAGAGTTGGCCCGCGCGCGCGATGATGGCGAGGCCCAGCACCAACATGAGATTGAGGCAGGCGACCGTGCCGAGGTGGGTGTAAAACTGGTTCGGAGCGAGCCAAGGCAGAAAGACGGCCAGCGCAAGGCAGGCCGCGCCGCCGAGCAGCTTCACAGGGGCTCTTGCTGGTCGCATCACGCTTCCCGCTCCTTGCGGCCCAAGAGTCCCTGAGGCCGCAGCAGCACGACGGCTATGACGACAAGAAACTGAAGGATCTCGGCGATGGATGCGCTGACAAAGGTGCCCGCAAAGCTTTCGATGAGACCGATGAGCAGTCCGCCCGCCACCGCGCCGGGCACGCTGCCGAGGCCGCCAATGACGACAATGATGAAGGCCTTGAGTGTTGGCGCCAGCCCGATGAAGGGCGACACGGAAAGAACCGGCGCCATCAGCGCGCCAGCGAGCGCGGCAAGGCTTATGCCGAGCACGAAGGCGACGGGGAAGATCACCTCGACGCGGATGCCCTGCACCAGCGCGATTTCGGAATCCTGGGCCACCGCTCGCATGGCTCTCCCGATCTGTGTGCGGGTGATGAGCAGGTAGAGCAGCCCGACCGCGATCAAGGCGCCGATGATGACCACGAGCCGCGACCAGGGAAACACGACGCCGGCCACCGACAATACCCCGGAGGCGACCGGCGGAACGGAGCGAGGCGACGGTCCCCAAATGAACAGCGCACCGTTTTCCATCATGAGGGCGATGCCGAGCGAAGCAATCATGCCGTTGAGCTCATTGCCACGGAAGCGGCTGAACACGACTCTTTCTATGAAGAGCCCCAGAGCGGCCGTGCCGAGCACGGCGAGTATGAGGCTGAGGATGAATGGCGCGCCATTGCTGCCGTAGAAGATGGCGAACAGGAACGCGCCGACCATGTAGAAATCGCCATGGGCGAAGTTGACGATGCGCATGATGCCGAAGACCATCGTGAAGCCGATGGCCATCAGCACATAGATCATACCAACCATCAGCCCGTTCACGACCGTCTGGGCGAGGATGATTTCCATGCTCACGGGCGTGGCAACTCCGATTGTTATACGGCGCGGCGACGCAGCGCCGTCCCATTGGTCGAGATTGACCTGGGTATCAGCGGCAGGCTTCCACGTTGCAGGTTGCGATCTTCGTCGCAACCCCATCCCTGATCTGGCCTACATAGAACGGCAGATCGATCTGATGGTTGGTGTTGTACAGATTCCGGCCTGTCCAGCCGGCCGGGCCGAGCACGGTGGGGAAGTTGGAGAGCGACTCCAATTCCTTCGCGACTTTGGTGGTATCGTTCACCGTGCCGGCCTTCTGCATGGCGGCAAAGAGCATCTGCAGTCCAGAATACATAAACAGATTGTGCCCGTTGGCCGGATATTTGAATTTCGCCTCGAAATCCTTGATGTAGGCCGCCGTCTCCGGCCGCGATATGTCAATCGGCAGGTGCACGTAAACGCCTTCTGCCGCCTGCTTGCCGGCTACTTTGACGAGCTCTGAAGTAACATCGCCACCGGTGACGAAAATCGGTCCGGAATAGCCGAGCTCGCGTGCCTGTTTCACCAGGAGGCCGGCGGTGGTCGGCGAGTTGCCGCCGATTTCCAGCGCATCGGCGCTGGCGAGGATGCGGGTCAAGATCGGCACAAAGTCCACGCGCTCGCGCTCAAAGAAATCCACCTGAAGGTCGACGCCGATGGCTTTATAGGCTTCCTTCTGCGAGTTGGCGACCGACTGGCCGGTCTCGTCATTCGGCTCAAGCGCGCGCACCCGCTTGAGAGGGAGCTTCTTGCCGAGCCATGCGAGCTGCGGTCCGGTGAACTCGGCAGTCGTGATGGCCGGGCGGAAGGAATAGGGAAGCTGCGGGGAGAGGGCCTTGGGCGTGAAGGCCATCGTCAGGGTGACCACCTTCTCTGCGTTGGTGCGCGCTTGTGTCGCGACAGTGGAGGCGGACCCCATGGGGCCGACCACGTACTTGACCTTGTCCTCGAGGATCAGCCGCTCCATGGCATTGACGGCGTCCTGGGCGCGATAGCGGTCGTCGTATTTCTTGATCTCGATCTTATAGGTCTTGTCGCCAACCTTCAGGCCGCCTTTGGCGTTTATCTGGTCCGCCATGTTGGCGGCTGCGAAGGCCATGCCTTCGCCGAACACCGCGCCGGCGCCGGACAGCGTCGCGTTCACGCCGAGGGTGAGCGTTTCGGCCGAAGCCGTGCTGGCGAACAGCGCTGCCGCAAGCGCGGGTAGAACTTTGAAGCGGAGCATGGGGCGTCCTCACTGCAATGGCGCCGCTGCATTGGCGCGCCGATTTGTTCGCAGCTCGGGGAGCTGCGCCTGCCGTGACTGAGCAGATGTTCTGTAGAATGTCAACATTCTTCCTTTACGCGTCGACAAATCTGTTGCAGGTTTGCGGGGCCGGGCGCACGACCCGGACAGGGAGGATTGAAATGAGATCATCAGGTTTGCTGCTTGCTTTGGCGACCGCCGGTGCGCTGGCGGTCGTCCCTGCGCGAGCAGAAGACAGCGTCACCATCGGCGTGCATGCGAGCTTCTCCGGCGCCGGCGCGGCCTTCGCCGAGGGCATGTTGGCTGCGACGCAATTCGCCGCGGAGGACGTGAACAAGGACGGCGGGCTTCAGGTCGCCGGACGCCGCTACAAGATTCTCATCAAGCAGTATGACGATCGCTACAAGGCGCAGGACGCGGTCACCGCCATGGATCGCCTGATGATCCAGGACGGCATCCGCTTTGTGGTCGGCCCGCTCGGTTCGGCTGCCGCGGTCGCGACCAAGGCGCAGACCACTGCCGGCAAGGTGATTACCATGACGCTCGGCTTCACCCCGCGCGCGCTCGGACCCGATGCGCCTTATGCCTTCCGGACCGTGATCACGACGGGCGAGTTCTCCGAAGCGCAGGTGGCATGGCTCATCAAGAACAGGCCCGCGAAGCGCGTCGTGTCCCTGCTGCCGAGCGACGAGACCGGTCAGCAGATGGGTGTCGCAAACACTGCCGCCTATGCCAAGGCCGGCGCGAAGCTGCAGGTAGACTATTTCGAGCGCGAGCGCGTGGACTTCGTGCCGATTCTGACGCGCATCCTCGCCAATGCCGATGCCCTGGAAATCGGCGGCGCCGCTCCGACGACGGCGGGTCTCATCCTCAAGCAGGCGCGTGAGTTGGGCTACAAGGGTCCCGTCTTCGTCACCGGCGGCGACGTCACGGCGGAAATCGTAAAGGTTGCCGGAAAGGAAGCGGCAGAGGGCGCCTATGTCCACCTGCCGATCGACGTGGCCTTGCCCGGGACCGCCGCTTACATCGCCCGCTACAAGGCGGAGCGCGGGCCTAATATGAACGGTTTCAGCCCGTTCTTTTACTCCGGCCTGCAGATGCTGTTCGCCGCCATGCAAAAGGCCGGGACGGTGGACGACACGACAAAGATCGCCGACGCACTCGGGTCACTCAAGAATTTCCCGACTGCTCTGGGTCCCGCCAGTTGGACCGGCAAGGCCCGCTATGGCATCGACCACCAAATCGATCTGCCGTTCTATATCGGTCAGGTCCGCGACGGTGTGGCGGTGAAAGTCGCCGCCTGCGATGCCAGCGGCTGTCGTTGATCGGCGACCGCGCGTTTTCGCTGAGCATCTGAAATCAGGAGAGGGGTCTGTGGTTCACGCCGGCTGGATTGGAAGCCGGCATCCGACGACCAGACCCCTTTCCATCGTTTGTGTGAGTGTGTGCGCGGGCCTACGGGCCTGCGTCCGAACCTGCTCCAACCGCTCCTGCGGCGCCTGAGCGGCCA
>DASZSI010000192.1:0-14827 GCA_035548775.1 Hyphomonadaceae bacterium
ATTGATGATCCTGGGCGCGTGCCAAACCAGGCCGCCTGCCGCGCCGGACCCCGACAATGTCGGCCAAGGCGCTCACTTCATTCGCGGCTCGTTTGCGCAGGGCCGCCAGCCGGACGGCAACACGGTGGTGCTCGATGGCAAGGGCGGCCTCATCGTCTTCGACACCGGCCGCCACCCCGCGCACACGCAAAAGATCATCGACTACGCCCACGCGCGGAACGAGCCCGTGGTCGCGATCTTCAACTCGCACTGGCACCTCGACCACATCAGCGGCAACCTGATGCTGCGCGGTCAATGGCCGAAGGCTGCGGTCTATTCCAACGATGCTGCGCTGATCGACGCGCTGTCGGGTTTCCTTCCAAAAAGCGCCGAGTCCGGGCGGCAGGCTATCGCACAGGGCGGGCTTGACCCGGCGAGGGTTGCGGAGCTGAAGGCCGATCTTGCGACCATCGACGCCGGCGCCCGCCTGCATCCCACGGTGTCGCTCGAAAAACCCCAGGCGCTGGTCATCGCCGGTCGCAAGCTCGACGCCCACGCCGCCGCGGGCGCATCCGCCGGCGATGTCTGGCTCTACGATCCCGCCGCCCGCCTCGTCCTCTCCGGCGATCTGATCACCTTGCCGGCGCCGTTTCTCGATACAGCTTGCCCGTCAAACTGGTCCGCTGGCCTCGATGAGATCCTGGCTCAACCCTTCGTCAGGCTCGTCCCTGGCCATGGCCGCGTGATGACTCGCGCCGACGTCACAACCTACCGCGACGCCTTCAACGCGCTCATCGCCTGCGCAAAGGGCGCCGATACGCCGGATGCCTGCGCCGATCGCTGGACCGCCAGCGCCGCCTCGCTGCAGGACGGCGCAGAGACGGACGGCAAGGCGGCGAAAGCCTATGCCAGCTACTATGTCGGCAGCGTGCTGCGCGGTGGAACGAGGCGGGCGGATTGTGTGAACTAGCCGCCCGGCAAGAGGTCCGGCGCCAAAAAGCAAGCCGCAAATTCACTTGTTGGAAACCCCGGCCGGGCCTACCTTGCACTTGGCGGTAAGCTGCAGCGTTCGAACGGCAACACATTCCGTCGACCGTACATTTCTGTTCGGGAGCTGGCTCTGGCGGGGACCGTGGTCCCCATCATCTGGCGCCCACCTGGCTTGCTGGGTCGAACGGGAATGCAAACGCTCGTACGGCGCACGTGGCCCCGCCACCCTTCTCCCTCGCTCCGCGGACGCGGCGAGCCCGGCATGGAGCGCGCGCCTGAGCGATTCCCCCACCAGCCCGGAAGAGATCGCCGAACAGAAAGCGATCCTGCGCGACCACATGAAGGAAATCCGGTCGGAGGCCGCCGCCCGCGATCCCGACGCGGGTGAAAAACTTGCGGCGCGTTTTCCCGTAAAGCTCTACGAACGCTATGGACCGGTCGTCGCCGGCTATCTTGCCAAGGGCGATGAACTTGATCCCGCCTACCTCCTCGGCCGCCTGGCCACGCTCGGCGCCCGTATCGTCCTGCCCCGGGTCGAGCCCGACGGCGCGATGACCTTCCGCGAGGCATCCTACGGCAAGCATGAGAAGGGACCATTCGGTCTCACCCAGCCGCCCGCGACGGCCGAGATCGTGCGGCCCAACCTGGTGCTCGCCCCCTTGCTGGCGTTCGACGCGCGCGGGCGAAGACTGGGCTACGGCAAGGGTCATTATGATCGGGCCATCGCGCAACTTCGGGCCACGGGCCGCGTTTTCTACCTCGGCCTCGCCTACGCCCAGCAGCAGGCCGACGTGGTGCCGGCCGATCGCCACGATCTGTTATTGGACTGGGTCGAAACGCCTTTGAACTCGATACCGCTTTTCCTTGGCCGTGCGATCGCTCGCTGACTCGAACATGAATAATCGGCCGTAAGCTGAAGGTTAGGGATTGCGCTTGACCCTTCCTGCCGGCGCACGCGAGCATTCCAGGCCAGCACGTGGGAGGGAGACGCCCAATGGTGGACAAGTCCACGGTCGTGAAGGTCGTGAGGGCGAGCCTTCTGGCTTCCTTGGCCGCAGCCTCGCTCGCCGCATGCGGTGGGGGAGGAGGCGGAGGAGGCGGATCGCCGCCGCCGCCAATCCTGCCGCCGCCCCCGCCTCCGCCGCCATCGCCCCCTGCTGCACCTCCACCACCGCCCCCACCGCCGGCCTCCTCATTCGAGACGCGCGAGTACAAGGGCCAGCTATTTTCCCAGGATCGAGACACCACGGTTGAACTGATCGGCGCCTCGACCGCCTACGCCGCTGGCGCAACTGGGTCGGGCATTGTCGTCGCAGTGATCGACTCGGGCGTCGACACGACCATCAGCGAGTTGGCCGGCCGCATCTCCGGCACGACCGATATTCGCGCCTCAACGCGCACCGCCGGCGAGATCGATACCGCCGGACACGGCACCATGGTCACCTCCGTCATTGTCGCGAACAAGGACGACAAGGGGATGCAGGGCGTCGCCTACCAGGCGCAGGTGCTCAGCATCCGCGCCGACACGCCCAACAGTTGCGAGAACACCGACCCGACCAATGGCGGCTGCAGTTTCAGCGATTCAACGCTGATCCAGGCGATCGACTACGCGATGACGCACGGCGCCAAGATCATCAACATGTCGCTGGGCGCGACGGGCACGATCTCCAGCCAGCTTCGCACCAAGATCATCGCCGCTACCAGCCAGGGCATCCTCTTCACGATCGCCGCTGGCAACGAAGGCGCAGCGCCCTCGGGGACTGACCCGGCCAAGGGCACATCTCCTACCGAGCCGGGAAACCTTGCGGGCGATCCTGCGGTCGGGGGTCTCGTCGTCACCGTTGGCGCCGTTGACGCCGCCGGTCACATGCCAACCTTTTCGAACCGCGCAGGTTCGGGCGCCACGCAGAACTTCTACATCCTTGCGCCAGGCGTCCAGCTCGCCATCGCCGGCCTCGACGACGACATCGTGAACCCTGGCGCCCCGGGCAATGACGCCGACACCAACGGCAACTATTATCTCGGCAGCGGCACTTCGTTCGCTTCGCCCGCCGTTGCGGGCGCGCTGGCGCTGGAGCTGCAGCTCTTCCCGAACATCACGCCGGCAAACGCCCTAGCGGCTCTTCTCACTACGGCAACGGACTATGTCACGACATCGCCGGACGCCGTTGCCGGCGTCAACGCAGGCGTCGGAACCGACGTTGTCGGCGGACGCGGCATCCTCAACCTCGCACGCGCCTTCGCGCCGATCGGAACCACCAGCTTCAACTTCTCGGGCCTGCACGTTCTTACGGCGGAAGCCCTGGCCCCGGCGCGCGGCGCGCTGGGCGACTGGATCCAGAACTCGCATGCGTTCGACGGCATCGTGTTCCAGGACAAATACCTGCGCGGTTTCCGAACCGGCTCGGTCGAGCTCTCACAGATGCATGGCGGGTTCTCGGACATGCTGGTGCGCGCGGACTATGCCCGCGGCCAGGCGCGCGCCGTTGATCTCGGTGATGCCCAACTCGCCTGGTTTAATGCTCCCGCGCCGATCTACGATCCACGCACGCCCTGGGCCGAAGCACCCGAGCCCAATTTCTCCTTCAGCTACAATTTTGCGGGCAGCCAGATTTCGGTCGGCCGCGGCGGCGGGGCCCAGCGCCTGTCGCCTGGCATGACGCTGGTGGAAGATCCCTCCGGTCCCACGGCGCTCGGCTCCGGCGATGAATGGACCAGCATGAGCCACGCCTTCGGTCCGGTGATCCTCGACCTCCGTTCGTCTTCCGGCGGCGGCCGCACGGCCTCCAGCTTCGGCATAGGCGGCGCGGGCGACGACTGGGCCTGGCGCGCCGGCTTTGCTTCGCTCACCGACGCCAACACAGCTCTCGGCGGCTGGTTGCAGAGCCGCTTCGGCGAGGATGACCATACGCGGCTCTCCGCGATGACCATGGAAGGCGTCAAGACCTTGGGCGCATGGACGTTGTCCGGTTCGGCAGAGGCCGCCTCCGCGCGCGTCGAGGGCGTCGACGTCTCCGGCCTGTGGACCAGTTCCTGGTCGTTCAGCGCCGAGCATCCCTTCGCCGGCGGATCGTTGCGCTTCACCGCCGCCCAGCCGCGCCGGGCAGAGGGCGGAGAACTGGCGTTCAACGCGCCCATCGCCGTCACCAAGACAGGCGCCATCATCTACGAGCAGCGCATTGCCGGGCTCACGCCCTCTGGCCGCGAAACCGACTTCGAAACGGCGTGGTCAACGCGCCTCAGCGACAGCCTGAGCTTCGAAACGGCTGCGGCGCTGATGCTCCAGCCCAACCATGTCGAGGACGCCAAGCCCGAAGGCGCGGTCTGGGTCAGTCTAAGGCGCGCCTGGTAGAGGGCGACTGGGCCCGGCGCACCCGCCGCATCGCGCGGCGAACCACCAGGCCAACCCTCTGCAGCGACCGGTTGCGGCGCGTCGGCGCCAGCCGGCGCACCGGCGTCGTGCCCCGCGCGGCGAGCCGTTCGGCGGCCTTCACGATGTCCGGCATCGCGAGGTCTTCCGGCGTCGCATAAAGCCGCCACGACACCGAGCCTCTGCGCGCCACGCCCGACACCTGCCGCGCAATCAGCGGCGCGAACAGGAACACCGTCGCCATCGGCAGGTTCCCCAGCATGAAGGTCGGCGAGATCACGAACGACCCCACCAGCAGCGCCATGCCGAAGATCATGTGCTGGCGGTAGTGGCGGGTAAGGTCGCTCCACGCAAAGCCGTTGCGGTCGCGCACCTGCGGCTGCCAGCCGCCGTCCACGCCCATCAGCGTCGACAGGATCGAGCCCGCATGGTTCAGCATCACGATCGGCGCCAGCAGCGTGGTCATGCCGATATCGCATGCCACCGCCACCAGAAAGCGCGGCGACCTGTTCCACCCCGGAAGCTTGCCGACCGCCCACAGGATGATGGCCAGCCATTTTGGCGAGGTCAGCACCAGGGCGGAAATGACCAGAAGGCGAAGGCCCGCGGTTGGGTCGTCCGCAGGGGTCGCGGTTTCCGCACCCATGAACTTGGCCCATCCGGCGATGAACACACCCATCACCACCAGGCTCAACCACAACAGACCGGAGACATAACCCATCAGGCCCGCGCCGATATGAACCTTGCTCAGCCAGTCGAAGCCCTTGGCGAACAGAATCTGGATCTGCTGGATGTTGCCCTGCGCCCAGCGCCGGTCACGCGCGGCAAGGTCGACGATGGTGGGCGGCGCCTCTTCATAGCTGCCAACGATGTCGCCTGCGATTTCCACGCGCCAGCCGGCGCGGCGCAGCAGGGCGGCTTCCACGAAGTCATGGCTCAGGATCTTGCCGCCCAGCGGCTCCTTGCCCGGAAGGTCGGGCAGGGCGGCGTGCTTGGCGAAGGGGGCAAGCCGGATGATCGCATTGTGACCCCAGAAATTGCCCGCGCCGCCCGACCACCAGGTCAGCCCGGCGCCGAACAGTCCGCCATGCACGCGCAGCGCCAGCTGTTGGCTGCGCGCCGAATAGGTCCGCGCGCCAACGATGATCGGAAGGGTCTGGATCAGGGCCGTGCGCGGGCGCGCATCCATGCGGCGCACCAGTTCCAGCATTGCCTCGGGCGACACAAACGAGTCAGCGTCCAGCTCGAGCATGTAGTCATAGCGGCCGCCCCAGCGCCGGACGAAATCGTTGATGTTGCCCTGCTTCTTCTGGGTGTTTTCGCGGCGGCGGCGATACCAGAACGGCTCTCCCTGCCGGCGGCGCAACAGGTCCTGGATTGCGTGCTCCTCGATCTCGACGAGGTCAGGCTTCATGGTGTCGCTTATGAAAAAGACCTCGAAGCCTTTTTCGGCGCTGAGGTCCTTCAGCGAGTCCCACATCGCCTCCGCCGCTGCGATCACCTTGGACGGCGACTCTTGGTAGAGCGCGATGATGATCGCGGTGCGGCTGCCCTTGGCCGGGATTTCCTTCGACAGCGGCGGCGCTTTCGGCGAGGCCAGAAGAACCAGCGTGCCCATCAGGCCGGTGCAGGCCGCGATCGAAAGATAGCAGAAGTTGATCGAGAACAGTCCGACCGCGATCCACTCGAACGCGTTCACGCCGCCCGGCGTGAAGCCGGAATACATCGCCTGCGCGGCCAAGAAGGTCAGCGTGGAGGCGCATGCGAAGATGATCAGGAATCGCCAGCGGCCATCCGTTTCGTGCGCCGGCTGGGTGCGCTTGGTCAGCAGCGGCTGCGGCGGCATCTCCAGATGCGCCTCGGGCGGGCACACGGAGAAACCCGCATCAGGGCCCATGGCGGGCTCGACTCTCAGACGAGCATCCATGACGCACGTCTCGCGAGAGGTTGATGGATCTGGACTTGCGGACGGACCAGGGCTTCTGCCCTTGTCATTACACTGGAAAACAACTGCACGAGCTTAGTACCCCTTAGACAAGCAGCCTTTCGGCCGACATGCCGAAGCCGCGTTCCCCCGGCGCCCCCAGGTGATCGCGGTCCTCCTCCTAGTCCAAGTCTCAAACACCGTCTGTCCCGGGCTGCTTTAGCACGGGACCGGGCTTTCTAGACCATCCTGTCTCCCCCGAAAGGGGAAAATGCACCAAAATTAATCACTTGACTCAGTGTCCGGGCCCGATCGTCCAGTTTTCCCGTGCCTGGCCCCGCTGTGACATAGCGCCCCCAAGGCGGGTTTTGCTCGATTTTTCCGGATCACGGGCTCGGGCCGCTCACGGCCGCCGAGGGCGCCCGCGCGAGGCCACCCGGACCTGCGGACCGCGGCGCCAGCACCAGCTTGTCGATGAAGAACTCCATCATGCGGGTGACATCGACCCCGGTGTGTCCCTTGTCTGGACCCACCTGGACTTCGAAGCTTTTGCCCGCCGCCTGCAGCCCCTTGATGAACTGCAGGGCGTTGTTGGGGTGCACGTTATCGTCCGACGTGCCGTAATAGACCATCAGGTCGCGATCATCGCGAAGCTGGCTGGCGTAGGTCAGAACCGCCGCCTGGTCGTATGCTTTCGCATCGCTCTCCGGCAGCCCGAGATACCGTTCCGAATACGCCGTGTCGTAGAGCCGATAGTCAGTGACCGGCGAGTTGGACACCGCAGCCTGCACGACCTCCGGATGCCGCAGCAGCACTGTCGCTGCCGATGTCCCGCCATACGAGGTGCCGTAGATGCCCACCCGGTCCTTGTCGACGTAAGCACGCTTCCACAGTGATCTGATGCCGGCGGCGAAATCATCCATCTCGACGATGCCGAGCTGCTGGTAGGCGCCGTCGAGTTGCTTGCGTCCCATGCCGGCGTTGGTGCGCGCGTCCAGCCGCAGGAAAAGGAAGCCGTATTCGGCAAGCGGATTGGCCGCCGCATATTGTTCCGTGAGACCCGCCGACGCCGGCCCGCCATAGACGCTCACCAGCATCGGATATTTTTTCGACGGATCGAAGTCAGACGGGAATTGCAGCATGCCGTGCAGCGGAGTTTTCCCGTCGGCGGCAGTGAAGGTGAACAGTTCGGCCGGCTTAAGGCCAAGTTGGATCGCCGCGCTGACATCACTGGTCGCCAGGTCGGCCAGCACCTTCCCGTTGATGTCCATCAGGCGCGAAACCGGCGGCCGGTCGTGCGCCTGGGCGACATCGACGAAATAGAGCCCGTTAGGCGAGATATCGACGCGGTGGGTGAGGGAAGGATCAGTCAGCGTCTTGTCGTTCTGACCGTTCAGCCGCACGCGATGCAGCTGGACCTTCATGTGGTTGTCGCCAGATCGCGCCGTGTACCAGATCCAGCCATTGCGCTCGTCTACCTTGACGATATCGACAACATCGTAAGCGCCGCGCGTCAGTCGCGTCAGCAACATGCCCTGCAGATTGTAGAGATAGAGATTCTTGAAGTCGCTGCGTTCCGAGACCCAGATGAAACGCTTGCCGTCCTCCAGGAAAGTCGGTGGCGAGCCAGCGGCCCAGCTTTGCGGCCGCGCTTCCCGCACCACGCTGCGGCACTTGCCCGTAACCGGTTCGCAGGCGGCTAGGTCATAGACCTTCTGGCGCCGGTCGGCGCGGCGCACCAGGATTTCAGTTCCGTCCTTGGTCCACTGCGCATTCCACACATAGTGGCCGACAACATCGTTGGCGAACGGCCTGCCATCGCGCACATCCATCCGCGTCGTCCTGGCCGTATCGAGGTCGTAGACCATCAGATCGGCGACGGGGTTGCTGTGGCCCGGATGCGGGTAAGCTTCGCTCAGCGTGCGCGTGAACTGCTTGGTCTGGTCGAGCGGCAGGAAATAGTCGTCGACCATGGATTCATCGTACCGCATCCACGCCAGCTTCCGCCCGTCGGGCGAGAACCACACCGGCTGCGTGACGCTGAACTCTTCGAGATAGACATAGCTGCCGACGCCGTTGCGAATGCGCGTGGCCGGCCCGCCATCCGTCGTGACCTGCTTTTCGTTCTGCCCGTTGGCGTCGGAAATCCAGAGATTGCCGTCGCGGGTGAAGGCGCGAGTCCGCCGGTCGGTAGTGAAGACTTCCGTCTCCTTTCCGCGCCCGCGCGCCAGCACCAGGCTGGCCGAAGGCGCAGCCGGCGCCAGCGATGGGGTGTCGGCATCGACGACCTTGGGCGGCGCCTCGGCGCTCGCCATTTTCTCGAGATCGAACCGCCAGCGCTTGCCCTCCAGTTCGAACTCGAACGATTTGGAGTCGTCCGCCCATTCCGGGTTGATCGAACCGAGCTTCACGGCGCGGGGAATCTCGGGCGCAACCCTGGCCCAGTTGTCATACCCCGGCATCGACTTGATGCGCGATTGGGCCATTCCGGGCGCGACCGGCCACGCCAGCAACACCGCCAGGGCAAGCGCGACCTTCCGCATCCGGATCATCATTCCTTCCCCGCCACCGGATCCTTCGTCCGGCTGGCTTTGTCTTACTTTCCGTCGAAATTCCGTTCCGGTCGAGGCCCTGCCGCTTGAGGTGAATCAGGCCGCGCCGTATCCCGATCAGAATGGAGAGCCCGTCAACCCTTCAGGCCCGGCCGGATCGCCGCGGCGCCTTCATCCTGCTGTTCTGCTGCCTGTTTGCGGTCGGGGCGGGCAACATGATGCTCACCTCCACCGTCCTGCCGCCGATCACGCGGGCGCTTGGCCTGCCGGACTGGACCGGCGGGGCGATCTTCTCCCTGTCGGCGGGTGTCTGGGTCCTGGCGGCGCCGTATTGGGGTTCAAAATCGAACACCTGGGGCAGGCGGCCTGTCGCCTCGATCGGAATGCTCGGCTTTGCCGTGTCGATGCTGCTGTTCGGCATCGTCTCGCTCGCAGCCCTGCTCGGCTGGATCACGGGCTGGGTTCTCATCTTCGCTCTGTTGCTGTTCGCCCGCACGCTGTTTGGCGTCTTCGGGTCCGCGACCAATCCGGCCGCGCAGGCCTACGTGGCCGATCGCACCAGCCGGGAAGAACGCATGGACGAGATCGCGACGCTCACCTCGGGCTTCACGCTTGGCCAGGTCGCCGGGCCCGCCGCCGCTGGGGTGCTGATGGGCCTGGGCGGCATGGTGTCGACGACCTTCGGAATGGTCGCGCCCACCTTCGTTATCTGCCTCATCGCTGCGGTGATGAGCTGGCTGGTTTTCGCGAAGCTGCCGGAAAACCGCTCGCCCAGGCAGGATGCAGGTCTCGGCCGCCCTGGCGCGACGGGGTTGTGGCGCGATCCGGCGGTTCTGCCTTACCTCGTCTACGCCGTGGGCCTGTCGCTCGTCACCGGCGTGCTGTCGCAAAGCTTTCCCTATGTGATCATGGACCGGCTGCATGTTTCGGGCACGGCGGCGGCGCAAGCGACCGCGCCGCCCATGACCATAGGCGCGATGGCGACGCTGATTGCCCAGCTGGTGATCATCCCGCGCTTCAAGCTGCCGGTGCGTTCGCTGATGGTCTACGGCGCGGTCATGCTGGCGCTCGCCTCGGTCTTCATGATCTGGGCGCAGGATTTTGCGCTGTTCGCCTTCTCGCAGATGCTGGTCGGATTCGGGCAGGGCCTCGGCCGGCCAGGCTTTTCCGCCGGCGCCTCGCTCGCCGTGCCGCAGGATCTGCAGGGCGACGTCGCCGGTCTGATCACCGCCGCCAACGGCATGGGCTATGTGGTCTCGCCGCTCGTCGGGTTGGGCATGTACCAGTATGTCCATCCGGCTTCGCCCTTTATCTTCTGCGCCATCGTGCTGGTTGCGATGACGCTCTACGCCTGGTTCACGGCGCAGCATTCAAGGCCCACGCGCGAGATCCTCGCAAAGGAAACCGCGGCGGAGTGAGGTCTCCGCCGCGGCGCCATGTCTCTGGATTTTGGTTCGGCTTCAGCCCGGGTTTTGGGCCGGCGCCGTCTGCGGCGCGGTCGGGGTCGGCTGGGCCGGCGCAGGGACCGGAACATTGTGAGCGGCGTCCTTCGCCGCGCTGCCGAGATCCTTGGCCGCATCGCCCACCGCATCAGCCGTGCGCTCGATAGCGGAATTGGCGCGGTCCTGAGAGCTGTTTCCCAGCCCGCCATTGTAGAACATGTAGCCCAGCACGCCGACAGCCACGATCAACGCGCCAATGGCGAAGTAGAGGAACCCGTTTCCGCTGCTGCTTGAGGTGCTGCTGGTAACCCGTTCGTCAGGCATGGATCATCTCCTTCGCCAGTGCCTTCACTGTGTCGCGAGAAGTTGAACGCAGCCGTTGTAAGCTTGTTCCGGTAGAACTGACTCTCGGGTCAGGGGCCCGCGGCCGCAACGACCTTGTCGAGCATGTCCGTGGTCGGGAAGCCGTCCGCAACCAGGCCCTTGTCCTTCTGGAACTTCTGCAAGGCGCCGCGCGTGCCGCGCCCGATGATGCCGTCGACGGCCCCGGCGCTGTAACCCAGCTTGTTGAGCGACGTTTGCAGCTGCTTGGCCTGGTCCTGGGTCAACATCGTGATGTTGGTTGGCCATGGGCGCGACAGGTCGGGCCGCCCGGCCAGCCGGTCGGCCAGCAGGCCCACCGCAAGCGCGTAGCTGTCGGCGTTGTTGTATTTCTTGATGACGTTGAAATTGTCGAACAGCAGGAAAGCCGGGCCGTACGAGCCTGCGGGCAGGAACAGTTCGGCCTGGATGCCGTCATTGTTCGCGATCTGCGGCAAGGTCGCCGGGGCCAGCCCCACGGCCTTCCACGCCGCGACCGTCAGCTTGCGACCGTCGCCCTGCGAATAGTCGAAATTGTCGGGCAGCTTCACCTCGACGGCCCAGGGCTCGCCCTTCTTCCAGCCCGAGTTGGTCATGTAGTTCGCGGCCGAGGCGAGGGCGTCGCCTGCATCCGCCCACACGTCCTTCTTGCCGTCCTTGTCGAAGTCGCGGCCCTGGCTTAGCAGGGTCGAGGGCATGAATTGCGTCTGCCCGACCGCGCCGGCCCACGAGGCCTTCTTGAACTGGTCGCGTGTCGCCGAGCCGTTCTCGATCAGCTGCATCACGGCCATCAGCTCGCCCTCGTTGAAGTCCTTGCGACGGTTCTGGGCGGCCTGGCTGGCCAGTGCGCGGGGCGCGTCGACATCGCCGATTACCGCGCCATAGCTGGTTTCCATGCCCCAGATGGCGGCGACGATCTCGCGCGGCGTCGCATAGCTGGCTTCGATGCCGTCAAAGATGTCTTTGTTGGCGGCCATCTTGGCCTGGCCATTGGTGATCCGCGACGGCGAGACGGCGGACTTGGCGTAGTCCCAGATCGGTTTCACGAACTCGGCCTGGTTGTCGAACGAGGCGACCTGCACGTTGTCGGGAATGGGCGTGAGTCCGTCGAGCACCGCGACGATCGAGGAATTCTTGCGGCCCGCCGAGGCCGCCTTGTTGGCGAAGGAGGTCCGCCAGGCGTCGAACGTGGAATCGCCCGACGACTTGAAGTTGAAGGCCTGCGGGGTCGCGGTTGAGCCCCCGGACGACGAGCCGCCCGATGCAGGAGGAGCAGGCGAAGCAGGCTTCCCCGGCTTGGCCGGCGCAGGCTTGTGGGATCCCGGCCCACCGGCCAATTCCTCGGTCTCGCAGGCGCCAAGAAGGAGGCTCAGCGCCACGCCAGCGAAAACCCGGCGCATCAGACGAACAGACATAGGCGCGACTCCCAGCTTCCGCGTGCAACGTATACCACGAAGCCTGCGGCAAACTGGCAGGATTTTCAGTAGCGGCGCCAGTGCCTTAATGATGACATACGGCGGTCCGGCGGCCGACCGCGCAGCCCGTTGACAGGCCAATCCCTGACCGTTAAGTCCCCCGGTCCCGCAATTCCAGTTGGTCCGGCCGCGCCATGAAAGTCAAAAGCTCGCTCAAATCGCTGAAGGGCCGCCACCGCGACTGCAAGATCGTGCGCCGCCGCGGCCGCGTCTATGTGATCAACAAGACCGACCCGCGCTTCAAGGCGAAGCAGGGCTGATCCAATCGCTTTTTGTTGAGACGCGTTCCGCCGCTCAACGGCAGCGCGCGCTTGCTTGGCGTGTATCCGGCCAGCATAGTGAGCCCATGGCTCGTTCCCGCCTCCGACTTGTGCCACTCGCTTTGCTCGCCTCGCTGGCGATGCTCGGCGCCTGCGGCAACAAGAGTTTTGCTCCCGGCACAGCCAAGAAGGACCCGGCCGCGGTGGAAAAGCCTGGCGGGACGCAGACGGCCGAGGCTGACGCCAAGGATCCTAACGCGGCCCTCAAGAACCTGTCGCAGGACCTGCTCGATAAGCTGAAGACCACGACCTCGGACGAGGAAGCCACCAATATCGAACAACAGGTGTGGGACAGCTGGCTAGTCTCCGGCAGCGCGACCGTCGACATCCTGATGAAGCGCGGCCTCGAATACCAGAAGGATGACGATGTCGAGGCGGCGCGCGATCTGTTCGACCGCGCAATCGCCATCAAGCCCGACTACGCCGAGGTGTGGAACCGCCGCGCCGTCCTGTTCTTCAATGACGGCAAGTACGACGAGGCGATCAAGGACCTCGAATCGGCGCTGACCTACGAGCCGCGCCATTTCGGCGCGTGGGTCGGCATCGGAATGATCTTCGAGTCGATCGATCGGCCGGAAGCGGCGCTCAAGGCCTACCGCAAGGCGCTGGCGATCGATCCGCATCTGGAATCGGCCAAGCAGGCGGAGAAACGCCTGATCCCGCTGGTCGAAGGCCGGCCGCTCTAACTCACTTCCTGTTCACAGGTTCACTCACAGGTCCTTCACAGGCTGGCACACCGGGCCATGCACAGGCAATCGCACGCTGCGACGCTCCTGTCGTTGGATGTGGTTGGCGCGCCGTCTAGTCTCCCGCCTCGAACCAAGCTTCCGGAGACATCGACATGGATGACGGCGCAGCAGCGGCCGCCCTCACGGGCGCGGCGCAGGAGAAGCTGAGACAGGTGGTCGCGAAGATCGAGCGCCTTGAGGAAGAGAAAAAAGAAGTCGGCGGCCAGATCAAGGACGTCTACGCCGAAGCCAAATCCATGGGATATGACACCAAGGCCCTTCGTTCGGCCGTGCGTCTGCGCAAGATGGATCGCCGCGACCGCGAGGAGCAGCAATCCATCCTCGACATCTACCTAATGGCGCTGGGTGAAATCTAAGGGCTGCCGCGCGACTCGGGAGTAGGCGCCCACTCGCAAGATCCTACTCCCTATTCCCCATTCCCTACTCCCCGCGCGACGCGATAGCTTTGCGCAATGCCCAAGCGCGAAGTCGACAAACGCAAGACTGCAAAGGCGCTGCGCAAGCTTCGCCGGGCGGCTGACCGCGCGACCGGGGAAGGCGGTCCGGGTCTTACGCCGTGGGAGAAGGACTTCGTCGAGGGCGTGTCGAAGCGCCTTGAAACTTACGGATCGGCATTCCGCGATCCGGGCAAGGGCCGGCTCGAGGAAGCGCTGTCGCAGCGCCAGGCCCATGTCGCCCGTGTGATCGACAAGAAATCGCGCAAGGGCAAGCCGGGCGACGATGACAAGGATCGCAAGTTCCAGCCAAAGCCCGGCGTCGGGTCCGGCCTGAAGCGGAAAACCCCGCTGCGCGCCCGGCCAAAGCCGCGCATCGGACCTCATATCCGCCATGTCGAGGATGACCTGCCCCCAACCCCGGAGCCCCCGCCGCTCTCGCCGGGCGAAAAACGCGCCAGGCTTCATGTCATTCCGGGCGGCAAACAAGCTGAAAAGCCTCACCGCAAGGATCGATGAGCGAGGCTGCTTGCGCGTGGGTCCGGCGCGCGAGACAGTGCGCCGGGGGCTGAACTCACGGGATCAGGGACCTATGCCGAAGTTATTTGCGCTGCCGAAGGCGCTGGTTGTGGCGCTGTTGAGCGCATTCGCCTGGCTGGCAGCCTCGCCCGGCGCCTTGGCGCAAGGCGATCCCCTCGGCGGCCAGTTCGGAGCGGTCGAGGCCGCGATGACGCCGCCAGAAGCCGCCAAGCAGGTCGAGATGATGGCTTCGGCTCTGTCAAACATCCCGGCGCAGCGTCCGGGCGTGGTCGATACCTATGTCCTCGTTGCCTCGCTGTGGAATGATCCCGTGTTCGAGAACGAGGCCAAGGAGGCCGCCGCGATCCTTGCCCGTCGCTATGATGCGCAGGAACGCACCATCATCCTGTCAGCCGGCCGCGGCGCCGGCCTGCCGCGCGCCTATCCAGCGGCGACGCCGGACAACTTCCAGGCCGCGCTCGGCAAGATCGGCGCGATGATCGACCCCAATGAAGACCTGGTCGTGGTATTCGTCACCTCGCACGGTGCGCCGGACGGCGCAGTAGCGCTGCAGGAGAAGGGCCGCATGGGCGGCGCCTTGCGCGCCCTGCCACTGCGCGACGCGTTTGCGCAAGCCGGCATTCGCAACAAGGTGGTCATCGTCTCGGCCTGCTTCTCCGGCTATTTCATTCTGCCTTTCTCAGACGACAACA
>DASZSI010000193.1:0-12314 GCA_035548775.1 Hyphomonadaceae bacterium
TGTTCGTCGTGTCCAACACCCAGGCGATGCACGAATCGATGGCGGGCAAGGTCAACCTGTCCGATCCGGCGGTCATGGCCGACCTGGTGCAAAGCTATCACATAAACCCGGCCAATCCGGCGGCTCTCCAGGCTCTTAACGGAGAAATTACGAGGCAGGCCACAATGGTCGCCTACATCGACGATTTCCGCCTGATGCTGATCATGACGCTGTGCTGCATGCCGATGCTGCTCCTGATGAAAGCGCCGAAGCGCGGCGCCGCCGCCGGCGGGAGGCCCCATGTCGAAGTTGAGTAGAGCCGCCGCGGTTTCCGCTACCGCTATTCTCTCCGGCTGCACGATGCTCGGCCCGAATTTCCAACGGCCCGCCGCGCCGGCCGTTTCCGGCTACGCCATGGATGGCGACAAAGCGCCGTCGAACGTCACCCTCTCGCCCGATGCTCGCGCTGCCGGTCCGTGGTGGACCGCGCTCGGCTCGGCCAAGCTCGACGAGCTGATCCGCACCTCGCTCAAGGACAGTCCCGACATCGCCTACGTCGAGGCCAACATCCGCAGCGCACTGGCCGAAGCCTCGGCGATCAGCGGTGCGCGCAGCCCGCAAATCGATTTCTCCAGCAATGCGCAGCGCCAGCGCATCAACGCACAGTCATTCGGTTTTGTCGGGTTCCCCAGCCCGACGATCAACCTCTACCAGATCGGTTTCACGGGTAAGTACGATTTCGATATCTGGGGCAAGAAGCGCCGAGCCAGCGAAGCCGCTGCAGCCCGCGCTGAGGCTGACCAGCGCCGCGCCGACGCGGCCTATCTGACACTTTCCTCCAACGTCGCACTGCAGGCCGTGCGTATCGCCGCGATCCGCGCCGAGATGGAGTCGATCACGGAGATCGTGGACGCCGACAACCGCGTGATCGGCATGATCCAGAAAGCGCAACAGGCCGGCGGCTCTCCGCGCTCCGACACCTCGCTCGGCGAAACCCAGCTTGCGCAGGACCTGGCGCTTCTTCCGCCGCTCGAACGCCAGCTTTCGGAGGCCCGCCACCAGCTCGCGTTGCTGCTCGGCCGCACGCCGGGCGAATGGACCGCGCCGGACTTCGCCCTCGCCGACTTCACCATCCCGAAATCAATCCCGATCGCCATCCCTTCGCAGCTTGTGCACGAGCGCCCGGATATCCTGACTGCCGAAGCCGAATTCCATGCCGCAACTGCCGACATCGGCGTCGCCACTGCGAGCCTCTATCCAGACATTTCGCTTGCCGCAAATCTCACCCAGGCTTCGGTCGAGCCGGAGAACCTGTTCAAATATGGCTCCAGCGGATGGTCCATCGCCGCCGGCATTGCAGGCCCCATCTTCCACGGCCACACTTTGAAGGAACGCGAGAAGCAAGCTATCGCGGAAGCCGACGCAAAGTTCGCCGACTACCGCCGGACCGTTCTTGCGGCATTCGTCCAGGTTTCCGACGCGCTGTCGGATGTGGAAACCTCGGACCGCTATGTTTCGGCGCAAGACCGTGCTCAGAAGGCCGCCAACCAGAACTTCGAGGACGCCCGCCGTTCGTTCGACCTCGGCGCGGGGCCGCTGCTCAACGTGTTCGATGCCGGTCGCCAGCTCAGCATCGCCCAGCGTGAAAAAATCCGCGCCCAGGGTCAGCAGCTGCAGGACATCATACGTCTCTTTGCAGCCTCGGCGTCCGACTGGCGCTAGCCTCACACGCTAGCCTCGCCCGTTCCGTCCTGTCATAACAGGCGGGCAGGAGCGACAGCATGAGCCAGGCCTTCTCCACCGCCACTGAAACCATCGACGGCGCGCTCGCCGGCCCATGGCGCAAGCCGTACAACATGCTGGTCGAGCAATCCTACGACAACCACACGTCGCTGCATGACGACGAGACCGCCAAGAAGCTTGGCTTCCGCGCCGGACCAATCGAAGGGCCAACGCACTTCAGCCAGTTCGCGCCGTTGGGCGTCGCGCGCTGGGGAAATCGCTTTCTTGAGCAAGGCTGCCTCTCGGCTCACTACCGCAACATGGTGATGGAGGGCGAGGAGGTTCGCGCCTTCCTCGAGGCCGGGCCGGGCGCCGACCATGGCCGCATCTGGGCGACGAAGGGCGACGGCACGGAAGTCCTGAAAGGCACCGCATCTGTCGGGCCAAAGGCGCCGCCAACCGCGCTCGATCAGCGTCTTGCCGAACTCCCGCCGCTCGACCAGCCCGTAATCCTGCGCGACCTGAAGGTCGGCCAGAAGACTCCGCGTACAACTGTGCGCATGGACCTCAACCAGCACATGGGCGCGCTTTATCCGTTCTCGCTCGCCGACAAGCTCAAGAAGATCACCGAAACTTCTTCCTGGTATTCCGACGGTAAGGGCTCGCCGTGGGGCCGTGCGATCATTCCGTTCGAAATGATCTCGGTGTTGCTCCAGCATGTGGCGCGGCAGGACGGCTTCAAGCTGCGCGGCCCAGCAATCGGTCTTTTCGCGGACCAGGAAATCCGCCTCATCGAAGGCCCGCTATTCGTCGGCGAGGATTACGAGATCGAGCGCGAGATCGTTGCCCTCTCCGGCAGTCGCCGCACCGAAAGCTATTGGACTCGCACCCGTGTCTACAAACCATCCACAGGCGCACTCGCGGCGACGATGCTGCTCAACAGCGCGACCCTGAAGGAGTCCTACGCGCCCTATCAGGCGGAATTCGCCCAGCTCTATCCAGGCTAGCGACAGGATTCACCTTTCAACCGGCATGGAATTTCTGCGCGGTCGCCTGTGACGGCGGGTCAAAGGGCATGACTCCTCGCGCTTTGGGCGAAGATGAGGACGAAACCGTCCGCCCCACGCCCCTGATGCAAAATTGCTGCAGGTTTCGACTGTGTGACGGAAATGCGTCGCGTGACAAAGACGAACAATTGACGCTCGTTTTTGCGCTGAATGACAATGTCAACCTCGCCGCTCGAACGCTGGGATGTGGGGTCAGGTCCATGGTCGTCCAGGCAAGCGAGCCGCAAATAACTCATGGAGTGAAATAAGTGAGACAAGTCAGGTTGAAACACGTGCTCTTGAGCACAACGCTCTTGGGCATCAGCGCGCCTGCCATTCTGGCGGCGCCTGCGTCGGCCCAGGCCCAGCCGGCGGCGACATCGGAACAGTCCGACACCGTCGTCATCACCGGCACGCGTATCGTGCGTGAGGGCTACGTATCGTCCTCGCCGATCACCACGGTGACGGCTGACGAAATCCAGGCGAAGCAGCCGGTGGACGTCGAAGACGTTCTCCGCGCGATGCCGCAATTCATGCCGGGCAACGGCGGCCAGGTTAACAACGGTTCGGCGGGCGCCTCGACGCTCGACCTCCGCGGCCTCACCACACCCCGCACCCTGCCGCTGATCGACGGCCACCGCATGGTTGGCTTCGACCCGAACGGCCTGTTCGACGTCACCGCGATTCCGATCGCCCTGCTTGAGCGGGTCGATGTGGTCACCGGCGGCGCTTCGGCGGTGTACGGCTCCGACGCCGTGGCCGGTGTCGTCAACTTCATCCTGAACGACGAATTCAAGGGCGTTCAGCTCGACGCGTCCTACGGCATCACCGATCACGGCGATGGCGAGACGGAAACCTACCAGGCCACGATGGGCGCCGGCTTCGACGGGGGCAAGGGCAACGTCGCTCTCTCCATCGGCTACGCCAACAAGGAAGCGGTCTATCAGACCCGCGGCCCGGGTTCGGCGACCCCTGGCGCTTCGTCGACCACGGACCCGACCGGCATCGACAGCGCTGTCGGCGCTCGCACCCAGATCGATCCGACGGGCAACCTGGTTCCGTTCTATCACGGGTTCGACTTCAACCCGCAGAACCTCTACCAGACCCCGCAAACCCGCTGGAACGCCACGGCTCTTGCGAAATACGCGATCAACGATCACGTCGAGGCCTATTCGCGCTTCATCTATTCCAACTCGGAAAGCGCGCCTCAGCTGGCTTCGTCCGGCACGTTCGGCTTCTCCTTCGCGGTTCCGCTGAACAACCCGTTCCTGACCACCCAGGCTTCGAACTACCTCGCAGCCAACAACACGGTCGGCACCTGCGCCGCGCTGAACCCCTATTCGGTTACGGCGCCCGCCGGCAACTGCGTGAAGGTCGGCCTGCGCTGGCGTTCGGTCGCGGTTGGTCCGCGCCAGTACGACTTCCACTATGACACGTTCCAGAACCTGATCGGCCTTCGTGGCGACTTCTGGGGATGGGACTGGGATCTGGCCGCCGCTCACGGCGAAACCAGCCTGAAGCGTCAGCAGAACAACGACGTCTCGGCAGACCGCATCCAGCAGGCCCTCTTTGCGGCCTCAACCACGGCTTGCTCCGATCCGTCGAACTTCTGCGCCCCGCTGAACCTGTTCAACCCGGCGACGCCGATCATTCCGGCTGCGCTGGACTTCATCCGGTTCAACCTGCAGGTCCAGTCGGTCACCAAACAGGACTACGTGACGTTCTCGGCCAGCCGCGACCTCGGCGACTTCAAGTCCCCGTGGGCGACGTCGCCAATCGCGATCTCGGTCGGCGCGGAATACCGCGGCGAGTCTGCGAACTACCAGCCGGACGCTGCTTCGCAGTCGGGCTCTTCGCCCGGCTTCGGCCAGACGCTTCCGACCCGTGGCCGCTATGACGTGAACGAAGGCTTCGCCGAAGCCATCATCCCCGTCATCGAGAACATGGCCTGGGCCAACAAGGTCGATGTGGAACTCGGCTTCCGCCACTCCGACTACTCGACCTCGGGCGGCACCGACTCCTACAAGTACGGCGCGGATTGGGAGCCGATCAACGGCCTCCGCTTCCGCGGCATGTTCCAGCGCGCCGTGCGCGCCGCGAACATCGCGGAACTGTTCAACCCGGTGACGCCGGGCACGGGCGACCTTCTGGTCGACCCCTGCGCCAACGGCACCCCGGGCCATGCACTGACCGGCCAGCTGGCCGCGCTCTGCGTCGCGACCGGCGTCCCCGCCGCCGCGATCACGAACGCGACCCTCGCCCAGCCGACCTCGGGCCAGGTGAACTCGTTCTTCGGCGGCAACCCCAACCTGACGCCGGAAAAAGCCGACACCAAGACCTTCGGTCTGGTGTGGCAACCTGATTGGATCCCGCACCTTGGCGTGACGCTCGACTACTACGACATCAAGGTGGACAACGCGATCTCGATCCGCCCGAACTACGACATCGTGGACGGCTGCTATAACCCGGCCCGCAACACCACGATGACGGCGACCAACGCTGACTGCCAGCTGATCGCCCGCAACACTACGAACGGCACGATCGAAGGCGACCTGATCTACGGAATCCAGCAGGTCACCCAGAACATCGGTAACGTTCACGCCGAAGGCATCGACTACGGCGTCCGTTACAGCTGGGATCTCGGCCAGTGGGGCGGCCTCGACGTGGCTCTGGACGGCACGCACGTGCTGACCTCCAGCTACGTTCCGGCCCCCGGCGGCGCGACGGTCGACTGCGTTGCCCACTACGGCAAACAGTGCGGCCTGCCCTCGACGGTTTCCGGCTCGACCGGCGGCCCGACGCCCGAAGATCACTTCGTGCAGCGCACGACCTGGTCGTTCGGTCCGTTCGATGTGGGCTACAACTGGCGCTATCTGTCGGGCTCGACTGTCGACCCGACCCAGACGGCGACCAGCGACCCGCAGTCGCTCAAGATCGGCGCCTACAACTACCTCGACCTGCAAGCCGGCTGGCAGGTCACGGACTGGGCGAAGCTGAAGTTCAGCGTCACCAACGTCCTCGACAAGGAAGCGCCGTTCGTCGCCACCGAAACCGGTTCGACGATCTTCAACTCGGGCAACACCTATCCGTCGACGTATGACGTCCTCGGCCGCGTGTTCACCGTCGGCTTCACGACGAAGTTCTAATCGTCGGGAAACCGGACTTAACCAGGGCGGCGGCCTCCGGAAGGGGGCCGCCGCTTTCGTTAACGCAGGACGTATCGACTGCCGCGATTGATCATCGGGCATGACCCATGCACGGTGCCCCCGCCATGGCAGACGATATCAACCAGCTGATCCGCGCCGCCGAAACGGCCGTCAATTCCGGCAAATGGAACGAGGCGGAAGACATCTGGCGCGAGGTTCGCCGCCGCGATCCCGCCAACCCCAAGGCGTCCTTCAGCTTGGGCGTGCATGCCATGCGCGACCACGACTTCATCGCCGCCTGCGACTATTTCGAGGAGGCGCGCCGGACCAACCCCCGCGATCCCTTCCTCCTGCTGACCCTGTCGAAGGCCCGCCGCGAACGTGGCGACCATGGCGGCGAAGCCGAAGCGATCGAGGCGGCGCTTGCCGCCGATCCCTATTTCATGCCGGCCATCCTCGCCAAGGCGGCCTGGATGGAACGGCACGGCGCCGTCGCGCCGGCGGCGATGTTCTACCGCACGGCGCTCCAGCTTTCTCCACCCGAGCCCCAATGGGCGGCCGCCCTGCGGCCTCAACTCCTCCAAGCCCGTGACTTCGTCGCCGCCAACGCCCGCAAGCTAAGCGACGCCTTCAATACCGCCCTGGCCCCAGCACTCGACGGACTGTCCCCTGAAAAAGCCGAACGCTGGCGCGAGGCGGCCTCGATCATGGCCGGTCAGTCGATGCCCTACCGCCAGGAAGCCAACCAGCTCTACGTGCCTCGCCTGCCCGCAATTCCGTTCTACGACCGGAAGCTGTTCCCCTGGGCGGACGCAATCGAGCGCAAGACCGACATCATCCGCGAGGAACTCAAGACGGCGCTGGCCAAGGATGGCAAGGAATTCTCGCCCTACATAAAGCTTCGCCCCGGCCAACCGGTAGATCAGTGGCAAGATCTCAACCACTCAACCCGCTGGAGCCATTACGGCCTCTGGCGCAATGGCGAACCTGTCGAAGCCCACCTCGCCCAGTGCCCCGAAACGCGCAAGGCGTTGGAAGCAATCGACATGGCCGACATCGGCGGCCTCTGCCCCAACGCGATGTTCTCGGCTCTCGCGCCGCACACCGAAATCCCGCCCCACACCGGCGAGACCAATGCGCGCCTCACCGTCCATCTGCCCCTCGTCGTGCCGGAGAAATGCACCTACCGCGTCGGCTTCGAACACCGCACTTGGAAGGAAGGCGAGCTTCTGATTTTCGACGACACGATCGAACACACCGCCCGCAACGACAGCGACGAATTGCGCGTCGTGTTGATCTTCGACGTATGGAACCCGCTGCTCGACCCGGACGAGCGCGCGGCCGTCAAAGCGCTCGCCGCCGCCTGGCGCCAGGCGAACGTCGTCTAGGCGTCAGTCCCTGAACATCGCCACCACGCGGCTCCAGCCAGCCGAAGCGCCTTTGATCTTCACGGGGAAACACAGCACATCGTAGCCGTCGGGCGGCAGGCTCGACAGGTTGGTCAGCTTTTCCATCTGCCAGTACGGAATTTCGCGGCCCGCCTTGTGGCCTTCCCAGATGATCTTGGGGTCGCGCTTCTGCGCCCACTTCTTCGCCGTATGGCTGAACGGTGCATCCCAGCTCCAGGCGTCCGTGCCAACGATCTTCACCCCGCGCTCGGTGAGGTACAGCGTCGCCTCGCGCCCCATGCCGCATCCGGCGTGGATGTATTCGGGCTTGCCGAACACTTCGCCGGCCCGCGTGTTCACCAGCACGATGTCGCCCGGCTTCAAGCTGTGCCCGATCCGCTTCAACTCGTCGTCGACATCCTTGGCCGTCGCCACGTAGCCGTCCGGCAACTTGCTGAAATCCAGCTTCACACCGGGTGCAAAGCAATCATCCAGCTTCACCTCATCAATCGCCGGCGCTCGCGTGCGGCCGTGATCCGTTGTCGAATGGAAATGATAGGGCGCGTCCATGTGCGTGCCGTTGTGTGTCGACAGCGTCACCCGCTCGCTGGCCCAGCCTTCGCCGTCTGGCATGTCTTCCGGTTTCAGTCCCGGGAAATAGCCCGCCATCACGGCAACGGATTCCTTGTGGCGGGTATATTCGATGACCGGCTCCATCCCCGGCGGATCTGACGGGATACCCATCTCGATGGCGATGGAAAGATCGACAAACCGGCGGCCCATGCTCGCTTCCCCTCGGCAGTTTTCATGAACCTAACTGCGGTTCCCTGATACCCACAAGGGAACCTGCAAGTTTGAACGTGCGTTCAGCTTCCGGGACGAAAGCGCGCTCCCGGCGCGTTCCCGTCCGAACACGTTCCCGCGAGACCTGTCGCAACCTGTCGCAAACGCCCAACAAGGCGATGCGCGGTTACAATCCTTGCCATCTTGCTGGGAAAGAAACCTCCCACATCTGCGTTTGTGCACTTAGCGAAGCAGATCGAAGGCCTCCCCATGCCCGTCGACATCAAGGACCCCGAGACCAAAGTTCACGACATCCTGCCGCCTGACGAGGAGGAAGATGTCAAGCAACCCAGCGGCCTTGCGAAACTGATTCAGAAACGCAAGGGCCTCATCTTTACGGGCGTCATCGTGCTAGCCGCGCTGGCGGTCTGGCTCATCATGGGCAGCATGGGGGCCAAGAAGGAAGAGATCGTCACCGCTACTGTCGCCAAGGGCGACATCGAGCAATCCGTGCTCGCAACCGGCGTGCTCGAACCCTTCAAGCTGGTAAGCGTCGGCGCCCAGGCTTCCGGCCAGGTCAAGAAACTTTATGTCCAGCTGGGCGACACGGTGAAGGCGGGCGATCCGATCGCCGACATCGACTCCCGCACCCAGACGAACACCGTGCAGAATGCCCAGGCGGGGCTGTCCAACGTATCCGCCCAGAAAACCTCGGCCGAAGCCGCGCTGATCAAGGCGCAACAGGACTTCACGCGCCAGGAAAAACTCTACAACGCCGGCGCCGCCGCTCAGGCCGACTACCAGGCCGCGAAAGCCACCCTCTCCAACGCCCAGGCCGCGGTGAAACAGGCCGACGCCCAGATCAAGCAGGCCAGCCTTACGCTGAATACAGCGCAGACTAACCTCGGCTACACCAAGATCGTCGCCCCGATGGACGGCGTCATAGTCGCCGTGATCACGGAAGAGGGCCAGACGGTGAACGCCAACCAGTCAGCGCCGACCATCGTCAAGCTGGCGCAGGTCGACCAGATGACCGTCAGCGCAGAAATCTCCGAGGCCGACGTCGACAAGGTAACCGCCGGCCAGACAGTCTATTTCACCACGCTGGGCGACACGCGCACCAAACACTTCGCCAAGCTGCGCACCATCGCGCCCGCGCCGGACTCCATCGCGACGGAAACGACACAATCGGTCTCCAGTTCCTCCACCTCCGCCGTCTATTACAACGGCCTGTTCGACGTAGATAACAAGGACGGCAAGCTGAAGACCGGCATGACCGCGCAGGTCTATGTCGTCCAGGCCTCGGCCCAGGACACGCTGATCGTTCCGTCTTCGGCGCTGGAGCGCAAAGGCCGCGGCCAGTACGCCGTGAAAGTTGTCGGCGCAGACGGCAAACCGGTCGAGCGGCCGGTGAAGGTCGGCATCACCACCAGCGTCTCGGCCCAGATCCTTTCCGGCCTGCAGGAAGGTGAGAAAGTCGTCGTCGCCCAGGCCAGCGGCGAAAAAGGCGGGACCCAAGGCAACCGCAACGGCCAACAGCGCAACCCGCTCGCTCCGGGTGGTCCGCGCGGCTTCGGCGGCGGACGTGGTGGGTGAGGTCTCCCATGACGCCCGCTGACTCCTCAACTTATGAAGGGCCCAAACCGCCCAAGCCGTCGCGCACCTCGCCGCCGCTGATCCAGCTGATCAAGGTTCGCCGTGAGTTCCCGGCTGGCGACGAGGTGGTCGTTGCGCTGAAGGACATCAACCTCACCATTGAGTCGGGTGAGATGGTCGCCATCGTGGGGCAGTCCGGCTCCGGCAAGTCGACGATGATGAACATCCTCGGCTGCCTCGACCGCCCGACCTCCGGCGCCTATCGCGTTTTTGGCAAGGACACGCGGGAAATGGAGCCTGACGATCTCGCCGCCCTGCGCCGCGAGCATTTCGGCTTCATCTTCCAGCGCTATCACCTGCTGTCGGATCTCACCGCCGCCGGAAACGTCGAAACGCCGGCGATCTATCTTGGCCGCGAGCCCTCGGAGCGCCGCCGCGAGGCCCGCCGCATCCTGGCCCGCCTGGGCCTCAAGGACCGTGCATCCCACAGGCCCAACCAGTTGTCCGGCGGCCAGCAGCAGCGCGTCTCCATCGCGCGCGCCCTGATCAATGGCGGCGAAGTCATCCTGGCCGACGAACCTACCGGCGCGCTCGACACCACGACAGGCGAGGAGGTCATGCAGATCCTTCGCCAGCTGAACAACGAAGGCCGCACCATCATCATCGTCACGCACGACATGCATGTGGCCCAGCACGCGGACCGGATCATCGAACTCCGCGACGGCGAGATCGTCTCTGACAACCGCAAGCCCGGCACGTCCGCCAGAAAAGCACAGCCCCGCAAGCCCCGGGCAAAACTGTCGGGCGGCGCCGAAAGCTGGCGCGACCGCTTCACCGAAGCCTTCCAGATGGCGATGCGCGCGATGCGCGCCCACAAGCTGCGTACCTTCCTCACCATGCTGGGCATCATCATCGGCATCGCGGCCGTTGTGTCCGTCGTTGCGCTTGGCTCAGGTTCGCAGAAACAAGTCCTGCAGAACATCAGCGCGCTCGGCACCAACACCATCAACGTCATGCCGGGCTCAGGATTTGGCGACCGCCGGGCCGGCGCCATTCACACACTTACCGTAGCCGATGCCGACGCAATCGCCCAGCAAAGCTGGGTCGACAGCGTCACGCCTGCCGCCAACACCAGCGCCACTCTGCGCTATGGCAACATCTCAGCCAGCGCCACGGTCAACGGCGTGGGCGATCAGTATTTCCGCGTTCGCGGCATGCAGCTCGTGCAAGGCGCGCTGCTGACGCCTGAAAGCGTCACCAATCTCGCGCAGGAGATCGTGATCGACCCCAATACGCGCGACACCTTCTTCCCGAATGGCGAGAACCCGATCGGCCAGGTGATACTTGTCGGCCAGATGCCCGCGCGCATCGTGGGCGTCGCCAAGGCCAGCTCCAACGGCTTCGGCGCCGACCAGCTCAACATCTATGCCCCCTACACATCGGTCATGCGCCGCCTGCTGGGACAGAGCTACCTGCGGTCGATCACCGTGCGTGTGAAGGACGACGCCTCCATGGATGCGGCGCAGACGGCGCTGACCAACCTCCTCCTGGCGCGCCACCAGACGCAGGACTTCAACCTCAACAACACGGACGAAATCCGCCAGTCCATCGAACAGACCACCGGCACGATGACACTGCTGATCGCCTCCATCGCCGTGATTTCGCTGATCGTCGGCGGAATCGGCGTCATGAACATCATGCTGGTGTCGGTGACCGAGCGCGTGAAGGAGATCGGCGTACGCATGGCCGTCGGCGCCCGCCAGGCCGACATCATGCAGCAGTTCCTGATCGAAGCCGTCCTGGTCTGCATGATCGGCGGCGCGCTGGGCGTTGCGGCGGCGCTAGGCTTCGGGCTGATTTTCCCGCTGTTCGGCTCAGCCTTCGAACTCGATTATTCCGTCTCCTCCATCGTGGTGGCGTTTGCCTGCTCGACCATCATCGGGATCGCGTTTGGGTTCCTGCCCGCGCGTTCGGCATCCAAGCTCGACCCCATCGAGGCGCTCGCCCGCGACTAACCCAGCCTGGGGATTGCTGCACCGCAACGATCATCAACCTGATACTGTCCACTCGCCCAAAACCCGCTAGAACACGGCTGGGGATTCACCGAGGAGCAGCGCGTGGTCGAACGAGCAGAAGCAATCCGGACTTTGACCGCGCCGGGCCAGCCCTTTGAAATAGAAAAGGTGAAGGTCTGGGGCCGCGACTGCCTGTGGTTCAAGAATGGCCCCCCAACCCTCCGCCAACTCTATGAAACCACGCGCAGCGACAAGCCTTTCATCATCTACGAAAGCGAAAGGCTGTCCTTCGAGGATATCTGGCGCAGGTCCTGCCGCCTCGCGACTGTCCTTCTGAACGACTACGGCGTGCGCAAGGGGGACCGCGTCGCCATCTCGATGCGGAACTACCCCGAATGGATGATCGCGTTCTGCGCCACCACATCCATCGGCGCCATAGCCGTCGCCATGAACGCGATGTGGCAGCCGAACGAGATGGAATACGCCCTCAACGACAGTCGTCCGCGCGTCCTGATCGTCGATCCGGAGCGGCTGGAGCGCTTCCTGCAGTGCGAGAAGGCGCCCCGCGACGTCGCCGTCATCGTCACCCGCGCGACCAAGGCGCCGCCCGCCGGCATTGCCCGCCTTGAGGGGTACTTC
>DASZSI010000194.1:0-4113 GCA_035548775.1 Hyphomonadaceae bacterium
GCCAAGGTGGCCTTGGCTTCCGGAATCGACGCGCACGCAGCCAGGAGGAAAACCCCCAGGCAATAGACCGCGCGTGCCGTCGTAGGAGTCATGCCCATCCCGGAAATACGCCCAACGGGAATCGCCTTACAAGAAGCCGGCGCAACATGCCATGGTTAACGCACACGAATTGACTAGGCTCTCCTAGTGCACGAAAACGACTCAGGTTTTCGTGCGTCTGCCTAATCGTGACTCAGAACTTGGCCCGCAGAACGAGGCGATAGGTTCGCGGCTCCAGGGGGTGAATCATCCGGTCCGCGACTGGCGCGGGCTCTCCCTGCAGCTGGCTCTCGTAATAGTACTCGATCTCGTTGTCCTTCGAGTTGGTCGCGTTGAGGATGTCGAGGCCGACATAGAACGGTCCGAAGTCCTTCGACACGCCAACGTTCATCAGGAAAGACGGATCGCCGCGCACCGAGTTGTCCTCGATGAGGGCGCTCTTGCCGAGATACCGGATCCGCGCCGAGGCTTCCCAGCCGCCGTCCAGCGTCAGCGTGGCGCCTGCGGACCCCACGAATTCCAGCGCGTTGGGGATACGGCTTTCATCCTTCGGCACATCGACGAAGCGGGCATGGCTCCAGGCGCCCGAGGCATCGAAGGCAAGCCAGTCCGTCGGACGCCAGAAAGCATTCACTTCGCTCCCATAGCGCTTGGTGGGGCTGGATGGTTCGGAAGTACCGGCATCGCCGACGAAAATCAGTTCGCTGTCGAGATCGAGTTCAAAAACCGCGATTGATGCGTTGAACGACTGGCTGGGCTGGTAACGAAGGCCAACCTCACTGCCGCGGCTTTCGACAAACACGGGCGAGGGCGTAACCGGATCGCCGGTGTTGGGATCCGTATGCAGAAGACCTCCGCGCGGATCGTTGGTGTGAAAGGCATAGCCGTAGGAAGCATAGCCTTCGAGCGCGTCGGTAAAGGTGTAGGCTGCCGAGAATTTCGGGCTGAACTTTGTATCGTTGTCGCTGCCGGAGTTTTCAGGCTGGATCGCGTCGAAATTGTACCAGATCGCGTCCTCGCGTGCGCCGAAGGTCGTTCGGAAAGCATCGGTCCAGTGAACCGTCGCTTCGCCCCACACGTCGGCCAGCGTCACGTCGCCTGAGTCATTGCGGATGAACTGGAAGGGCACGCGGTTGATTGTCCGCACCAGGCCGTCGGTATCGATGAAATCGCCACGGATGTCGGCGCCGACATGCCAGTCAACCTTGAAGGCGCCAACGTCCGCCGTGTTGCCCATCTTGCCGCGTGCGCCCAGCGCCTTGCGATCGGTAAACTGCATGAACTCGTCGCCGTTCACCTGATCGAGGAAAAAGGTCGGATTGTTGAACAGCCGGAAAGTGTACGTCTCGCCATAGACGAGCACGCTGGTGTTCTTGTCCCAATCGAGGCCCGCCGACGCGATATAGCGCGACGTGTACCCGCCCAGGTTCGGGTCGAGCGTGCCCAACCGGCCGATCAGTCCGGATTGTATGGCGCGCAAAGGCATCTGGTCGGTGGCGTGCCAGTCCTGGTCGTACCCCATCAAGGCCGCGTGGAATTTCGCATTGCCCCAGTCGGTCGTGTATTTCAGGTAGGCCGAGAATTTCTTCTGGCGGGCAGGGTTGTCGAAGGCGCCATCGCCGCCCTCCCACTCGCCGGCGCCGAACAGCGTGCCGTCACCAATCTTTGTCGAGCCCAGCGCCAGGAAGCGGTACTCGTCGTCGTTCGTGATGTCGGTCTCGACATAGTTCTCGTGCGCTTCGTCGTGGGTCGTGAAGTCCGCGGACGCCGCCGCCGAGAAATCGCCGTTTGAGGCGTAGGCGGTGCCCTTGTGAAACTCCACCGACTCGACCACTTCCGGAATCAGGAAGTTGAGATCGAGATAGCCGTTCATGTGCGGGTGAGCGCGGAAGTTCAGCGGCACGCCGTCGATCGAGCCGGCGAAGTCTGTCCCGTGATCGAGGTTGAAGCCGCGCAGGTAATACTGGTTGGCCTTCCCGCCGCCCGAGTGCTGGGCGGCCACCATGCCGGGGATGACCTCGACCAGCTCGCCGGGCCGGAGCAGGGGACGCGTTTCGAAGTCCGCCTCGCCGACGACGCCTTCGGAGGCTGCCTGGGCCGTGCCGATCAGTTCGGTCGCGCGGCCGAAGATGTAGACCGTGTCGGTCTTGTCATCTTTCTTGTCGCTGTCCGGCTTGTCTGCGTCTGGACCCGACTGGGGGCCACTGAGGTCGGCGGCCTGGCTCGCCTGGGTTTCCTGCGCAACGGCCGGAGCAAGACTGGGCGCCATGGCGGCGAATGCCAGCGCGCTCGCGCCGCTCAGCAGAGCCCGCGTCCAGGTTATTGTCATCTTCGAAAGGCCCTCTCCGGCTACGCTACAGAAGTCCCCGCTCGCACCGCCGATTGAACGAGGGATGCCGGAGGGTCATGCGGACCTGAGGCGTGTCACGCACGCGAATTACCGTAGCACCCAGCAAAATCAGGCGCGTTACAGCTTCCGTTACAACGTACTGGAAGGTCCCGAACGGGCAGAATCAGGCTGGCTTGTCGAAGTGTCCGCCTTTGAGGACATAGACCCGGTCGCAGTATTTGCACTCGACCTTGTCGTCCTCGAACATGTCGTACCAGACCTTGGGATGGCCCAGCGCGCCCCCGCCGCCGTCGCATGCGACCTTCTTGCTGGTCACCACGATCACCTCGGGATGGGCCGCATACCAGCTCTGAGTCCCGTCCGCCGCCGGGGTCTGGGGCGACGATTTTCCGGTCAGGGACGACATGGAACCTCTCTTTGGCCGGCGCCGTTTGCGGGCGACCGTAATGCGCCTTACCTATGAGAGCGCCGCGCCGCCCGTCAATTGGGCGGCAGGACGCCCTGAAAGGACACGCCTTGCCGTACAGCTCCGACACCCCGCCGAACCTCGCCATCGAGGCCAACGGGCTGACCAAGACTTACGCGGCTTCGCGCAAGATGCCGGCAAAACAGGCCCTGAAGGGCGTGGATCTCGAAATCCCGCGCGGCTCGATCTTCGGTCTTCTGGGGCCCAACGGAGCGGGCAAGTCGACCTTTATCAACATCCTCGCCGGCCTGGTGAACAAGACGTCGGGCACGGTGCGCCTGTGGGGGATCGACGCCGACAAGCACCCGCGCGAAAGCCGCGCCGCCCTGGGCGTCGTGCCCCAGGAAATCAACATGGACCCCTTCTTCACCCCTCGCGAGACGCTGGAGCTGATGGCGGGGTTCTACGGCGTGCCGGCCGGCGAACGCCGCACCGACGAGATTCTCGATGCGCTCGGCCTGGGCGACAAGAAGCATGCCTATGTCCGCCAGCTTTCCGGCGGGATGAAACGCCGCCTCATGGTGGCCAAGGCGCTGGTGCATACTCCCCCGATCCTGATCCTCGACGAGCCTACCGCCGGCGTCGACGTTGAACTGCGTCGCCAGCTATGGGACTACGTCCGCAAGCTCAACGCAGCAGGGACAACCGTCGTCCTCACGACGCACTATCTCGAGGAAGCACAGGAGATGTGCGACACCATCGCCATCATCAACCAGGGCAATGTTGTCGCCTGCGAGCCGACGCCGAAACTGCTCCGCCGCCTCAACTACAAGACGCTCGTCGTCCATGGCGCGACCAAGCTTGCCGCCGTGCCCGCCGGCCTTGAAGGGCTCGAAGCGATGGTCCGCAAGGATGGCGGCCTCGCCATCACCTACAAGACCGACACCGCCTCGATCGAAGAGCTCCTCACCCGCGTCCGGTCCGCCGGCGTTTCCATCGCCGACCTGCGCACCGAGGAGCCGGACCTCGAAGACGTGTTCGTTGCGCTGACCAGCTGATCTGCGTTTTCCGGGGCCGCATGAAACACCATCTCGCCCAGATCAACATCGGCCGCTTCCGCTTGCCGCCGGAAAATCCGGCCAATGCCGATTTCATGAGCGCGCTCGACGGTGTGAACACCATCGCCGAATCCTCTCCCGGCTTTATCTGGCGGCTCAAGGGAGAGGGCAGCAACAATGCCACCGACATTCGCGCCTTCGACGATCCGATGATGGCGCTCAACATGTCTGTCTGGGAAAGCGTGGAACAGCTGGCCGCC
>DASZSI010000195.1:0-4493 GCA_035548775.1 Hyphomonadaceae bacterium
GCGTCGGAGACGGCGAGGTGGATCGAACGCTTCGGGATGTCGATCTCGATACGGTCGCCTTCCTGGATCAGCGCGATCAGGCCGCCGGCCGCCGCCTCGGGCGAGGCGTGGCCGATGGAGAGGCCCGACGTGCCGCCGGAGAAGCGGCCGTCCGTCAGCAGCGCGCAAACTTTGCCGAGGCCTTTCGATTTCAGGTAGGTCGTCGGGTACAGCATCTCCTGCATGCCCGGTCCGCCCTTGGGCCCTTCGTAGCGGATGACGACAACATCGCCCGCTTCGATCTTCGAGTTGAGGATTGCGGCCGCCGCCTCGTCCTGGCTTTCGAACACGCGAGCCTTGCCCGCAAACTGCCAGATCGACTCGTCAACGCCGGCTGTTTTCACGATGCAGCCTTTCTCGGCGATATTGCCATAGAGCACCGCAAGCCCGCCGTCCTTGGTGAAGGCATTCTCCTTCGAGCGGATCACGCCCTTCGCCCGATCGCGGTCCAGCTCAGGCCAGCGTTTCTCCTGGCTGAACGCGACAGTCGTACGCACGCCGCCCGGCGCGGCCTTAAAGAATGTCTCGACCTCTTCATCGTTCGACTGGCGGATATCCCAGTACGAGATCGCGTGGCCAAGCGATGGCGAATGCACCGTCTTGGCATCGTCATGCAGCAGGCCGCCGCGCGACAATTCCCCCAGAATGCCCATGATGCCGCCGGCGCGATGCACATCCTCGATATGCACCGTCGACAGCGCTGGCGCGACCTTGCAGATGCACGGCGTCGCTCGCGAAATGCGATCAATGTCGTTCATCGTGAAGTCAACGCCGCCCTCCTGCGCTGCGGCGAGGATGTGCAGCACGGTGTTTGTCGAGCCGCCCATCGCCACGTCGAGCGCCATCGCATTCTCGAACGCCTCTTTCGTGGCGATCGAACGCGGCAGGACGCTGGCGTCGTCTTTCTCGTAATAGCGTTTCGCGATGTCGACGATCAAGCGGCCGGCGCGTTTGAACAGGCGCTCGCGATCCTTATGCGTCGCCACCACCGTGCCATTGCCCGGCAGCGACAGGCCCAGCGCTTCGGTGAGGCAGTTCATAGAGTTGGCCGTGAACATGCCGGAGCACGAGCCACATGTCGGGCACGCCTCGGATTCAACGGCCTGAACCTGCGCATCGGAAATGCGATCGTCGCCCGCCTGCATCATGGCGTCGATCAGGTCGAGCTTCATCTCCTTGGCGGCGCCGGTCTTCTCGTCCTTCCAGACGACCTTGCCCGCTTCCATCGGCCCGCCCGAGACGAACACGACCGGTATGTTGATCCGCATCGCCGCGTTGAGCATGCCCGGCGTGATCTTGTCGCAATTGGAGATACACACCATCGCGTCCGCACAGTGTGCGTTGACCATGTACTCCACCGAGTCCGCGATCAGGTCGCGGCTGGGCAGCGAGTACAGCATTCCGCCATGGCCCATCGCGATACCGTCATCGACCGCGATGGTGTTGAACTCTTTCGCGACGCCGCCAGCCGCCTCGATCTCCCTGGCCACAAGCTGGCCGAGGTCCTTCAGGTGCACGTGGCCCGGCACGAACTGCGTGAACGAGTTTACGACTGCGATGATCGGCTTGGAGAAGTCGCCATCCTTCATGCCGGTCGCGCGCCAGAGAGCGCGGGCGCCAGCCATGTTGCGGCCAAAGGTGGTGGTGCGTGAACGGTAAGCGGGCATGGCCTAGCTAAAAAGGCAAAACCGGCCCCGCCGCAAGGGAAAAGAGCCGCTTCGAAGCGAAGCTTTGCCTCACAATTGGCTTAGCCCAGCTTCACAACGTGCCCGTCCCTGGGATCAGCGCGTCCCGAAGCCAGGTCGCTGAACACTTTGGCCGCCGCCTCCAACCCTTGGCTTTCCACCACACGCGTCGTTCGCGAGGCGGTCGGCAGGAACGCAACCCACGCGGCGCCAAGGCGTTGCTGGAAGCCGGCCGGACCCCAGTCTGTCATCCGTTTCTTCACGATGTCGGGCGCGAAGAACATTGTGGGCGCCGGCCCCGCGAGTGTCTGGTTCGGCCGCGGCGCGTCCCAGTGCGTTGCGCCGACCGCGCAGGAATACTTTAGCGTATCGCCAAACCGCGCATGAACTGCGGCGCGCACGCCAGCATTGCCAGCAATGTCCACGAACACCGAAGGCACGGAGGCATCCATGCTGCTCACCGCATCATACGGCAGCACTTCGTCGTAAAAGCCGAGGTTTTTGGTGTACGCGACATTCGCCGGCGAGGTCAGGCCGATCACCTTTACATCGCCCCGCGCCTTCAGCAGCTGCGCTGCCGCGTAGGCGGTCTTGGCCGAAGCGCTGGAGAAGATCACCTGCCTGCCGCCGAAATAGCCCGCGTCCGCCAGGAAATCATCGATCAGGAACGACGTCGTGAACAGCGGCCGGAACAGGACCTGCAGCGCCTCGGTCTCCTTCGCGTAGAGCGCATCGCCGGTATTGAACACGTAGTTGTTATAGACCGGCGCGAGGCCCTGCCGGTGCGCCGCCGTCTCAGAGAACGCGCCGTGCTTTCGCTCGCTCGGTTTCACCACGAATGAATCCGACATGGGTAGGTAGCCATAGACGCGCTCACCCACGGCAACAGAAGGCGCCTTGCTCTCGATCACCGTCGCAAAGCCCCACACCGGCACGCGGCCCCAGCCCTCCTCGGGCGATGGATAGAAGCTCCAGTATTTGAGAAAATCGCCAGCGGCGCCGTAGGTGACGTTGTTGGCTGTCAGCGAAAACAGGTCAACCTTCAGCCGCGCCTCGCCGTCGGCGAGCGGCGCCCTGGCGATATCCACGAGCTTCGACTGCGCCAGCGCGCCTTTGTTCGTCAGCAAGTCCATCGCCGCCATCCCGTTCACGGCGTCAGCGACGCCCGATTACTTCTTGTGCGGCTTTTCCTGCGCGGCGACAACCTGCCAGGCGATCTTCCACTCGCCATTCGGTTCACGCTCGAAACCGGCGAGGAAGTTCGTTTTCTGCGTCATCGCCACACCGTTTTCGACGCTGTCCTGGAAGTAGGTGGAGCGATAGACCGCCATCTCGCGGCTGGCAGGCACGTCCACCGTTTCCTCGACCAACCTCAACCGCCAGCCCGGCGCATACTTGAACGCCGCGCCGAGGCCCTCGCGGTCCGCCTGCATGCCGACCGAAGGCGGCCGGCCGCCTTCCATCGAGATCATGTCCTTGGCGTCGTACTTGGTCGCCTTGATCGTATCCTGATGGTTGATGCCATCGATCACCTCAGCGACGTGCGCCTTCACCAGCTTGGCGATGTCGGCCCGCGACAGCACCTTGGCGTCCGCAACGCCAACGCCAGTTGCCACCAACGCCGCTGCGGAAACCACTACCCAGCTAACTTTCCAACCCGACATAATTGCCTCCCGCGCCACGGATGATGCCAGCAGGCAGTCTGCGCCGTTCCTCACGCCGCCGCCAGCGCCACGCGCCCCGCACGGGAATGCTCTCGATGTCGTTACCCAGGCCAGGCGATGTGCGCGCCACGGTTTGATCTGGATCAAGCGCGGCTGGCCGCATACCGCAACCATTACCTTTGGGTTGGAAGGACACTATCGCTCCCGACAACGGACGAGGAGCCGGTCCCTAATAGCCAAGGAGACGCCCTTGAACCGCCGCATGCTCGCCGCCACCGGCATAGCGCTCGCCCTGACCACTTCGACGCTCGCCATTGTCTTCCTGCCCGCCGAAGCCGCACCGGCGCCGGCCATCACGGCGGTCGTGCCGGCAAAAGCCGACAACTTCGTGCTGACCGATCAAACCGGTTTCGGCCACGAGCTCTACCGATACAAGGAATCCCCGGCGATCGTTATTGTCTCGCAGGCCAATGGCGATGCCGTTTCGCGCAAGGCGGCCAAGACGGTAAAATTCCTCAAGGCCACCTTCCCAAGCGCCCAGTTCTTCATGCTGAACTCGAACCCCGCCGACACCCGCGCAGCCATAGCCGCGGAGGCAAAGGCTCAGGGCATCGACACCCCCATCCTGATGGACAGCCTGCAGATTATCGGCGAGAGCCTCGGCGTCACACAGACGGGCGAAGCCTTCCTGATAGATCCCGTCAGCTGGAAGATCGTCTATCACGGCGCGGTGGACGCCTCGCTCGCGGGCAAGACGTCTGAACCCTATTTCCTGACCAACGCCCTGCTGGATCAGTTATCACACCGTCCGTTGTCGACTTCCTACACGCCTGCCAAGGGCTCGGTGATCAATTTCCCCGCCCGCGGCGCCGCGAAGACCTACACGGCCATCTCCTACGCCAAGACGATTGCTCCGATCCTCGAGTCGAAGTGCGTCGACTGCCACCAGCAGGGCGGTATCGGTCCGTTCGCGATGTCGAGCTATGACGTCGTGAAGGGTTACTCGCCGATGATCCGCGAAACCCTGCGCACGGATCGCATGCCGCCTTGGCACGCCGACGATGACATCGGAGTATTCCAGCACAACAAGAGCCTGAGCAAGGAT
>DASZSI010000196.1:0-26144 GCA_035548775.1 Hyphomonadaceae bacterium
CTCGTCAGCCGCTATCCCGGCCGATAGCCAGTCCGCCGCGCCGCAGCTTCCCGAGCCGCCGTCCGGACGCGACCGCGTGGTCATCACCGGCATGGTCCCGATCCCCAATGTCGGCGCCGGCGCGCCTTATCACAGTCCCGAGGAGCTCGCGGCGCTTTCCGAAAAGACGCAGAAGGACATCCTTCACACCGACGCCGTCGACATGCGCACGCGGATGTGTCGCCTCAATCTTAAGCCGCCCGGCCGCCTGTCGATGAACTATCCCAGCCTTGAAGCGCTGATGGACGCCGAGCTTGCAACCGGCCGGCGCCTTGCCACCGAAGCCGACCGCGCCAGACTTGCAACCGAAGCGGCCGAAGCATCCCGCCGCGCCGCCGCGGACGGCAAGGAGGACGCAAAGTCGGTCGAGCAGGCCGAACTCGCGCGCCAGGCCGCCGTGAACAAGGCCGAGGAAGCGCGCGTGAAATACCTCGAAGCCGGCGCCGCCATCGCCGACCTCCAGGACTTCGAACGCCAAGGCTACACCATCGCCGATCTCAACCAGGAGGCCGCGCCGTCGGGCAAAGTCCTCACCTGGGGCGATCTCGACGTACGGGCCGATCGCAGGCGTAAGGCGGGTTACTGGCAAGGCGTTCCGGTCCCCGATCCCGCACCCGGCCTTCATATCGAGCAGGTCGAGGCCCGCCAGACGGACGGCAAGCACGGGCCCGTGGTCGAAATCACCGGCCTCCTGCGCAATGACCGCAATGGAACGCTGAGCGTGCCCGGCCTCACCATCGTGGCCATCGACAAGCAAGGCCAGATACTCGCCGCAACGGCGATCGACGCGTCGGGCAGCAGTGTGCCAGCCCAATCCTCGCGCGCCTTCGCCTATGAGCTTACGCCCGCGCCTCAGGCGATCGCCCGCGTCTCTGTCACCTTCGCTTCGAGCCTCGCCCCGCCGCCGCGCACCTATCTCAAGCCGCCGCCGGGCTGTGATGATCCCGGTCCTCCGGGCTGATCTTCGCCGCATCGCAACATGAAAGCCCGATGCACACGGCAATGCGAACCTGGACTTTCATGAATTCGCTTGCCGCTCGGGATGCGACAGCTAGGCTCCCGGCCCAGAGCGGCGCAAAGACCGTCAACGCAGATCATATCCGGCGCACTCTCCAGCGCGGGCAAAAGGGGAGGATAAGTTGGGTACTGCAACCGCACCGGCGGCGTCGGCCGCCGGAGGGACGAGCTACGGCACGCCGGGTTACCGGCTTTACGTCCTTCTTGTCCTCACGCTCGTCTACACGCTCAACTTCATCGACCGGAACCTGCTAGCCGTCATTGCGCCGGCGGTCATTCCGGCCTTCCACCTGTCGGACGCAGACTATGGCTTCCTCAACGGGCCGCCCTTCGCAATCTTCTACGCAGTGCTGGGCATCCCGATCGCAATGGCGGCCGACCGCTACAACCGCATCATCATCATCGCGATCTGCATCTCGCTGTGGTCGATCATGGCGGCGCTTTGCGGATTTGCAACCTCGTTCCTTTTCCTGCTCATCGCCCGCATCGGCGTGGCGGTGGGTGAGGCGGGCGGAACGCCTCCCTCGAACTCGATCATAGGGGACTATTTCAAGCCAAAAAGCCGCGCCAATGCGCTCGCCATCTTCGCCATGGGCGTAACCATCGGCGGCGCGCTGTCGAACTATTTCGGCGGCCCCATCGTCAAGAATCTCAACGGCGCCGCGATACAGAAGATGCTGGAATCCTGGCACTGGGACTGGGCGGTCGGCCTCGCCGACTGGCAACACATCGACAGCTGGCGCGTCGCCTTCGTTCTGACCGGCGCTCCTGGCCTGCTTGTCGCGCTCCTGCTGCTGCTCACAGTGAAAGAACCGCCGCGCGGCTATTCCGATCCGCCGGGAACCGTGAAGCAGGAGAGAGCCAGCATCCTCGAAACACTCAAGGAGGTTGCGCCCAAGCCAACCTTCTGGACGATGGCGATGGGCGCCTCGCTTACGGCATTGGTCGGCTATGGCCTTACCGGCTTCCAGGCGCCGATGGCCGCGCGGCTGCACAACATCGACGCCGGCACCTTCGCTCTGGACTTTGGCGGGCCGCTGGCGATCTGTTCGGCGCTGGGCACCTTCTTCGGCGGTTTCGTGGTCGATCGCGCGACGCCGCGCTTGTTCCAGATCGTGTCGATCGTGCCCGCGGTCGGCATCCTGCTCGCGATCCCGCTGTATATTTACGCCTACTACCTTCCGACCGATCAGGTCTATTCCTTGGGCCGGCCGTTGTGGTGTCTGGGCGCGTTCTGTCACTACTCCTATCTTGGTTCGCAGTACACGATCGGACAGGGCGTGGTGAGCCAGCGTGGCCGCGCGTCGTCGGTGGCGATCCTGCTTCTGCTGATTGCGCTGATCGGCAATGGCCTCGGGCCGCTGATCACCGGCGCGCTCAGCGACATGTTCATGGGCACTGAATTGAAGGCTCACGCCACCAATCCTGCCCTGACGGTCGACCTCTGCCGCAACGCGGCGGAAGTGGCGAAGCTAGCGGCGCCCGATCAGGCCGTCTGCAAGGCCGCTTACGGCGAGGGCCTGCGCCAGTCGATGACGGCCACCGCCCTGATTTTCATTCCGGCTGCAGTGTTCTTCCTGCTTTCGGCCCTGACACTCCGGAAGGACATGGTCGCCAAGCCGGTTTGAGGCGTAGCGATCGAACGATTACCGGCCGGATCCCTGCGGGTCCGGCCGCTTTCGTTTCCGGCGCCCCGCGGCTAGATCGAGGCATGCGCCGTCTCGACCTCAAGCCGCAAAAGAAGCTCCGCAATCCGGGCCGTCACCTGCGCCAGCTCGCCCGCTGACCGCAGCGGATTGTGATGCAGTTGCCGTCGTCAGGGGAGTTGGCCGCAAGCCGCTTCTGGAACTTCAAGATTCCGGTCTTCGCCAAGCTGGTCGAGCCGCCGCATGCCACGCCCGAGGCCCGGCGCGCCTGCATCGAAGCGCTGTTCGGCGCTGCAGAAGCTGTCGAGCATTCGCCTAATCGCCCGGCCAGTTGCCGCGTCGCCTGCCTGATCACCACGCCCTTTCTGTTCGAGTCCGAAGTGACGCTGTTTCCGGACGAGGACTATTTTGAAAGCTTCCTTCCGCCCGGCGAGGAGAAGCGCACCGAGCTCGACCATGGCTGGATCGAAGCCTCGCCCGCGGATGCCGCCGCAATCGCGGACATCCTGCCCGAAGCACCCAAGGGCCTGGCCTTCGAGGGCGGCACGCTGCTCCGCGAACTCGACGGCGAGCTTGGCGACAGGCTTATCGAGCGCATCAACTGGGTCTGGGCCTATCCACGCCGCTGAACACCAAGATCAAACGGAAACCGCCCCGAAGTCCGAGGACTCCGGGGCGGCGCCGTCGCGGGCGAGAAGCTCGTCCTTCGAATTCCGTCAGATCAGCCGGCCAGCCGCTGGATGTAGTCGAACTCGCGGGCGCGGCGTTCGCGCTTCTTGGCGGGCTGGAAGGCGACGCGGGCATGCTCGGCGCAGTAGGGCGAGCCTTCCTGGGTGGCGTGGCCGCAGAAACCGAACGTGCTTTCCGCCGGATCGCCGATCGGCCATTTGCACATCGAATCCTTCACGGTCAGCACCGTGACCATGTCGCCATTGGGCAGGCGCTGCGGCTCGATATTGGTCTCGACTTCCACATGCGGGGTGGGCGGCGCCTGCTCGCGAACGGCGACCGCGCCTGCGCGCACATTGCCCTGGCGCGGCATCGGCTGCGGCTTCGGCCGGGCCAGCCGGGGCGGGCGCTTCACCGGACGCGACGGAGTCGCCCGTCCGGAGAGTCCCAACCGGTGAACTTTGCCGATGACGGCGTTGCGGGTCACGCTGCCGAGGCGTTTGGCGATCTGGCTGGCGGAATGACCCTCAGCCCAGAGTTTCTTGAGTTCCGCGACGCGTTCTTCGGTCCAGCCCATGAATCTGTCTCCACAGCCTAGGCGAATCGTGCAAGACACAACATATAGGGTGTGCCCGCCAGACCCGTCTCCCTTTCAGCTAGGAATAGTATCGGCAGAGGCGTCTGCCGCAATATACTGCGGTCCTTGCTAACAGGTTAATCAATATATTGGGGTTGTACACAGGCTAACTGAGTCACGACGCCGCGCGACCGGTTGGACAGGCCCTGTTGCCCGACGGACTCAACTTTCGAGCGAGGTTCCTGCGCAGTGCCCGGTTTGGACTCAAACCTTCACGCGCAAGGCAGGTTATCGGTCCGCTTTGTCGATCCCGACGCCTTGTGTTGAGCCCTGCTATCCCAACATTTCTGTAGCGCCGCGAAGCGAACGGCGTAAAAGCCCGCCGCAGGATCAGGTTCGATGGACCAGACGCTTACCCGTCCCCAGCTGGATGCCTCCGCCTCCCGGGCGCTGGGGCCGCGCACCTATGGCGCCTTCAACTGGCTCGGCCTCTGGACGCTTTGCCTGCGCGAGACGCGTCGGTTCTGGAAAGTCGGGATGCAGACCCTGTTTGCCCCCGTTGTTTCCAGCCTCCTGATGCTGTTCGTCTTCAAGCTGGCCTATCCGCAGAACGCCGCTTCTAGCCCTGGCGGCGTCGCGTTCGAGACCTTCCTGGCGCCGGGCATCGTCATGATGGCGATCCTCACCAACGCCTTCGCCAACACATCTTCGTCCCTGATCATCGCAAAAGTGCAGGGCAACTCGGTCGACTTCCTGATGCCGCCCCTGTCGCCGCTCGAGCTGACGATTGGGTTCCTGTCTGGCGCCGTAACGCGCGGCGTCGCTGTCGGCTTGGTCACCTACGCCGTGATTTTCGGTCTCCAGATCGCGCCGTTCCAGATCGCGAATTTCGCGGCTGTCCTCTACTATGCTGTCGTGGCCTCGCTTTTCATGGGCTCGATCGGCCTCATCGGCGGCATCTGGGCCGACAAGTTCGACCACATGGCCGCTGTGCAGAACTTCGTCGTCATGCCGCTCACCATGCTGTCGGGCACGTTCTACCCGATCAGTCGTCTTGGCGAACCCGCGACCACGATCAGCCACTTCAACCCGTTCTTCCATCTGATCGACGGCTTCCGGTACGGCTTCACCGGTCATGCCGAAGGCGATCTCATGGTCGGCGCTCTCTATACGCTCGCTCTCACCGTGGCGCTGTGCGTCACCTGCTGGGCGCTCTTCCGATCGGGCTACAAGCTCAAGGCTTGAGGTCCGTCACCAATCCCTGCATTGACAGGGCAAGGGCGGGCCTCAATGGTCCGCCCTTTCCTTTTCAGTGCTTCAGCCGGCGTCATAGGAGATACGCCAATGTCGAACGCAGTCCTTCCCGTCTACGCCCCCGCCGCCGTGGTGCTGGAGCGAGGCGAGGGCATGCGTCTCTATGACGACAAGGGGAAGAAGTATCTCGACTTCATCGCCGGCATTGCAGTGAACGCGCTCGGCCACGCCCACCCCGCTCTCATCAAGGCGCTCACCGACCAGGCCAACAAGCTGTGGCACACCTCCAACATGTTCCGCGTGCCGGGGCAGGAGCGGCTGGCGCAGCGCTATGTCGATCTCACCTTCGCGGACTACGCCTTCTTCACCAACTCGGGCGCGGAATCGATCGAGGGCTGCATCAAGATTGCTCGCCGCTACCAGTGGTCGAAAGGTCATCCCGAGCGGATCGGCATCCTCTCCTTCAACGGTTCGTTCCACGGCCGCACGCTCGGCGGCATCAGCGCCGGCGCGCAGGAGAAATACCGCGAAGGCTTTGGGCCCCGCATCCAGGGCTTCCGCTCGATCGAGTTCGGCGACCTTGACGCACTCAAGAAAGAGATCACCGCCGCGGACCTTGCAGCCGTGATCATCGAGCCGGTGCAGGGCGAAGGCGGCGTGCGCGAAGCGCCCGAAGCCTACCTGCAGGCGATGCGCAAGCTGTGCACGGAGAACGGCGTGCTGCTCATCTATGACGAGATCCAGTGCGGCGCGGGCCGTACCGGCCAGCTCTTCCACCACCAATGGATCAAGGACGCTGACCCGGATCTTCTGGCTGCTGCGAAGGGCATTGGCGGCGGCTTCCCGCTGGGCATGGTGCTGGCGACGGCGGAAGCGGCCTCCGGCATGGCCAAGGGCATCCACGGCACGACGTTCGGCGGCGGTCCGCTTGCGATGGCCGTCGGCAACGCCGTGCTCGATGTCGTCACCGGCGCGGGTTTCCTCGAGCATGTGCGCCGCGTGTCGGGAACGATGACGCAAGGCCTCGAAAGCCTGAAGGACCGCTATCCGGAGATCGTTTTGGAAGTCACCGGCCGCGGTCTCCTGCGCGGCCTGCGCCTCAAGCAGGATCCCCTGCCGCTGCGTGGCGCGCTGGCGGAGCGTGGCCTTCTCATCGGCACGGCCGGAAACAACACGTTGCGGCTGGCGCCGCCGCTGATCGCCACCGAGGCCGACGTGCGCGAAGCCATCGACATCATCGACCAGCAGTTCGCCTCCATGATCACGGCCCCAGCCTCATGAGCCAGCTGCATCATTTTCTCGATCTCTGGCCGATCTCGTCCGGAGAGCTGCGTGCGATCCTCAATGCCGCCAAGTCGCGCAAGGCTGCCCGCAAGGGCAGCCCACGCGGCCAGACGGACAAGGATGCGCCGCTCGCCGGCCGAACGCTGGCGATGATCTTCGAGAAGAACTCGACCCGTACGCGCGTCTCGTTCGACATGGCGATCCGCCAGCTCGGCGGCTCTTCCATCGTGCTCAACTCCGGCGACACGCAGCTGGGGCGCGGCGAGTCGGTGGACGACACCGCGAAGGTCCTCTCGCGCTATGTCGACGCCGTGATGATCCGCGCCAACCGTCACACCGATGTCGAGGCGTTCGCGAAAGCCGCGACAGTGCCCGTCATCAACGGCCTCACCGACAAGTCGCATCCCTGCCAGATCCTCGCCGACCTCCAGACGCTGGAAGAAGCAGGGCTAGACCTCAAAGGCGCTCGCATCGCCTGGGTGGGCGATGGCAACAACGTCGCCGCCAGCTTCATCCATGCTGCGCCCAAGTTCGGCTATTCGCTGGCGGTCGCAACGCCCGCGGGCTACGACCCCGACAAGACGGATGTCGAGCGCGCGCGTTCGGAACAAGGCCGCGTCGACCTGTACCGCGATCCGGTGAAGGCTGTCGCCGGCGCCGACGTGGTGGTTGCGGACACCTTCGTGTCGATGGGCGACAAGGACGGCGCCAAGCGCCTCAAGGACCTTGCGCCCTTCAAGGTGTCGAGCGAACTGATGCGTCACGCCAATGGCGGGGCGAAATTCCTCCATTGCCTGCCGGCGCACCGCGGCGAGGAAGTCGATGCCGAGATCATCGACGGCCCGGCCTCGCTGGTGTTCGAGGAAGCGGAAAACCGCCTTCACGCCCAGAAGGCGATCCTGGAATGGTGCCTCCGGGCCTAGGGGCTAGGACTTGTCGGTCAGCTGCCGCCAGGCGACCGCCCCGGCGATCGTCGTGATCGTGACGCCAAGCGTGCTCAGCGCGTAGCCGGTCAGCCACCGTGTCAGGTTTCCGCTGTCTGAAAGATCATAGCTTTTCGCCATGATCTCCGCGGCCTTGCGCATCGCTGCGCGCATCTCCTCCTGCGAGCCGATGCCCGAACCGATCGCCTCGAAATATCCCGGCGGGGTCAGGAAGCCGAGCGACACCAGCTGCACCACCAGGGCCGTTCCCGCAAAGATCAGCCAGAAGCCGACCATGTTCCAGAAATTGCCTTCGCTGGTCTCCCACGAGGTGCGCGGCGCGATCCGGCCCATCGCGATGGTCGCAGGAACCAGAAGACTCAACCTGATCCCGATCCACACCGCCAGGCACGCGACCACGATCAGCGAAACAAAGCCAAGGATCACGCCCGGTCCCGGTCCCAGCGCCATGATCGAGGCGATGATCCTTCCCACCACGATGAAACCGATCTCAAGGGCTAGGAAAATCGCGACCGTCATCAGCCAGGCGCCAAGCACGCGCCATTCCTCCATGCCCCAGCGCATGAGGAAGGGCAGGGCCGGCTTTTCACCGCGAAGGATCAACCGCGTCAGCCCGCACGACATCATCACCGTCGCGCCGACAAATATGACAATGAACAGCAGCGCAGGCGCAATCACCGGCGCGAGATGCGACATGGCCGCATCGGGATCGGTCCCGACCGTGGCCCAGGCCGACAGGAAGCCCGGCATCAGCGGCGGGTAGGCGATAACCTGAAGCAAGATCGGCAGCCAGATCACCCTCAGTACGTCGAGGATGTGCTGGACCACGAACGCCAGCGTCATTCCAACGGCCGCAAAAACCCTCAGCTGCACGACATTCCCCGTATCCAGCTCCCAAAGGCTAGCAGGCGGCTCCGGCCCCCGGAAGCGGTTGAATCGCCAGCCCGTCGCCCCCATTTGGCGCGGATGCCCACACATGCTAGCTCCCCCGACATGGCCCATAAACCCATGCCCAACGATCCGCTTGGAGCGGGAGACGACATCGTCGCGTCTTTCCAGCTCGAGGACACCTCCGTTCGCGGCCGCATCGCGCGGCTGGGCGATGGCGTGCTCGACCCCATCCTCAAGCGCCACGATTACCCGCGCTGGGCCGCCCATCTGCTGGGCGAGGCGATCACGCTTGCCGTTCTGATCTCCGCCTCCCTCAAGTTCGAGGGCAAGGTGCTAGTCCAGGCCCAGGGCGAAGGTCCCGTCTCGCTCATGGTGGCCGAGGCGCGCTCCGATGGCGGCGTGCGCGGCTATCTGCGTCTCGATCCGGAGAAATGGGCCAGGCTCGATCGTATCAACAAGGGCCAGCGGCCGCACATCCCGCAGGTCATCGGCAAGGGCGTGCTCGCCCTGCTGCTCCAGCCCAATGATCCCGCCGGCGTGCCTTATCAGAGCTTGGTCGACCTTAACGGGGCGACATTGGCCGATTGCGCGCAGGCCTGGTTCACCCAGTCGGAACAGGTGCCCACGCGCGTGCGTCTCGCCGTTGCCGAAATCTCGGAGCCCGGCGGCACGAAGCGCTGGCGCGCAGGCGGGGCGCTGATCCAGCAGGTCGCGGGCGACGCTTCGCGCGGCTCCACCGACGATTCGTGGGACAACGCCCGCCACTTGTTCGACACCGTCACCGACCTTGAACTGGCCGATCCGGACCTTTCCTCCGGCGGGTTGCTCTTCCGCCTGTTCCACGAAAACGGCGTGCGGCTGGAGCCGCCACACGCCTTGATGGACCAGTGCACCTGTTCGGAAGAAAAGCTGCTCGGCACGCTGCGCCAGCTTCCGCGCGAGGAAATAAACAAGCTCGCCGAAGCTGACGGCAAGATCGCGGCGGATTGCCAGTTCTGCGGACGGATCTACCGGCTGCCGGCCGACAAGGTCTAATTCGCGCGGCGCTGGTCGTAAGGGCTGTCGAGCGCGAACAGCGGAATCTGCGCGACCACCATCGCACCGTCCTCATCGGTGAGGTCGTAGGTTCCCTGCATCATTCCCGATGGCGCGCTCAGCGGGCAGCCTGACGTGTATTCGAAACGCTCGCCAGGACCCAGCACGGGCTGCTGGCCGATCACGCCCGGACCATCGACGTGCTGGACGCGGCCCTCGCGATCGGTGATCCGCCAGTGTCGCGTCATCAGCTGCAGGGTGCGCGTTCCACGGTTCTCGATCTCGATATGATAGGCCCAGAGATACTTGCCCAGAGCAGGCGAGCTCTCTTCCTCGATGAAAACCGGCGTGGCGCGCACCAGCACATCATTGGTCTCGACTTCATAGCTGCGCGCCGCCGCCGAAGCGTCGCCCTGCGATGTGGACGAAGAAGAAGGCGGCCGCACCATCAGCCCAGCGCCTGTTCGAGGTCTTCGGCGATGTCCTCCGGATCCTCGAGGCCGACCGACAGCCTCAGCCAGCTGTCGTCCAGCCCCACCGCTGCGCGTTCCTCCTCCGTCAGCGTACGGTGGGTCGTGGACGCCGGGTGGGTGATCAGCGATTTGGAATCGCCAAGGTTGTTCGAGATGTCGATCAGCTGCAGCTTGTTCAGCGCCGCATAAGCCGCCGCCTTGCCGCCCTTCACCGAAATCGCCAGCATTGTCCCGCCGCCTTCCGGCATCTGCGAGGCATGGATGTTGTGGTGCGGATGGTCGCTGCGCCCGGGGTACCGCACGGCCATCACCTTGCGGTTCTCCGCCAGCCGGTCCGCGATCTTGCGGGCATTGGCGCTCGACCGCCGCACGCGCAGGTCCATAGTCTCAAGGCCTTTCAGCACCACCCAGGCATTGAACGGCGACATCGAAGGGCCGGTGTGGCGATAATATTGCTGGATGTCGTCCTCGATCTTCTTGGTCTTGCCAAGGATTGCGCCGCCCAGCGTGCGGCCCTGGCCGTCCATGTGCTTGGTGGTGGAGTAGACCACCCAGTCCGCGCCCATCGTCAGCGGCTTCTGCAGGATAGGCGAGGCGAATACGTTGTCGACGATCAGTTCGCCGCCGGCCTTGTGCGTCAGGTCGGCCACCGCGCGGATATCCACCGCATCGAGCAGCGGGTTTGACGGCGTTTCCAGGATCGAGAAGCGCGTCTTCTTCGACAGCGCCTTCTCCCATTGCCGCGTGTCGGATCCGTCCACGAACGTCACCTCGACGCCCATCTTCGGCATCACGTTCTTCAGGATCCAGACGATCGAGGAAAACAGCGCGCGCGGCGCCACGACATGGTCGCCGGGCTTGGCCGCCGCAGCCAGCATGGTGTGGATCGCCGCCATGCCCGAGGCTGTCGCACGGCAGTCCTCGGCGCCTTCCAGCTGGGCAAGACGCTCCTCGAACATCCGCACCGTCGGGTTCGCATAGCGGGAATAGATATAGCCCGGCTCGTCGCCTGCCATGCGGGCCGATTGCTGCTCCGGGCTGTCATAAACGAAGCCGGAGGTCAGGAAGAGCGCCTCGGCGGTCTCGCCATGTTCCGACCGGGTTTGTCCGCCGCGCACCATCATGGTCTGGGGCCGCCAGCTCTTGGTTTTCTTGCCTTTCGCGTCGTCGGCCATCGGACTGTCCCAGGGTGGAATTGCATCCGCCTTTTAACGGAATTAGCCCGCTGCGCCAGTCAACCCAGCCTATCCATTTGCTCATTCATCCACCCACCCCATTTCCGATGCACGCCTGCGATGATGCTGATATGCATGCGGCCCGGAGGTTCGGATGATTCTCATCGGCCAGTTCGACAGCCCGTTTGTCCGCCGCGTGGCCATCGCGATGCGGCTGTACGGCATTCCGTTCGAACATCGGCCGTGGTCGGTCTTCGGCGACCCGGAGAAGATCGCACAATACAATCCCCTCATGCGCGTCCCCACCCTCGTCATGGACGATGGCGAAGTGCTGATCGAAAGCTCCTCCATCCTCGATGCGCTCGACAATCTCGCGGGCCCGGCCAAGGCGCTGGTTCCCGTCTCGGGCGATGGCCGCCGCCACGTCCTCAAGGTCTGCTCGCTGTCGACCGGGCTGTGCGACAAGGCCGTGTCGCTGGTCTACGAATCCCACGTCCACAAGCGCGCCACCGCCGCCTGGACGGAACGTTGCCTCAGCCAGATCGCTGGCGTGCTCAGCGAACTGGAAGCCAGCCGCGCCTCACGCCCCACCGAATGGTGGTTCGGCGCCAATCTCACCCACGCCGACATCGCCGCCGGCGTCGCGCTCCGCTTCCTCGGCGATGTCCATCCCGGCCTGTTCGACGTCGCCGAAGGCTGGCCGCTGCTGGCAGCTCATGCCGCAAAGTGCGAGGCCCTGCCGGTTTTCCAGGAAATCAGCCAGGCCTTTCGCGTGGCGCCGATCAAGTCATGAGCCGAGCCAAATCCTCACGCGCCGCCATGAAGGCGCCGCCCCGCCGCAAGGCGCCCGCATCCGCCTCTTCGGGCGTGCAGGGTGTCTTTCCGGATCGCGACCTGGCCGAGCTGATCAAGACCGGCGCGATCAAGGCCGAAGGCGGCCTGCTGAGCGACCAGGTCCAGCCGGCCAGCCTCGACCTGCGTCTCGGCAAGGTTGCGTTCCGACTGCGCGCCAGCTTCCTTCCCGGCGCCAGGAACGTCGCCGACCGGCTCGACGATTCGCTGGTCATGCACACGCTCGACCTTACGCGCGGCGCCGTGCTCGAAACCGGTTGCGTCTATCTTGTCCCACTGCAGGAACGACTAAAGCTTCCGACAGATCTTTCCGCCGCCGCCAACCCGAAAAGCTCCACTGGCCGGATCGATGTCTTTGTCCGCGCCATCTCGGATCGCGCCCGTGCGTTCGACGGCATCGCGCCCGGCTATTCCGGCGAGCTTTATGCCGAGATTTCCCCGCGCACCTTCTCTGTGCTCGCCCGCACCGGCGACCGGCTGCTGCAGCTGCGCGTCCGCCGCGGCGCGCCTGCGCCCGTGCGCGACATGACGTTCAGCCTCGATCTTCATCCCACCTCCAACGACATCGTGGGCTATCGCGCCAAGCGTCACTCGCGTGTCATCGATCTTGCCGGCATCGGCGCCCACGCGATCGAGGACTTCTGGGAGCCGGTGCGCGCACGGGAAGGACGCATCGTGCTCGATCCCGGCGAGTTCTACATCCTCGCCTCCAAGGAAAAGATCGTCATCCCGCTCGATGAGGCCGCCGAAATGGCGCCCATCGCGCCGGAGCTGGGCGAGTTCCGCGCCCACTATGCCGGTTTCTTCGATCCCGGCTTCGGCGTCACTCACTCCAAAGGCAAGGCAGTCCTCGAAGTCCGTTCCCGCGACGTGCCGTTCATACTGGAAGACGGCCAGCCTGTTGGCCGCCTTGTGTTCGAAAAACTAACCTCCGAACCACAAGTGCCCTACGGCGCCGCAGGGTCCTACTCGACCTATGCCGGACAGGGCCTGCGCCTGTCGAAATACTTCGAGGCGGCGTCCGACTGATCCGTTCAAGCCGCGTTCACCGGGCCTGAGCCAAACCTGTGATGTGCATGGGAGAGGCTGATGACCCCTTCGCGACGAACCTTGCTGGCCGGCGCGGGCGCCCTCGCCGTTGTCGGCGCCATTAATTCCGCTACTGCAAAGACAAGGGGCGCAGCACCCGGCCCCTGGGGCCCCGCCGCCGACTATTCCTCGGCCCGTCGCGGCGTCTCTCTTCTTGTCATGAAAGCAGGGCAGGTCCTGTTCGAGGACTATCCCAATGCCGGCGGCCCCGACAAAGCCTGGGAGCTGGCCAGCGGGACCAAGAGCTTCACTGGCGTCATGGCCGCCGCCGCCACCTCAGACGGCCTCCTCACCATCGATGAGCCCTGCGCCAGGACCCTGCCGGAATGGCAGGGCGATCCGCGCAAATCCCGCATCACCATCCGTCACTTGCTGACCCTGACATCAGGGCTGGAAGGCGAGGGCGCCATCGGCCGTCCGCCTCCCTATCTCGAAGCCCTCAAGGCCAAGGCGATCTACGAGCCCGGAACCAAATTCGAATACGGACCGACCAACTTCCAGATCTTCGGCGAGATCATGAAGCGCAAGCTCAGGGCCGCCGGGAAACCGAGTGACCCGGTCGTCTGGCTGCAGGCCCGCGTGCTCGACGGCATCGGCGTTCATCCGGCGGAATGGCAGCGCGGCCGCGACGGAAACCCGTTCCTCCCACAAGGCGCACACCTCACTGCACACGACTGGGCCCGTTTCGGGCAGTGGGTGCTCGATGGCGCCAAGGGTGTCGACCATCGCGTCTGCGAAACCCTCTTCGAGTCGACCAAAGCCAACCCCGGCTATGGCCTCTCCTGGTGGCTGCTGCGTCCGGGCCTGATCGGACCCTCGCCCCGCGCCGGCATCGACGGCGAAGCGATCGGCGCTGCAGCGCAAAACGAGGACATCGTGATGGCGGCCGGCGCCGGCGACCAGCGGCTCTACCTCCTGCGCAAGCGCGGCCTCATCATCGTGCGCCAGGCCAACCAGATCCTGCGCAGCATGGGCCCCTTCGCGACCAAATGGCGTGATGATGAATTTTTGAAGCTTCTGCCGCTCTGACCCTTCCCTTTCATCGCAAGAGAGGCGTAGATTCTTCTCGGGCGCTGCGGGTTTCGGTGTGTCGAGTGAGTACGACGTACATTCTCGTTGTCTGTCTTGCGTCGCCTGTCATCTTCGCCATGACAGTCTGGCTCACCCGCGCAGGGCCCAGGCGATCCACGGCCGCTCTCGCCGGCGGCGTCGCAGCAGCCATCATCGATATCGCCTGGGATGGCCTTGCCGCCCGCATGGACTGGTGGAGCTACACCTTCAGTTCCGACGCCATCGCCACCCTTGCGCTCTATGTGCCCGTGGCCTTCGTCTATGGCGGTACGTTCGGCCTCATCGGCTGGCGCATCATCCGCGAGGTTGGTTGGGTCGGCGTCGCTCTGTTCTTCTCGATGTTCGTGGGGCTGGGAGTCATCCGCGACCACATCATCGCGGTCAATGGCGACACTTTCCTTTTCGGGCCGGGCGGCGCCCCCCATGTGGTCGACGCGCTGGGATATCTCACGCTCGCGCTCGCCGTTCAGCTCACCATGCTCCTGATGGCCGGACCGCCGAAGCGCGACGCACTCCGCGTCCGCTAGCCTCGCACCAGCTTGGCTGCCAGCCGCGCCATCTGGCCGATCTCCTCCCACGCATGGGTTTCGACCAGCTTCCCCGGGGCCAGCCAGCCGCCGCCGACACAGCCCACGTTCGGCCGCGAGAGATAATCGCGCGCCAGGTCGAGCGTGATTCCGCCGGTCGGGCAGAATTTCACTTTTCCAAACGGTCCGCGAAATGCATCCAGCATCGCCCGGCCGCCCGCCTGTTCCGCCGGAAAGAACTTGAATCGGTCGAGGCCCATCTCGAGTCCCATCATGATCTCGCTGGCTGTGGCCACGCCCGGCAGGATCGGCACGTTCGCCTTGCGTGCCGCACTCACGGTCGACTCGGTCAGTCCCGGCGTCACGATGAACTTCGCGCCAGCCGCCACCGCCGCCTCGACATCCTTCGCGCTCAACACCGTGCCCGCGCCCACGATCGCGCCTTCGACCTCTGCCATGCGCCGGATGCACTCGACCGCGCTTGCCGTGCGCAACGTCACTTCGAGCACGCGCAGCCCCGCGCCCGCCAGCGCTTTCGCCAGCGGCGCGGCATCCTCCGGCTTCTCCACCGTCAGCACGGGGATCACCGGTTGAACGGCCATCAGTTCGTCGACCGTCATGCTCATGCCCTCATCCCCGCATAGGTGGTGAATATGCCGCCGCCGCGCTCCGGATCGATGGCGAGACCCCGGAAGGGCGCGAACAGTTCGCGGCCCCAGCCATGGTCCGACGCATGAACAGTCGCGCGCGGCCGCGTCGCCAATTCCGCCGGATCAACCATCAGGTCAAGCGTGCCGGCCTCGGCATCCAGAACGATCCGGTCGCCATCGCGTATGCGGGCAAGCGGCGAATCCTGGTCCGCGCCGGGCGTCACATGGATCGCCGCCGGCACGGCGCCCGAGGCGCCGGACATGCGCCCATCCGTCACCAGGGCGACGCGAAAGCCCTTGTTCTGCAGTACGGTCAGGGCAGGGGTCAGCGAATGCAGCTCCGGCATGCCATTGGCGCGCGGACCCTGGAAACGCACCACCGCCACAAAATCGCGCTCCAGCTTTCCCGCCTTGAACGCCGCCGAGAAATCCGCCTGGTCATCGAACACTATGGCCGGCGCCTCGATCCGCCGGCGATCCACAGGCACGGACGAAATTTTGATCACGCCGCGGCCGAGCGATCCCGTCAGCAGGCGGATGCCGCCCTCCATCTCGAAGGGCGATGACACTGGCCGCAGGATCGCCTCATCCAGCGATTTCTCCGCGCCCGGGCGCCATTTCAGCGTGTCGCCGTCGAGCCAGGGCTCCATCGTGTAGTCGCCAAGTCCCACGCCCGCATTGGTCAGCACGTCGCCATGCAGCAGCCCGACATTCAGCAACTGCCGCGTGAGGTAGGCCATGCCGCCGGCGGCGTGGAACATGTTCACATCCGCCGATCCGTTGGGATAGACGCGCGCCAGCAGCGGCGTCACCAGCGAAACATCCGCAAAATCGTCCCAGTCGATGACGATGCCGCACGCCGCCGCCATCGCCGGGATGTGCAGCGCATGGTTGGTCGAACCGCCCGTCGCCATCAGGCCGACCAGCGCGTTGACGAAGGATCGCTCGTCGATCATACGCCCAAATGGCCGCTCGCCGGATTTCGCCAGCGCGATGCAGCGCGCCGCCGCCGCCCGCACCAGCGCGTCGCGCATCGGCGTGCCCGGGCTCACGAACGCCGTGCCCGGCAGGTGCACGCCCATCAGCTCCATCATCATCTGGTTGGAATTGGCCGTGCCGTAGAAGGTGCAGGTGCCGGCGGAGTGATAGCTCGCAGCTTCCGATTCCAGCAGCTGCTCGCGCGACACCTGGCCCAGCGCGAATTGTTCACGCACCTTGGCCTTTTCCTTGTTGCTGATGCCGGACGCCATCGGCCCGGCCGGCGAGAACAGGATGGGCAGGTGGCCGAAGGTCAGCGCCCCGATCATCAGCCCCGGCACGATCTTGTCGCACGTCCCCAGCATCAGCGCCGCATCAAACGTGTCGTGGGTCAGGGCGACCGCCGCCGACAGCGCAATCACGTCGCGAGAGAACAGCGACAGCTCCATGCCCGGCTGGCCTTGCGTGACCCCATCACACATCGCCGGCGTGCCGCCAGCAACCTGCGCCGCGCCGCCCGCCTTGCGCGCCGCTTCCTTGATGATGTCGGGATAGCCGCCGAACGGCTGGTGCGCGCTCAGCATGTCGTTGTAGCTGGTGACGATGCCGATATTCGGCGCCCGGCCCCTTATCGTCAGCTTGTCGCCCAGCGGCGCCGCGGCAAACGCGTGGGCGAGATTTCCGCACGAAAGGTGCTGCCGCCCCGGGCCGCGCTTCAGCGCTTCATCAAGCCGGGCGAGATAGGCGGCTCGCGATGGCCGGCTCTTCTCGATGATCCTGGCGGTGACTTCTGCAATCTTGGGATGAACGGGGGGAAGCGCCGGCATGAATGCCTCGTCTGCACGAAGGGCCTTCAGGCGTTATGGGCGGAAGACGGCCCGCCGGAAAGGGGCGGGGGGTCCCGGCCGGGCACGCAAAGAAAAACCGGCCCCCGAAGGGGCCGGTTAGTGTCTGACGGGAGCACCGCCAGGGAACTGATTACGCCTCAGCGATAGTGGAACAGCAGGTCGATGCCGAACATGCGCGGCGGCGTGAACGACAGCGTCTGATAGGCGCCGTTGTCCTGGATGCGATAGGAGTTCGACGAAATGCTGGTGTTCTGCTCTTCGTCGGTGAGGTTGCGGACCCAGCCCGTCACCTGCCAGAAGCCGTCCGCCGAGTACCAGTTCAGGCGGGCGTCGACCTGGTCATAGGACGGCGACAGCTCGTTCGGGTCGTTGAAGAAGGTGTCGTAGAACTTGTCGCGCCACGAATAGGTGATCGTGGGCAACAGGTACGACCCGTCCTGGAAGTCGAACTTGTAGGACGCGTTGATCGAGAACTTGTTCTTCGGCGATTGCGACAGCTGGTTGCCGACCACGTTCTTGTTGCGCAGCGGATCCACCAGGGTGGTCGCCGTCGTGCTGCAGGTGATCGGCGCGCCCGTGGGGTTGGCCGGGTTCACGCAGCGCGGATCGCGCGACACGTCGACATAGGACGCGCCGTTCGTGTCCGTCACCGTTGCATCGAGATAGGCATAGCTGAAGCCGATGTTGAGCGGGTCGATCGGGTTCCAGTTGCCTTCCAGCTCGAAGCCCTTCGATTCCGCTTCCGGCACGTTGACGAAGGCGGTGAAGGTGGTCGAGCCGGTCTGGCCCTGCTGGCCCGTGATGACCGTCAGCGGCGCCTGCATGTCGTGGTATTTGTAGTAGAACAGCGCGGCGTCCAGGGTCAGGCCCCAATCCCTGAAGGTCTGTTTCCAGCCGCCTTCGTAGGAGTCGACGAACTCCGGATCGGTATACGGGTTGAGACCGAAGCCCAGGTTGTTGAAGCCGCCGGCCTTGTAGCCGCGCGAGTACTTCGCGAACAGCAGGGTGTCGTTGATCGGCCGGTACTCGACGCCGGCCGTGCCGGTCACCGCGTTATACGAGCCGTGCAGGCGGCGCTCGGCGAAGCCGCGGTCATCGAACGTGGCGCCCAGGGCAGGGTCGCCATAGGCCGTCCGCGTATAGTTGAAGTACGGGATCTGCGTCGGGCCGAGCGCGCCCTGGCAGATGATGTAGCAGGCCAGGAAGGCCTCTTCCTTCGAGTCCTTGATGTCCTTGGAATACCGCAGGCCCAGCGTCGCCTTCCACTGGTCGGTGAACGAGTAGTCCACCTGGCCGTAGAGGCCGTAGGCGTTGAACAGCGAGACGTTGCGGAATTCCTGCAGCAGGCGCTGCGGGTTGGCCACGACGCCGAGCGTGGTGTCGAAATAGGTGTCGGCGATCGGCTCGTCCGGCAGGGTCTGCACCTGGCCCGGCTGATCCGAGTTTTCCTGATATTGGTAAGCGCCGACGATCCACTGCAGCGGACCCGAGCCCGTCGAGATCAGGTTGACCTCGTTCGAGAACAGCGCGCGGCTTTCCTCATAGAGGTTGAGCACGCCCGGATAGATCGTGCGTGGAGCGGTCGAGGTGACGCAAGCCCCGGCGCCAGCCGCGGTCGCCTGCGACAGGGGACCGCCACGCAATCCAGCGGCTGAAGAACACGCCGTGATCGGCGCGATGCCGGTCACGCTGGTGTAGGTGATCGAATCGATCGGCGTGCCGTCGCCATCGCTGGTCAGGAAATATTTGTAGTAGGTGTATCCGCCGGTGTACTTGATGTCGAAATTGTCGAGCGAATAGACGGCCTCGAAGATCGCCTCGTCATAATTCGGGACTTTCGCGGTCGACTCGTAGTTCGAGTTGTAGGCGTGCTCGCCATTGGTTGCGAACGGGTTGTCGGTGCGCGTGCCGCCCTGGGTGTAGGAGATCACCGAAGGGTTGCCGTAGGCGAACGCGTCGTTCGGGTTGAGGCCGCCGGTCGAGAACATCCCGTTCAGGAAGGGCGCGGTCGAGAACGTCGCCGTCCGGCCGCCCGGAGGGCCGGCCTTGTCATAGCTGGCGTCGGCGACTTTCAGCCACCACTTGAAGCGGTCGCCGAAGTTGCCGGCGAGTTGGCCCTCGATCCACTTGTCGTCGATCTCCCAGCCTTCGTCGCTGTTGGTGCCGTAGTTGTGGTCGATCCCGTCGCGCTTCTCGATCTGGCCCGCGACGCGATAGCGCAGCGAGTCGTTGATCGGGCCGGACACGGCGGCGCCCATTTTCTTGTCGCCGAAATTGCCGATGCCGAACTCGAAATCGGTGCGGAAGTCGTCGGTCGGGCGTTTCGAGATCGTGTTGATCGCGCCGCCGATGGCGTTGCGGCCATACAGTGTGCCTTGCGGCCCGCGCAGCACTTCGACGCGATCGATCAGGATCGGGTCCTTGCCGGCGAATACGGCGAACGGCGTGTAGATGCCGTCATTGTAGTTGGCCACGCCCGGGTCGGCGCCGAACGAGTTGGACAGGCGGCCGATGCCGCGCAGCGTCACGCGCTCGTTGCCAGGGGTGTAGGACAGACCGGGCGTCACGTTGGTGAGATCGGTCACCGAGATGATGCCGAGCTCTTCCTTCTTCTCGGCGGTGACGGCGGTCACGGCCACGGCGATGTCTTGGACCGTCTCCTCGCGTTTGTTGGCGGTGACGACCACCACATCGCGGTCCGGATCCGGCGTAGCCTGCGGCTCGGCTTGCGCAACCGCGGGTTGCGCCAGTGCGGGCATGGCAACGCCCAAGGCCAGCAGGCTGGCAAACAAATGATATTTGGCCCGATTCAATGCGACCTCCCTTTGAGTTCTTTAGGGGCCGCCATTCTCACGCAGGCGGCACAAACCGAGTACTCGGTTTAAAACCGATCAGTCGGTCGGTTTGCATATCGCTCAGCTCTCCTGCGCGTCAACCTGTATGCAAGTCTAGGCAAAGGACCGTTGCTTTAAAGTCGCTTCGTTGACGCAACGGAACGTCTCGCAAGACACACCCACGTGATGTACTGTCATAAAAAGAGCGGGGGCCGGGACTTCCGCCAAAAAAGTAGCGCCAGACTTGGAGGGGAGAGCCAGGTCGTGACTACAACGCTGAGTACGGACAGGCCCAAGCGCCGGACCAATCCGGAACGCGCGGCGGAAACGCGGCACCAGGTCATGGATGCCGTCATTACCATTCTAAACCAGAAGGGCTTTTGCGCGCTCACCAACGCGCTGATCATTGCCGACACCGGCATCAGCAGCGGCGCGCTGATGCACCACTTCCACACTCGACAGCAACTGCTCGTTGCTACTGTCGAATATGCCTACGCAAATCTCGTGGCTTTCCGGAAGGAGCAGCTGGAACAGCTTCCGGCCGGCCTGCCGCGTTTCCGCGCCATGATCGATCTTCACTGGCATAGCGCCCAGCTTCCTGCCGGCTTTGCCGTGAACGAAATGCGCATCGGAGCGCGCAGCGATCCGGATCTCGCCGCGGTCTTCCGCCCAGTCTTCACCCGCATCGCAAACGAATATGCGCACTTCGTCGCTGATCTTGTCCGCGAGGCTGGCCTCAAGCCGGATCAGGAGATGGAAGGCCTCTGGACCGCGACGTCGATGGCGATGCGTTCGCTCGCGATCGATCTCAAGACCTATGCCTCGCCCAACGTCGCCTTGAGCACGCGTCTTGCGCTGCGTACGCTGCGCGAGACGCTGATCGCACGCCAGCTCGGGCCGGTCGCTGCGCAGGATCCGCGCATCGAATGGGAGCCTGCTTCGGCCGCTGCAGCTGCCGCCGAATAGCGCGCAACGCTATTCGGCCGAGTTAAGCCAATCCAGCATCGCCCCGTTCAGGTCGACGGGATAGGTGTGGCTGAGATCGCCCACCTCGCGATAGGTCACGCGCGCGCCGGCGCCGCGGAAATACGCTTCCGCCTGACGCGCCATGTCGACCGGAAACATCCAGTCCTTTCGGCCATGGGTGATATGGATCGGAAGTCCCCTGATCCGGTTTTCGTCCGCCATTGCCAGCATCGGGTGAAACGCCGCCGCCGCCGGTGCAAGGTGCGTGAACGGCGAAGATGCATCGAGGCCCGACACGTAGCTGAAAGTGCCTCCATCGCTCATGCCGGTCAGCATCACGCGGCTTGAATCGACATTCCAGTGTTCGCCGATCAGCTTCACCAGCTGCGCCAGTCGCGGCGAGTCCGCATCGGTCCCCTGGATCGCCCAGGTCTGTCCCACAGATGTCGGCGCCGCGACGATTGCGCCGCGGCTACGCGCATCACGCACCCAGCTCCACAGGAAAGCACGGCCCCGTCCGCTGCCGCCGTGCAGCGCCACCACCAGCGGATGGGCCACGTCAGGCGAATAGGTTTCCGGCACGTAGGCCCACACGGTCTCGCGGGCATCATGATCATCGCCGAAGCGGATGATGCCGGTGTTGCCCTCGGGCGGCTTCAGGAACCGCTTCTGGAACTCGACATCCTTGCGCTTGTCTGCGTCGAGAAAGAACCGGTTCACCGGCGGCAGCATGCAGGCGAGGGGATAGAGAGCTTCAAGAGCCTTCGGGATATGCCGCATCGCCCGGAACATGTCGCCCAGCGCGCCGGGATCTTCAGCCGATGCGCGCAGGCCCTCGAACGCCGCCAGCGCCTCATCGGTTGCAAGATCAAGTTGCGCGCCCAGCGCGGCAAGATTCTCCGGCCACGCTGCCCCTGCATGATCGCGCAGCTTTTCATCCGGCGCACCGACCGTCGCCAGCAGCCCGGCCAACTCCGGCGGATTGAGATAGCGGCCGATCAGCTGCAAAACTTCCAGCGTGGTGAGCAGGATCGGAAGTCGCTGCTCGATATTCTGGATGCCGGGGTCGGCGCTCACGGCGCCCAGAAGGCGTGGACCGGCACTTTTTTCTGCGCCAGCAGATCCTTGATCGGCGAGGTCCCGCGGCCCTCCTTGGCCTCATTATAGACCAGCAGTTTGTCCTGCCCCATGAACAGCAGGACTACGCGCCGCGAAGCAAGAATGCCCGGCACGGTCAGTGTCATGCGCTCGGGCGAACCTGCCGCGCCTGGCGAATGAATCCCGGCCACCTTCTTGGCGCCGTCGGGATCGGCCGCCGCCTCATACCCCTCGGCGCCGGGGATCAGCGAGGCGATGTGCCCGTCCGGCCCCATGCCCAGGAGGCAGATGTCGAACGGCATGATCGGCGCAATTCTCTTTTCTGTCGTCGCCGCGCCGCCCGACGCCTTGGCGTGGTTGGTCTTGAACGGAATGAAGGTCGCCGAGTGCGCGCGCCGCTTCAATAACAGGTCGCGGATCAGCCACTCATTGCTCGCCGGGTCTTCCGGAGACACCCAGCGCTCGTCGGTCAGCGTCACCGACACTTTTTCCCACGCCATCGGCAGGTTCGACAGCGCCTCATAGAGCGGTCCCGGCGTCGTGCCGCCGGCCAGCGCCAGGCTTGCCTTGCGCCGCTTGCGGACGATCTCGGGCAGCTGCTCGGAGAAGTCGTGCATCAGGCCGGCGAACAGCCGTTTGCGGTCCTGGAAGAAGAATTCCTCGTGCGTCATTCGTGCCAGCTATGTCCATTCCGTTCGGTCAGGGCGAAGGCCCCCGCCGGTCCCCAGCTTCCCGCTTGATAGGGCGCGGGCTTCATGCCCATGCGCGCCCATCCCTCGATGATCCTGTCGACCCATGTCCACGCCGCCTCGGCCTCGTCGCGGCGGACAAACAGCGTGGAGTTGTCGTTGATCGCTTCCAGCAGCAGCCGCTCATAGGCGATGCGGCGGCGCTTCTCGCCCTTGAACGCGTCGATCAGGCTGAGGTTCAGGGACAAGGGCTGCAGCTCATAGCCGCCCTGGGTCAGCGACGGCGTCTTGTTCATGATGGTCAGCGAGATGTTCTCTTCCGGCTGCAGCGTGATGGTCAGCCGGTTGGCGATCAGCGGGCTGCCGTTGAAGATCGAATGCGGCACGTCGCGAAACTCGATCATGATCTGCGAGGATCGCGTCGGCAGTCGTTTTCCAGTGCGCAGGTAGAACGGCACGCCCGCCCACCGCCAGTTGTCGACATGGGCGCAGATCGCAACGAAGGTCTCGGTATCCGACGGCTTGCCGCCTTCTTCCTCCAGGTATCCCGGCACGGTCTTTCCGTCGGCGACGCCGCGCGTGTACTGGCCACGCACCGTCTTGTGCGCGAGTTCGGAGTCGCGGATCGGGCGCAGCGAGCGCAACACCTTCACCTTCTCGCCGCGCACCGATTCCGGCCGCAGGTTGGAAGGCGGCTCCATCGCGATGAGGCACAGCAGCTGGAGCAGGTGGTTCTGCACCATGTCGCGCGTCGCGCCATATTCATTGTAGTAGCTGAAGCGGCCTTCGACCCCGACCGTCTCGGCGACCGAAATCTGCACGTGATCGATCGTGTGCCGGTTCCACAATGGCTCGAACAGCGCGTTGGCAAACCTCAGGGCTATGAGGTTCTGCACCGTCTCCTTGCCGAGATAATGGTCGATCCGGAAAATCCGGCTTTCCTCGAAATGCTGCGCGATCACCGCGTTGATGGCCTCGCAGCTCTTGAGGTCCCGGCCGATCGGCTTCTCGACGATGATGCGGCTCGGCGCGGCGGTCATCTTCTGCCCGGCCAGCCCCTGCACGATCGGGGTGTAGAGGGCAGGCGAGGTCGAAAGGTAATAGATCGCCTCGCCGCTTGCGGCCCCGTCCATCTTGGCTTTCAGGGTGGCGTAGCTCTTGGGGTCGGTCGCGTCGCCGGGGGAATAGAACAGCCGTCTCGCGAACTTGTCCCAGGCGTCAGCCGAGAAGAATCCCTGGCCTCGCTCCTCGACCCAGCCCCGCACGTCCTTGCGGAACCCTTCGTCAGTGTGATCCGATCGGGCCGCACCGATGATCTTCAGCCCGGCGGGCAAAAGCCCATCCGCGTCAAGGAAATACAGCGACGGGAACAGCATCCGGCGGGCAAGGTCGCCCGTCGCTCCGAATATGACGAAAGCCCCCGGCGCGGTCATTTTTGAACCTCAGGGCCGCGATGCTCATGCGGTCAAGAAGAAATGCGCCGCCGGCCCCAGGAAAACATCCGGGAAGCGAGATCGGCGGCTCGATTTCCCGCCAACACCCGGATCTCGCTTGCGTCTTAGTCGCATTCAGGACTATTTGGGGCCCTGTGCCGCGTGGGGAAGCGGTGATAAACGTCGAAGGGCGCGGGTGTAGCTCAATGGTAGAGCAGAAGCTTCCCAAGCTTACGACGAGGGTTCGATTCCCTTCACCCGCTCCAGGCGCACGAAAAAGCCGGCCTCACGTAAACGTCAAGCCGCAAGTCTTCGTCCAAGCCTGTGCGGGTCTATCTCGACCTTTGCCGGCGAGGCAGGACAACATCCAGATTTCCGGGACAAAACAGGCTTCTTTTGAAATGCGCCGCCTTGGCCGCCCATGGGGCGCCTTCACGCGCGGTTGCTCGCTTTCAGGACGAGTTGACGAATTGGAAACTGATCTACGTGCTATTGGCTAGGAGTTCGAGAATCGCTGCGGCAGGTGGGGTTGGCGTTCGCCGCGCGGTTTCTGGGAAAGACCAAGGGGATTTCGACTACATGGACGCCAGTGTTGTTGCGCGCTTGCTCGAACAGACGGCCCGCGCCGTTTATGAGGCGCGTGGGCCCAAAGCCATTCACGCCGGCCAGTGGGCGGTGTTGCGCTATCTTGCCCGCGCCGGCCGACAGGCGCGCACCGTGGGCGGCGTCGCCACCTATCTTGGCGTGACCCACGCGCCGGCCTCCCGCGCCGTCGCCTCGCTCGCCCGCAAGGATCTCGTCACCGTCCGCGCCGATTCGGAAGACCGCCGCATCCGCCGCATCGATCTCACCTCCGCCGGCCGCGCCCTGCTGGAACACGATCCTGTCCACCGTCTCACGGCAGCGATCGAGGACTTGTCTTCCGACAAGCAGAAGGAATTCGCGGCCACGCTGGAGACGCTCTACGGCCGTCTCGCAAAGGCGTAGGGTCTCCTCCATGGCAGAACAGCGGATGGAATATTCCGCCGACAAGGCGGCGCGCTATGCCGAACTGGCGATCGAAGTCGCCTCGGTGGTCGCGGGCGAAACCTCGCGCACGGCGCGCTACGCCACCACGGTCTCGCTGCTCGCCAATGCTTTCGCGCCGCGCTTCTTCTGGTGCGGCTTCTACGAAGTCGATCCGCTCAAAGCCCGCGAGCTCGTGGTGGGCCCCTACCAGGGCACGCTGGGATGCCTGCGCATCGCGTTCGGAAAAGGCGTCTGCGGTGCCTGCGCCGCGGACAGGAAAACCATCATTGTGCCTGACGTGCACGCCTTCCCGGGCCACATCGCCTGTGATTCGCGCTCGAATTCCGAGATCGTCGTGCCGGTGTTCGACGGCGAAAAACTCGTGGCCGTGCTCGATGTCGACTCCACCGACTTCGCCGCCTTCGACGAGGTCGACGCGAAGGGACTCGAAGCCATCTGCCGCGCCATGCTGAAGGGCTGAGCCGCGCTACTGCGCCGTCACTTCCTTCGAGAAGTTGGTCACCGACAGGTTGCCCTGCAAGTCGCGATAGACCGTCACCGAATAATTCTTCGCCCCGGTCATGGTGATGTGGAAGCGGTAGTTCATTCCGGCCACCACCTGCTGCTCCACGGTCGCCGCCTCGACGAGGCCGCGCTGCGGATCCTGGCGATAGATGGTCTGCACCGCCATCGCCTGCGCTTCCTTGCATTGGGATTCCTCGCACCCCGTCGCCGCAAATCCGCCGACGACGACCGGCTTGGGCGCCGGCGGCGCGGGCTTGGGCGCAGCAGGCTGGGGCGTGGCGGCGGGCGTCACCGGCGCTGCCGGGTCTCCGCCAAACAGCGGCAGTTGGCAGGCGCCAAGCATCAGCGCCAATCCGCAAACGGCGGGTCGCAGCATGGTGTAGATCTCCCTGCGCGCAAGGGCCGGTGCTCTCCGGTCCGGCCTCGTGCAAACCACCCCCGCAGACTCAGGAAGACTTGTACCACGCTCCGGCATTATTGCGGCGATAGAAAGTGAAACTCATCGGGTCCCACGAGGGCTGGTCCTGGCCGGTCATGTGGAACAGGGCATGGGTGTCGCGGCCCTCCCAGTA
>DASZSI010000197.1:0-10151 GCA_035548775.1 Hyphomonadaceae bacterium
AGGTTCAAGCGTGTTACGGCGGCGTTCAACCTGCTGACCGACGAGAAGCAGCGCGGCCGGTTCGATCGCGGAGAGATCGACGCCGATGGAAACGAGCGACCGCAGTTCCAGCCTGGCGCGGGCTTCGGCGGGTTTGCGGGAGCGCGCGCTCGCGGCGGAGGCGGACAGGCGCGTGGCGATGTGTTCGAGGACCTGTTCGATGGACTGTTCAGCCGTGGCGGTGGTCCGCGCGGATTCGGCGCGCAGCGCGGCGAAGATGTGCGCTATCGCATGGAGATCGACTTTCTGGACGCCGTGAATGGCGGACGGCGGCGCGTGACCATGTCGGACGGGCGCTCACTGGACTTAGCGATTCCGGCGGGTTTGAATTCGGGCCAGACGCTGCGGTTGAAGAGCCAGGGCTTGCCGGGTCCGGGCGGCGGGCCGGCGGGCGATGCGCTGGTCGAGATCACGGTGGGCGCCCATCCCACCTTCAAGCGTGATGGCGATGATGTGCGGATGGATCTGCGCATCTCGCTCGCCGAGGCAGTGGAGGGCGGAAAGGTCCCGGTGAATACACCGTCTGGGCCTGTAACCTTGTCGGTGCCAGTGGGGTCGAACTCGGGAGACTTGCTGAAGCTTCGTGGAAAAGGCGTACAGACCCGGCCTACCCCCGGCGATCTTCTGGTGCGGCTTTTGATTGTCCTGCCCAGCAAGGACGACGAAGAGCTCAAGGCCTTCGTGAAAAACTGGGCCGGGCGAAAGGCTGACTTCCAGAGATGACCCAAGGGGAAAGGGGGCAAAATCTGCGAAAACTGCGTGCATTTACCGTGCTACAGAGACGTTCAGACCGGGTTCACTGTCCCCCCATTAGACACTCGGACATGGTTCGGCGGATTCTCATTTCAGCCTTGGCTCTTGTGGCGGCCACGTCCGTGGCGGCGGCGCCGGCGTTGGCGCAGCGCTACGGCGGCTACGGCTTCCAGGATCAGGACAGGCGAGGGGATCGTGGTCATGGCCGGGATCGCGACGACCATAACAATTACAGAGACCAGCGCGGCAACGACAATCCCTGGAACGACAACCGGCAACAGGAGCGAGCGCCGGAGCGTGAGGTTCCCCTGTCGTCAGTTTTGCGTGAACTGAAGGAACGATATGGCGGTCAGCACCTCGACGCCCAGAAAGTCGGGAACCGGTACATTATCTCCTGGGTTACGGGGGATGGGCGGCGACTCACAATAGAGGTGGATGCGGCGTCAGGCCGGATCCTCTCCACCCGGTAGAGCAAAATGCGAGTTCTTGTAGTCGAAGACGATCCAGACCTTGGCCGTCAGCTCAGTGATGCGCTGACCCAGGCGGGCTATGCCGTGGACTTGGCGGTGGACGGCGAGGAAGGCCACTTCCTTGGCGACACCGAGCCTTATGACGCTGCCGTGCTCGACCTGGGCTTGCCGAAGATGGACGGTGTGCGCGTGCTGGAGAAATGGCGTGGCGCTGGCAAGGACATGCCGGTGCTGATCCTTACGGCGCGCGATCGCTGGAGCGAGAAGGTGGCGGGCTTTGACGCCGGCGCGGACGACTATCTTACCAAGCCTTTCTTCACCGAAGAACTGCTGGCGCGTCTTCGCGCTCTGATGCGACGGGCAGCAGGCCATGCCAGCGCCGCCCTGGAGTGCGGCGATCTTCGTGTTGACACGCGCGCGGCGCGTGCTTCGGTCAACGGCGAGCCGATCAAGTTGACGGCGCACGAATACCGCGTGCTCAGCTATCTAATGCACCATCAGGGGCGCGTGGTGCCCCGTACCGAGCTGGTCGAGCACATCTATGACCAGGATTTCGACCGCGACTCGAACACGATCGAGGTGTTTGTCGGCCGCCTGCGTCGCAAGATCGGCTCCAACCGCATCTTGACGGAGCGCGGGCTGGGGTATCGGCTGATCGATCCGAAGGCTGAGAAGATCGTCGAATAATATGACCGAAACGGCGGGGGCCGAGACCGAGGGAACGCGCACGCGCGGCTCGATCGCCCGGCGCATGCTGATCGCGGCTGCGGTCTGGAGCGTGGTTGTGCTAGCCGCGGCCGGCTGGTCGCTGCAGACGCTCTACAGTTCCGAAACCAACCGTCTCCTCGACGAAACGGTCGATGAGACCCTTACAACCCTCACCAACGCCGTTACCACTGCTGACGATGGGACGATTCAATACGACGAGCTGAAGCTGCCGAGGGCGGAGCGTTTCGACCAGGGGCTTCGCGGCTGGTACTGGGCCGTGATCGAGATCGGCTCGGACAACAGCTTTACCGGCGGCCGCATGTCCAAGAGCTTCGTGACTGACCGGCCGGAAGTGAAGCGTTCCGTGGTCGCGGACGCGATTCAGAGGCCGGCGATTGTCCACATCGATGGGTTTGGTCCGAACGACGAGGCGCTGCGGGTTGGGGTCAGGTCGTTGAAGCTGGCCGATCGCCCCATGCCCGTGCTGCTCTACACGGGCATCGACCGGACATCCGCAGACCAGGCAGTCGGGCGGTTCACCTGGCAGCTGGGGATTGCGCTGGCGGTTTTGGCGACGGGGCTTGTGGTCGGCGTCGTCGTGTTGATCCGGTTCGGCTTGCGCCCGCTGCACGAGATCCAGGACAAGCTGCACGATGTACGCGCTGGGAGACGAGACACACTGGACGGCGAGTATCCGGCTGAAATGTCGCCGCTGGTGAAAGAGATCAACACGCTGATCAACCACAACCGCAAGGTCGTTGATCGCGCCCGTACCCATGTGGGCAACTTGGCGCATGCTCTGAAAAATCCATTGGCCGTCCTGATGAATGAGTCGCGTGGGAGCGACAGGATGTCGGAGATCGTGCGGCGGCAGGCCGAAGCCATGAGCGCCAACGTCAACCACTATCTGAAACGCGCGCAGGCGGCCGCACAAGCCGAGGTGCTGGGCGCCCGGACGGAGATCAAGGAGCCGATCGAGGGTATCGGGCGCATGCTCGAGCGGCTTCACCGCGACAAGAATATAAGCGTCGAAATCGAAGCTGACCCGAAGGCGGTGTTCCGTGGGGAGAAGGGGGATTTCGATGAACTTGTCGGGAACCTCATGGACAACGCTGCGAAATGGTGCAAGTCGCGGGTCGAAGTGAAGGTGACGCGGAGCGATGACGGCGTGACGGTGATCGTCGATGACGACGGTCCAGGTCTTCCGGCCGAAAATCGCGCCAAGGCGCTGCAGCGCGGCAAGCGGTTGGACGAACGCGAGCCGGGAACTGGTTTGGGATTGTCGATCGTGACCGAGCTTGCGGACATCTATGGCGGACGGCTGTTTCTTGAGGACAGTCCGCTCGGCGGCCTTCGTGCGCGCCTTGAGCTGCCGGCGGCGCCGCTGTGATCTGGCTTATCCTGGTAGCTGTGGTGTTTGTCGGCGGCGGCACATGGTTCGTCGCGAAGTCGATGCGGACTCGGCTAATCGTGGCGGTGGTGGGCATCGCCGCAGTGGCCGGCTATTGGTTCATCGGCAAACCGAACATGCCGGACGATCCCTTGTCCGGGCAGATCGAACAGATCGAGAAGCTGGCGCAGAACGATCCGGACAAGCTGACTGCCGAGCAATTCATGGCGTTGGCCGAGAAGCGAGCGCACGACAACCCCAAAGACCCGATGCCTCACTGGATCATGGGGCAGGTGCTCGAGGCGAGTGGCCGACCGCAAGAAGCCATGATGGCCTATGAGTCGGCGCTGCGCCGTGATCCCAACCACCTTCCGACGATCAAGAACCTAGCCGATCTGCGGTTCAAGATGACCGGCACTGTCGATCCGGCCACATCGGCGCTGTATCACGCGGCTTACAAGGCTGAGCCAGGTAATCTGCGTATGGGGTACATGGCGGGTATAGGGGACTGGCTGGAGGGCAACAAAGAAGAAGCCGAGGCCATCTGGAAGGGTGTCGAGACCAGCCCGGCCATGGATGACACTCACCGCCAGATGTTTGCCGCCATGCGGCAGATGTTCAAGATCGACGCCGGGGCCCCGGAGACTCCTGCACCGGCGGATGGGGCGAAACCCCCGCAAAAGGGCAAATAAGCCGGACGTGACAAAGCGCTCGCGCCATTGTGTCGCTAGCGCGCCCGATTACCTCTAATATACTGATTTTCGGGGTAACCCGGCTGAGGCCCTAGATGCGCAAACGTTCCCAGAGACTTTGGTTGATCGGCGCAGGCGCCGTGCTGCTGACTGGAGCGCTGGCGTTGGGCGTGATCGGCTTTGGCAAGGCCGCATCCTTCTTCCGCTCGCCAAGCGAGATCGCGGAGATGGGCGCATCCAACATCAAGGACGCCGTGCGGATTGGTGGGCTGGTGGAGGCCGGCAGCGAGACGCACAACGCAAAGGGCCAGCTGGTGTTCAAGATCACGGACGGCTCGAGCTCGGTGCCCGTGGTCTACGACAACATTCCGCCCGACCTGTTCCAGGAGGGCAAGGGCGCTGTCGTCGAGGGCAAGTTTGACGACAGCGGCACGCTGGTGGCGAGCAGGGTTCTGGCCAAGCACGACGAAAACTACATGTCGCAGGAGGAGTACAAGACCTTCCGTGACAAGGCTGCCAAAGAGGCGGCAGCTGTTGGCAAGAAAGAGCCTGGCACTTGATCGCGGAACTTGGTCACCTCCTCGCGTTCCTGGCGCTGGCGACGGCGGTCTCGCAGAGCTATCTCGGGCTGACGACGGGCGGCGAGGCGCCGAGGCGTTTGGCGGTTGCGACGGGCCTATTCACGATCGCAGCATTCGTGACGCTGATCATCAGCTTCATTCGCCTCGATTTCTCAGTCGCGCTGGTGGCGCACAACTCGCATTCGCTGAAGCCGTTGATCTACCGGATTGCCGGCGCGTGGGGGAACCACGAAGGCTCGATGTTGCTGTGGTGCGTGATCATGGCTGCCTATGGCGCAGCCGGCGCTCTCTTCATGAAGAACGACCGGCTACGCGATCGTGCGCTGGGCGTTCAGGGCCTGCTCACAGTGGCGTCGCTGGTCTACCTGTTGTTCGTCTCCAGCCCATTTGAGCGGTTGGCGAATCCACCGCTCGATGGCGGCGGCATGAACCCTCTGCTGCAGGATCCGGCGGTCGCGGCGCATCCGCCGTTCCTCTACACCGGCTATGTCGGCATGTCGTTCGTGTTCTCGATCGCGGCGGCTGGCCTCATCAATGGGCAGATCGATCGCGAATGGGCGCGGCGCGTGCGCCCTTGGGCGCTAACGGCCTGGAGCGCGCTTTCGATCGGCATTACCCTGGGCGCCATCTGGGCCTACTACGAGTTGGGCTGGGGCGGCTGGTGGTTCTGGGATCCGGTCGAGAACGCCTCCTTCATGCCATGGCTGGTCGGAGCGGCGTTGATCCACTCGCTGGTTGTCACCGAGAAACGAGGCGGGATGGCGGCGTGGACCGTCTTCCTGGCTGTCCTGACATTCTGCCTGTCGCTGCTTGGAACCTTCCTGGTGCGCTCGGGCGTATTGACCTCGGTGCATGCATTCGCGGTCAACCCGGCTCGCGGCACCGTTCTGCTATTCGGTCTGGCGGCGGCGGGAGGCGCAGCGCTTGCGCTTTATGCCTGGCGCGCGCCCAAGCTGATGGCTGGCCAGGAATTCGATCCGGTGAGCCGCGAAGGCGCCCTGATCCTCAACAACCTCTTCCTATCGGTTGGCGCGGCGTTGGTGCTGGTCGGCACGGTCACCCCGATGTTCGCGCAGGCATTGAACATCTCGCTGTCGATCGGCGAGCCCTATTTCCAGCTGACGTTCGCGCCAATGATGGCGTTCCTGTTCGTGGTGATGCCGCTGGCGCAGGCCTCGCCCTGGCGCAAGGCTGAGCTTGCGCCGCTGTTGAAGCAGTTCTGGGTTGCCGCCGTGGTGGCGGTGATCGCAGCGGGGCTGGCGATGTATCTGGAAGGCAACTTCGCGCCGTGGCTGGCGCTGGGGGTGCTGGTCGGCGCCTGGGTGATCGCGGGCGTGATCACCGACATGGCGCGAAGGGTAGGTTCGGGTGGCTTCGGTCGTCTGTTCAAGCTGCCGCTTGCGGTTTGGGGCATGGCAATCGCGCATATCGGCGTCGGACTGTTTGCGATTGGCGCGACTGTGGAAACCACAGCGAGGTCGGAACAGACCTTTCCGATGCGTGTTGGCGAAACCGTCCAGGCGTATAACTGGACCTTCAAATTCGATGGCGTGAGCGACGGCGAAGGCCCCAACTACTTCACCTCCACCGCTGATATCGTCGCGACGCACGACGGAATTACGGAAACGCTGCATCCCGAGAAGCGATTCTATCCGGTCGCTCAGCAAAGCACGACCGAGGCATCGATCACCCGCACATCGGTGGGCCATGTTTATGTCGTGCTCGGCGACACCATCCGGGAACAGCCGGGCGTCTGGCGTCTTCGAATTGCGCATCATCCCTTGATGGACTGGGTGTTCGGCGGGGCGGGTCTTGTGGCGCTGGGCGGTTTCATCGCGCTGGGAGCCCGGTTGCGGCGGCGAGCCCCGGTGAAAAACCAGGCGGCGGAGCCGGAAGGGCCAGCGCCGGCGCCCGCCGGAGCAGCAGGGGCGCCCGCATGATTGCCGCCCTGCTTATGGCAGTGGTGGTCGGCAACGAGACGCCGCTCGCCGATCCCAAGCTGGAAGCGCGGGCAGAGGCGTTGATGCGAGAAGTGCGCTGCGTCGTCTGCGAGAATGAGCCGGTATCGCAGTCGACAGCGGATATCGCGGTCGATATGCGGCGAACGATTCGCAACCAGGTTTCGCAGGGAAAGAGCGACGCCGAAGTGAGGAGCTTCTTTGCCGATCGCTATGGGCAATTCGTCCTGTTCCGGCCGCCCACGGAGGGATGGGGCATCCTGCTTTGGGCTTTCCCGTTCCTTCTTCTGGTCGGGGTGGGCGGGGCCATAGCGGTTCGACTGTTCCGATCACGCCACCGCGACCTCAAGCCGCTAACGGATGACGGGACGGGCGATCTGGCCGACTGAAGCCCTGCGAAGTCTTGGTAAATCCGGTCTCAATCCCCCACGAATACTGCTGTGCAGCCTCTGGCGCCGCCGCATGATTGCCTTAAAGTAACGGACTATGCGTCGATATGGATAACGGACCGACGGGTCCCAGCTCTTCGTACCGGCGCAGTTGGGCATGCCTTTGCAGTTGCGAAGACAGGCTTGGCGTCTAGGGTCTCGATTGGGCGGTCGCGCGAGCGAATGCAGTGAGAGAAAGCGAAATGATCAAGGTGAAGACTGTCCATGCGAGCCGGCTCGGCTTCGTTGCAAGCCTGATGGCCGCCGCAGCGATGGGTGCGGCGATGGCGCCCAGCGCGATGGCGCAGACAAAGCCGATCGCTGTCGTAGGCCAGGGTCAGGCCAAGCCGATTGCCGTAACCCCGCCGGCCGGCGCGCCCATGAGCTTCGCCGACCTGATCGAGAAGGTCAGCCCCGCGGTCGTGTCGGTCCAGGTCACGACGGAGATCAAGGCGCAAAATCGCGACAACGCGTTCAGCCCGTTCCGCGGCTTGCCGGGGTTTGACGAGTATGAGCGCGACTTCGGCAACAAGGACGACAAGAAGGACAACCCGGAAACAGACCAGGAAGGGACAGCCCTGGGTTCGGGTTTCTTCATCTCGCCCGCCGGTTACATCGTCACCAACAACCACGTGGTCGAGAACGCTCGCGAAGTGACCGTTACGCTGAAAGGCGGCGAGGAGCTCGAAGCGGAGATCGTCGGCACGGATGAGCAGACCGACCTCGCCGTTCTGAAAGTCAAGAAAAGCGGGACCTATCCGTTTGTCGAGTTCGCGACGAAGGCTCGGCCGCGCGTGGGCGATTGGGTCGTGGCTGTTGGCAACCCGTTCGGCCTCGGTGGAACGGCGACGGCCGGCATCGTTTCCGCCGACGGACGCAAGCTGGATGGTCCATACAACGACTTCATCCAGGTTGATGCGCCGATCAACCGCGGCAACTCGGGCGGTCCGACGTTCAACCTCAACGGCGAAGTGATTGGCGTTAACACGGCCATCTTCTCCGACACGGGCGGCGGCAGCGTCGGCATCGGCTTCGCGATCGAAGCCGGCGTCGTGAAGCAGATCTCCGATACGCTGATTAAGAACGGCAAGGTCACGCGCGGCTGGCTGGGCGTCGAAATCCAGAGCATGACGGACCGCTATGCCGAGGCATGGAACCTTAAGAATGCCCACGGCGCGATCGTGCGTTCGGTCACTCCGGGCGGCCCTGCCGAAACCAGCGGCATCAAGCGGTCCGACATCATCATCGCGGTCAACGATGACGAAGTGAAGGACAGCCGCGAACTCACCCAGCGCGTCGGCAGCTTGCTCGCGGGTTCGAAGAACAAGTTCAGGATCATCCGCGACGGCAAGGAGCAGACAATCCTGGTGACCGTGCGTGAGCGGGATGAGAAAGCCCTGGCGAATACCCAGCTCGATCCGAAGCGGGCCAATATGCCTACGCCCAAGGCGAGCCCGGACGATGTGAAGGTTATCGGCGCCACGATGCGGCCGCTGACGTCGGCCGAAGGAGGCTTCTTCGATCTTGAAGCGCCCGGGACCGGCCTCATGGTTGTGACGGTCGAGCACAAAGGCCCGTTCGACAAGGTCGACATCCACCCCGGCGACGCGATGCTGGCCGTCAACAACAAGGCGGTGAAGACGGTGAAGGACTACACCGACGCGCTCGCCGCCGCCAAAGCCGCGGGCAAAAAGGACGTCATCGCCCGCATGGGCTGTGGCGACCAGGCGCGTTGTCAGGACCTCACGGTTCTCAAGCCGATCGCGATTCAACCGGAATAAAACATGCGGGTCTTGGTTATTGAGGACGATGCTGACGCGGCCGCGTTCGTGAAACGCGTGCTTAGCGAAGGGGGGCATACGGTCGACGTATGCGGGAATGGCGAGCAAGGCCTCGATCAGGCGCGAGCTGGCGATTACGACGCCCTGGTGGTTGATCGCATGCTGCCTGGCATGGACGGCATCAAGTTGCTGAAGAGCTATCGGGACGGCGGCGGCCGCGCGCCGGCGCTGTTCCTATCGGCGCTGGGCGAAGTGGATCACCGCGTCGAGGGATTGCAGGCCGGCGGTGATGATTATCTGGTGAAGCCTTATGCGCCCAGCGAACTCGTCGCGCGCGTCGAGGCGCTGGGTCGGCGGCTCACGGGCGAAATTCCGACCACCAAGCTGTCAGTGGGCGGTCTGGAGATGGACCTGCTGGCGCGGACGGTGGTGCGCGACGGCGTGAAGATCGACCTGCAGCCTCGGGAGTTCCGCCTACTGGAGTTCCTGATGCGACACGCCGGCCAGGTGGTGACGCGCACCATGCTGCTGGAGAAAGTCTGGGATTATCATTTCGATCCCCAGACCAACGTGATCGATGTCCATGTCTCGCGCCTGCGCGGCAAGATCGACAAGGACTTCGAACGCCCTCTGCTGCATACGGTCCGCGGCGCGGGATACCGGCTTGAAGCATGAAAATCGGCCGCCTGCCGGCCCTGGTCCGGACGACAACGTTCCGGCTGGCGCTGCTGCACGCCTCGATCTTCATTCTCTTTTCGGCGTCGCTTCTCGCCTATCTCTACTATGAGACGGCCGGCCACCTCGACCGTCAGGCCGAGAGCGAACTCAACGCCGAATTCCAGGAGCTGAGCACCGCCTATCGCCGCGGCGGCGTCGACCGGCTGGATCAGGCCGTGTTCGAACGCTCGCAGGCGCGAGGGAAGTTCTTCTATCTGCTTCAGGATGCCGGCGGGCAGAAGATGGAGGGCGATTTCGACGTGCTGCCCGCCTCGGCCCCGCCGGTTGGGCAGGTGGTCGACGTAAAGTTCGAGTTCAACGCCAAGACCGTTGATGGGACGACCAACCGCCGATCGGCCGAAGGACGAATCTCCCGCCTCAACGAGGGCGGCGTGCTGATGGTCGCCTATGACGTGGGTGACCTGGGAGAGATGAACCGGCGGATTACCGAAGTTGTCTGGCGGTCGGCGGCCGTCGGCTTTGTCCTGTCATTGATCGGAGGCGTGGTGATCTCGCGGTCTGCCGCGCAACGGGCCGAACAATTGGCCAAGACGACGGAAGTTGTCATGGGCGGGGATCTATCCAGACGCGCGCCGGTGCTAGGTTCGGGCGACGAGTTCGACCGGCTTTCCGA
>DASZSI010000198.1:0-16007 GCA_035548775.1 Hyphomonadaceae bacterium
GATGGCGTTGGACTGAGGCAGGATGCGGCCGTCCGGCAGGCGCATCACAGGCACCTGGCCCGAGGGGTTCATCGCCATGAAGTCGTCCGAGCGTGTGCCGCCCTCGACCACGCTGATCTCGATCCAGTCATAGTCGACATCGAGATAGTCGGCGGTCCACTTGGTCTTGAGGCAGTTGCCGGAGATCGAGTCGCCGTAGAGCGTCAGCTTGGTGATCGGACGGTTGGGCATCAGTTGTTTCCCGCCTGCTTGCCGAAATTGAGGTGTGTCGTCGGTCCGCGAGCCCGGATCGATTCCCGGAGAGTCTCGCGGCCGGTGACCTTACCGTCTGGCGTCACCTGCATGAAGTAGGGATCTGACACGCGTTTCTGGTCGGTATTGGCCCAAGCAAGCACATCGTTGGCGCCCATACCGGTCATTACCTCGGCGTCGGCGAGGTCTTCGGACCAGTTGCGGTCTTTCGTGAGATAGACGGAACGGCCGGTGGCGGAGACCCAGCCGGTGATCACCTTGGGCGTGTCGGGCGCGAGCTTGGGGCGTTCCGAGCTCACGAGAGCATCTCCCACAGCGAGGCGATGGTCGGCTTTGCGATTCGCACTCGAGCGGCGGAGGCCGCGCCCTGCTGAGCGATCGCGACGACCTCGCCGATGATCAGGAGCGCCGGACCCTGGATGCCGGCGCGCTGGATGGTGTCTGAGAGATCGGACAGGGCGCCGAAAGCCTGGATCTCGTTCTCGCGCGTGCCGTTCTCGATAACGGCGGCGGGCGTCGCCGGGTCGCGGCCAGCCGCGATCAGCCGCGCGGCGATCGCATCGGCGGTTCCGACACCCATGTAGACCACGACGGTTTGGTTGGGACGCGCGAGTGCGGACCAATCGAGATCGGGCTCCTCGCCCAGCTTGGCGTGGCCGGTGACGAAAGTGACGGCCTGCGCCGCGTCGCGATGGGTGAGCGGGATCTGCGTGGCAGCCGCAACGCCCAGCGCCGCTGATATGCCGGGTACGACTTCGACTTCGATGCCAGCCGCGCGGAGGGCTTCGACTTCCTCGCCGCCGCGTCCGAAGATGAAAGGATCGCCACCCTTGAGGCGGACCACGCGCTTGCCCTCGCGGGCGGCGGCGATCATGCGGGCGTGGATATCGTCCTGCGGGACGGAATGCTCGCCCTTGGACTTGCCGACATGGACGATGCGGGCGGAGGCGGGGATCAGGTCCATCACGCCACGGCCAACCAGGCGATCGACGAACACGACCTCGGCCTGGCCGATCAGGCGGGCAGCCTTGATGGTCAGCAAATCCGGATCGCCGGGGCCTGCGCCGACCAGCGAAACCCTTGGGGGTAAGCTAGGCGCATTATCCCCGGCAGCGGATTTTGTAGGCTCGGAATCGTCCGGCATCCCGATTGGCCCTTTAGTTTTTCTTACGCATGCGCATATAACACGCCGTGCGCCCAGCGATAGCTGGACGCTCGTCCTCCCTCGCCAAATGGCCGGAGGACGCCGTTGAAGCAATGAACGATTCCTAAGCCGCCCTATTAGCCTCCCTCACCCGCTCCAAGTTGCAGAAAACATAAGCAAATGGCCCAGGAAGATCGCCTCCCAGCTCTCAACGCCCTCAGGGCTTTCGAGGCCGCGGCCCGTCATCTGTCGTTCACGCGGGCGGCCGAGGAACTGAACGTGACGCCGGGCGCCATCAGCCAGCAAATAAGGCAGCTGGAGGAGTTCGCCGGGGCGCCGCTGTTCCGGCGGACAGGGCGGCAGGTCCTGCTGACGGATGCGGGCCAGGCGGCCCTGCCCCTGCTGACCTCCGCCTTCGAGATGATGGCCGAGGCGGTGCATCATATGCGCGCGCCGGCCCGGCGTGACCGCCTGATGATTTCGTCCGCGCCATCCTTCGCCGCCAAATGGCTGGCGCCGAGGCTGGAGCGGTTCCAGGAGCAGAACCCCGAAGCCGAAGTGTGGGTGTCGGCGGACCTTGCCATCACCGACTTCAACTCGTCCGACATCGATCTTGCGGTGCGGCATGGCAAGGGCGTCTATGAAGGCCTGCGATCCGAGAAGATCATGTCGGAGTCGGTGCTGCCGGTGTGCTCTCCCGAGCTGATGAAGGGGCCACATCCGTTGCGCAGCCCGGCGGACCTTGCCCATCACGTGCTGCTGCACGACGAAAGTCCGGAGAACGATCCTTCGCGGCCCGACTGGAACCAGTGGCTGAAGGCGCGCGGCGTGACGACGGTCGATGGCAATCGCGGTCCGCGCTTCACGCAGTCCTCGCTGGTGGTGGAAGCGGCTGCAGCGGGACGCGGTGTTGCACTTGCGAAGTTCGCGATTGCGTCCGGCGACATCGAGCGCGGCCTTCTGATCGCGCCTTTCGCGGACGGCGCCAGCGACATCGATTTCGCGTACTGGATCGTCTATCCGAAATGGCGTACGCCCTCGAAACTCGCGCGAACCTTCATGGCGTGGCTGAAATCAGAAGCGCAGGCTGCGGAAGTCGGCGGCGTCTAGTCTCGCGCTTATCCCATGGTCCGAATTCGGCGTTGACCTCCGAACATTTCCCGCTAACGGTTGATGCGGGAGTCGTTCGTTAGTTGGGGCAAGGGGAACCTGCTTGAAAACCAGAATCTGTTACGTCGCGGCTGCGGCCGCGCTGCTTGGCGCGTGCGCGAGTGTCGAACCGCATCCGAGTAAACGGCCGCTAACGCAGGCCGAAATCTCGCAGCTTTCCGACACCAATTTCGCGCTGGTCGAGAACAACGAAGGCATTGCGACCAGCTGGCTGATGGCCGACAGCTCGGCCTCAGGCGCGCAGTATGGTCTGATCGGCGCGCTGGTTTCCGCAAGCATGGATGCGATGATGAACGCCGGCCCCGGCGGCCGCGCCCAGCAGGCGGCGGACGACCTGGCCACTGTTGCGTTGACCGACAAGCTGAACAAGTCGCTGCAATCGCAATTCGACGCGATGAAGATATCCCAGCAACCCGGCGGCGGCGTGCGGATCGCCGAAGTTTCGACGGTGCAGAAGATTCTTTCGCCCTCGACCGTCAATGACGCGGTCGAGGTGACGATTTCCTACACGCTGTCGGAAGACGCGACCGCAATCAACGTCGTTGCGACGGCGACCTACAACAACAGCGGCATGAAGTACGCCACGCCCTACAAGTTCAAAAGCGTGCCAAAGGACGAGCTGAGCGGGCCGATCTATCGCAACTCGTTCGTCTACGAGTCGAACCGGTTCAGCCTGCCGACGCTTACGCCGGAGGTAAAGCAGCAGCTGGTCGATGCGATCCAGAAGAAATGGGTCGCGAAGACAGGATCGCTGCCGGTCAGCGCCAACGCCGGTCCGCGCAAGAGCCGGTTCAGCACGCCGGTCAAGGAAAGCAAAGATTTCGAAGACATGACCAAGGAGATCAAGGCGGCGAACGACAATACGCTCTCCAAGGAAGAGGCGTCCGCGCTGCTGACGGGCGAGTGGCTGAAATCGGGCGGCGCGCCATTGCTGCACGAGCTTGAGGCCGCTGACGCCTTCATCGCCAAATACATCATTGCCGATCTCAACAACCCTGCCGTGCCGAGCCTGGAAGGCAGCGACCAGGTGGTCGAACAGCTGGAAGGCGGACGCACCGTACGCCTGGTCGGCGCAGGATTTGGCGCGGGCTCCTACGTGTCTTCGCCGGGCGGGCTGAAGGCCGTCACCACGTTCGGGAACGCTGTGCAGATCGCCGATGTGCACCGCAAGCGCATCCAGGAGCTGCAGGACACCGCGAAGAAGCAGGGCGTGAAGGCGAAGTAGGTGTCCCGCGCACGCCCGATGATCGCCCGGCTCGGCGCCGCCGTCCTTCTGGCGGGCGTGCTGACTGCGTGCGCGTCCACGGAGTATGGACCGATGGGGCCAGACCGGCCGTTCGGCTACAAGGAGGCCCGGCAGGCCGATGGAAGCTATGTCCTGCTGATCCAGCATCCGGACGAGAAGACGGCTTACGCGTTCTTTGACCGCCGCGCGGGGGAGCTGTGCGGATCGAAGGGCTTCAAGAAGAACATCTTCCGGGCGATCCGGCCCACCATCGTGGTTCCTGGCTATAGCGCCACGACCGGAGCGCCGATCCTGGAAGGGTATCTGACGTGCGGCGACGCCGAACCGGTCGCGACAGACAAGGCGGCTAGCTGAACCACGCTGATTTTGCGCGGGTAAGCGGAAGCGGACATCCCCGGCTTTCGCCGGGGGACGTCCTGTTTCCGTATCAGACCATCGCAGCCTTCACCGCGGCAGGCGTGATCGGGATGTGGCGCAGGCGCGCGCCGCAAGCCGCGAAGATCGCGTTGCCGATCGCGGGACCAACGACGGTGACCGCTGGTTCGCCGAGGCCCACCGGCGCTTCGGTGCTGTCGATGAACGAGATGTCGAGCGGCGGCGCATCGGCGAGACGCAACGGATTGTAGGCGCCGAGATTGGTCGCCTTCACATTACCGTTCTCGAACTCCGTGCCTTCAAACAGCGCGAGCGACATGCCCCAGAGGGCCGCGCCCTGCATCTGCGCCAGCGCGCCATCGGGATCGACGATCGTTCCGGCGTCCGCAACCAGCGTCAGTTTTTCGACCTTCACCTTGCCGGAAGCCTTGTCGACGTTGACGCGAGCGACGCAGGCGACCCAGGTCGGCATGTCGCGTTCCTGGCCGAACGAGGTGGCGATGCCGAGGCCCGTGCCGGCGGGAAGCTGTTGCCCCCAGCCTGCTTTCTGCGCAGCGGTCTTCACCACGTTTGCCTGGCGCGATGCGCCGCCGACCGCGTTGGGCGCGGAGCCGGCATTGTCGCCTTCGGCCTTGAGCAGCTTCACTCGGAACTCAACCGGATCGACTTTCAGCTTGTGGGCGGCTTCGTCCATGAAGCTTTCGAGCGCCCAGTTGGTGAAGCCCGGTCCGACCGACCGCAGCCAGCCGGGACGGAAGGCCTGGTTGGCAAGATCATTCGAGACCGCCCTCACCTTGTGGGCGCCGACCGAATACCAGTGGTTGGCGCCGTTCACGGCGAAGGGATCGAATGGCGCGTCCTTCTCGCCTTTCGGCATGAAGAAGGGCGCCATCACTTCGGTGGGCCAGCCGGCGGCGACGTGGTGTTCCATCGCTATCGGATTGCCGTCCTTGTCGAAGCCCATCTTGAGCTTCTGCACCGAGGCCGAGCGCGGCGAGTCGAATTTCACGTCGTCCTCGCGCGTCATCACCATCTTCACGGGCTTGTTGATGGCCTTGGAAGCGAGCGCCGCTCCGACGGCATAGTCGCCATTGAGGCGCCGGCCGAAACCGCCGCCGAGGCGATAGGTGCGCATCACCACATCGGTTTCCTGCACGCCGAGCGCCTTGGCCAGCCAGGGGAGGACGAGACTTTGCCACTGGTTGCCGGTGTGGATTTCCCACTTGCCGTCCTTCTGGAAGGCGAGGCAGTTGAGCGGCTCCATCTGGAAGTGCAGCGCGGTCGCCGTAGTGTAGGTGGCGTCGAGTGTTGATTTCGCGGCCTTGAACGCCTTCGCAGTATCAGTGTCCTTGGCAGGAAGAACCGAACCTTTGGACGCATCGGCGATCAGCTTGGTTGCGTGATCCTGGATGTCTTTTTCGGATGTCTTCGCGGTCGGACCCGGCGTCCAGTTCACTTTCACCAGGTCGGCGGCCTTCTTCGCCGCAAACCAGCTGTCGGCGATCACCATCACCCAGCCCGGGACGCTGCCGGAGGGATCATCGAGGATGACGCTCTGCTGGTAGCCCTTGACTGCTTTCGCTGCGCTGTCGTCGACCGAATTGGCCTTCGAGCCGTTGCGCGTCGGCGGCAGGATCGGACGGGCGTAGACCATGCCGTCCACCTTGGCGTCGATGCCGTAGATCGCCGCGCCGTTTGTCTTCTCGACGATGTCGAGGGAGGTGACGGGCTTGCCGATCAGCTTGCGGTCCTTGGCCGGCTTCATCGGCAGCTTGGCGAGCTCGTCAGGCGTATAGGTCTTGGTGAGGCCGCCTTTCTGGACGATTTCGGAATACTTGATCTTCTTCGAGCCGGAGACGACCTGGCCGTCGGACGCCGAGCAGGTTGACGGATCGACGCCCATCGCCTTGGCGCCGGCTTCGATCAGCGCCATGCGGCCGGCTGCGCCGGCCTGGCTGTAGAGCGGATAGGTCTGCCACACCGACCAGGAGCCGCCGGTGACCATCAGGCCCCATTTCGGATCGGAGTCGACGTGCTTCACCCTCACATCGGCCCACGGAACCTCGAGTTCGTCGGCAAGGATGCGGGCGAGCGAGGTGCCGACATGCTGGCCCATCTCGGCGCGGATCACATTGACGGTGACGACGCCGTTGCCATCCATCGAATACCAGATGGTCGGTTCATAAGGCGTCGCGGTGCTCGGCGCCGCCGTTGCACCATTGTTGCAGGCGGTGAGAAAGCTGAAGGCGAGACCGGATCCGGCCGCCGTGATCAGGAAGCCGCGCCGGCTGAGATTGGACAGGATTTCTGCTTCGTTGCGATTGCGGGCCATGGCTCAGGTCCCTTTCATCGCGTTGGCGGCCTGGCGGACCGCGGCGCGGATGCGCGGATAGGTCATGCAGCGGCACAGATTGCCGGTCATCATCTGGTCGATCTGTTCGTCCGTGATGTTGGGGTTGGCCTTCAGGACGGCTGCGGCCTGCATGATCTGGCCCGACTGGCAGTAGCCGCATTGCGGCACCTGCAAATCCTGCCAGGCCTTCTGCACGGGATGCGCTCCCTTGGGATCGAGGCCTTCGATGGTGACGATCTCCGCCCCCTCGACCGTCTTGATCGGGGTGACGCACGAGCGCACCGCCTTGCCGCCGATGTGGACGGTGCACGCGCCGCACATGCCGATGCCGCATCCGAACTTGGTGCCGGTTAGGCCCGCCGTATCCCTGATGACCCAAAGCAGCGGCGTGTCGCCGTCCGCCTCCACCGTCATCGCCTTGCCGTTGACCTTGAAAGCAACCATGACCCCTCCCTTACGCGGATAGCCAAGCGTTATAGTTGTCCGAAAATAACGCAAATTTTCCGGGCTCTAGGCGCAGCGTCCTACCGAAGCGAGGCGCTGTCCAGCGGTCTGGAGGGATCGCCGGCCCCTATTTTCCCTCACGGAATTGCTGGGTGGCGTCGAAGTGCGCACTCCAGGGCGAGGAAAATAGTGAGTCGGTGGCGACTGCGGACGATCAGCGCAGGAAGGTGAAGCGCTGCGCGTTTCCGTCGGCGTCGACCTGGCACACCGAGTCGAAGACGCGATAGCCGCGCTGCATTTCGAGGCGGACTTCGCCGCGCAACTCGAGGCCTTCATGATTGTAGAGTTGCGGGCGTGTGTCGTAGCTCGCGGAATAATAGTTGCGGGCCCGCGCCGCGTTCTGCGCGGCGGCGATGCAGGTTTGCTCGGCAAGGTTCATGTTGACGCGCGCATAGTCAGGACGGCCGCCCGAATATCCGCCGCGAACAGAGGGGCTGTCATCGCGGCTGGCATAGTCGCGCGGTTGGCTGTTGGGGTTGCGGGACGGTTCGGTAGGCGCATTAAGCGGCGGCGGCTCAGTTTCAGGGGCCGCTACCGCGATCGGCGGCTTTCTTTCGGCATCACGGATCTGGGCAAGCTGAACCGCGTTGGCGTCCTGTTGCGATTTCAGGTCGGCTGCCAGCTTGTCGAGTCGTTTTGCTTCGGCCGCAAGGGTCGCGGCGCGTGCATCAAGTTGGGTCTGCTGGCCGTCGAGCTTGGTCTGCCGCGTCTTGAGGTCCGAGGACAGCTTGGCGAGATCGGCGGAAACCTTGTCCAGCCGATCCTGCTCGGCCTTTTGCGCATCCGCCTGTTGGGTCAGTTTTGCCTGGCTCGCCTTCAACTTGTCAGCGGCGGCTTGCGCCTTTTTCTGCGTGGCGGTCGGGGCGGGGTTCACAGCGAGAGGACGCTGGCCAGGTCCGCCCGCGAGTTCGGGAATGTCCTGCGCCTGTGCGGGGATGGCCCCCAGCATGGCCGCAGCAGCACCAGCGATGGCGACTGACCTGAGCATGCCTCAGGCGTGGCACAGTGCGCCCGAACCGCAGATGAACGAGCCGTTGGTTTTGGTGAGCACCCTGAAATTAATGCAGCTGCGTCAGCGGGGCGGGATCGAATAGGTGACGACGGCATGGGCCACGACATCCTCGCCACCGTCTGAACGTATGATGATGTCGCCCACGGCCAGCGCCTTGCCGAGCTTCAGCATGCGGCCTTCCGCGATCAGGTCGCGGGGCTGGGGCTTGCGCAGGAAGTTGATCGACAGGTTGGTGGTGACCGCCAGCGGAACCTTGCCGATCGCCGACAGGACCAAGGCGTACATGGCCGTGTCGGCCAGGGCCATCATCGTGGGGCCAGAGAGCGTGCCGCCCGGCCGCAGCTGGCCCTGGTCGTAAGCCAGGCGCGTGCGCACCGTCTTGCCGTCGGCCTGTTCGATGGTGGCCGAGCGTTTGCCTGGAAAGGCTTCCTCGAAAAAGACGTTGAGTTCGTCAGCGGTCATGAGCCATCCCGGTTGCGCGGCTACAACGGCTAAGCAAGATGACGTCGACATTGCAAGGATAGATGGACAAGGGTGAGGGAATGCGCGGCGCGCCCAAGGCGAAATCAGTCGAGGAATATCTGTCGCGCCTGCCGGCGAAACAGAAGGCTGCGCTGGAGAAGCTGCGCGGCCAGATCCGCGCCGCGGCGCCGGGCGTGGAGGAATATATCGGCTATGGGATGCCGATGTTCAAACTGCATGGCCGGCTGTGCGCCTTTTCGGCCTTCACCCACCACCTCAGCTTTTTCTGCATGAGTTCGCGGATGCTGGCGGACTATCCCGAGCTGAAGGACCACATTGCGGGCAAGGGCACGCTGCAGTTCACGCCGGAAAAGCCGCTGCCGGCCGCGGCGGTTAAAAAGCTTGTGAAGGCGCGCGTGGTCCAGAACCTCGAACTGGAAGACGAGCGGGCGCGAAAGAAAAAGGCGAAAGCCACAAAAGCAAAGGCGTGAAAGGCTTGATAAGACGCGCGGCGCATTATGTCTTGGCCGGCGATGCAGACCTCGACGCCTTCCCAGCCTCAGCTTGAAACCGACGGCCAGCCTGTTCCCGCCCGCTACTGGGCGATGGCGACGCTGGCGATGGGCATCACGCTCGCGGTGATCGATTCGGCGATCGCCAACGTGGCGCTGCCGACCATTACGCAGGACCTCAACACCGACCCGGCGATGTCGATCTGGGTGGTGAACGGCTACCAGCTGGCGATCACCATCTCGCTGCTGCCGATGTCGGCGCTGGGCGACAATATCGGCTATCGCCGCATCTATATCGGCGGGCTGTTCCTGTTCACCTTTGCGTCGCTGGGGTGCGCGTTTTCCAACTCGCTGCCGCTGTTGGCGTTTGCGCGGGTGATCCAGGGCTTCGGCGCGGCGGGGATTATGAGCGTCAACACGGCGTTGTTGCGCTTTATCTATCCGCAGAACCTGCTGGGGCGCGGCATTGCGCTCAACGCAATGGTGGTGGCAATCTCGGCGGCGGCGGGCCCGACGATCGCCAGCGCCATCCTGGCGGTTGCGCCCTGGCCGTGGCTGTTCGGCGTCAACCTGCCGATCGGGCTGGCTGCGCTGGCGCTGGCGATCCGGTGGCTGCCGCATACGCCGCGCTCGCCACATGGCTTCGACTGGATCAGCGCGGTGCTGAGCGCCTTGACCTTCGGCCTGCTGATCGGATCGATCGACGCGCTGGGCCATGGCGAGGCCTACGGCCTGTTCCTGCTTGAGCTGGCGGTGGCGGGCAGCTTCGGCTTCCTGCTGGTGAAGCGGCAGCTGGGCAGGCCTGCGCCGATGCTGCCGGTCGACCTGTTGCGCATCCCGATCTTTGCGCTGTCGATCGCAACCTCGATCTGTTCGTTCGCGGCGCAGATGCTGGCGCTGGTGTCGCTGCCGTTCCTGTTCCAGCACGAGATGCATCACAGCGCGGTGGAGACCGGCCTGTTCCTGACGCCGTGGCCGATCGCGATCGCCTTTGCCTCGCCTATTGCCGGGCGGCTGGCGGACCGGTATCCGGCGGGCCTGCTGGGCGGCGCGGGACTTTTCATCTTTGCGCTTGGCTTGCTCGCCCTCGCCTCCCTGTCGTCCGACCCCAGCGCGATCGACATTGTGTGGCGCATGGCGCTGTGCGGCCTCGGCTTCGGGATTTTCCAGTCACCCAACAACCGCGCGATGCTGTCTTCGGCGCCGAAATCGCGGTCAGGCGGGGCGAGCGGCATGCTGGGCACGGCGCGGCTGCTGGGACAGACAACAGGTGCGGCGCTGGTCGCCATGCTGTTCGCGCGGCTGCCGGACCAGGGGCCGATGGTCGCCCTGCTGCTGGCGGCGGGGGCGGCCTTCGTCGCCGCCTGCGTCAGTCTTGCGCGACTCTATGAGCGGCCTTCGCTGCAGGTGTTGCGCCCCTCCAACCCCGAGGCCGACCCGGGCATGCACGCCGAGGTACTGAAGGAAGAGCAGCAAAAGGAGAAAGAGGAGACGCGGATCTAGCGTTTCGCGATCCGCTTCACGGTCAGCGCGAGCACGGGCAGCGCGGCGATCGCCAGCATGATCGGCAGCATCTGCGCGGCGACGTGGGCGACATCCGGCGGCGTGCGATCATCGAACACTTCGCCCGCCTGCGCGCCGGCGAAGGTGTAGGCGAGCACATAGGGGATCGTGCCGACCAGGGTGGCGATCAGGAAGGGCCGCAGCCGCGCGCCCAGGAGCCCCGGCGCGACGTTGGACACGCAGAACGGCACGACCGGGATAAAGCGCATCAGCAGCATCCAGATCAGTTCGTCCTTGTGGAAGCCTTCCTCGATACGCGTGAGATATTTGCCTGCCCGCGCGTGATAGCGCGCCTTGAACATCCCCCGCGCCATGAGGAAGACGAGCGTACCGGCGGCGACCGAGGCGAGCCACGACACGATCAGCGACGGCCAGAAGCCGAACAGCATCGCCCCGAACACGATGATCCAGAGCTGGGCCGGAAACAGAGTAACGGCCATCGCGACAAACAGGAAAACGTAGATCGCATAGGCCAGCGGCGCGTAGGCGGCGACAAAGCCGCGGGCCGCATTGCGGGCATCGACGGCCATCGACCAGGTGATGAGGCCGGAACTCGCCGCCCACGATACGCCGATGATGATCGCCAGGGCTCCGAGCCCCCAAGCTATCAGCGCCGGGGGAACAGGCCAGCCCTTGCGCGCCGGGGCGGGCGTTTCGGTCATGCCGCGTCCGCCATCATGGACTCGCGCGAACGGTCGATATCAGGAACCAGCAGGTGTACGACGAACACCGCGACGATCTTGGCGCCGGCGCAGATCGCCAGCACCGGCAGGTAGCTGCCCGAACGGTCCAGCACCCAGCCAGCGAACTCGTTGATGAAGAGGCCCGAAAACCCGGCCAGCGTCGCTGCAAAGCCGATCACCAGGCCGGTCATGCGGCTGGGGAAGATGTCGGTGGCGAGCCCGAACATGCTGGTCGAGAACATCTGGTGTCCCGCAAGCGTGAGACCGAGCAAGCCGGCGCCGATCCAGACATTGCCGGCCGTCGTCACCAGGAACACGGGCACGGCCAGCAGAGCGGCGATCATCATCGGCGTCTTGCGCGCGAGATTGAACGAGCGGCCGGCGGAGAGGAGCATGCTGGACAGCGTGCCCGCGAACAGCGAGCCGATCCCGGCCATCACATAGACCAGCGCCACCGGCGCCTGCATGCTCGTCTTGTCGAGGTTGAATGTCTTCTGCAGCAGGTCAGGACCCCAGAACAGCAGGAACACCCAGACGAAGTCGGACAGGAATTTTCCGGCGGTGATGGCCCAGAAGCGCCGGTCCTGCGCCAGGGCGAGGAAACGCCCAATGCTCCACCTGCCCTCCGGCGCCTCGTCCTCGACCTGCTGCGCGGGCCTGGGAAGAAGGAGCCACAGCGCAAGCCAAGCGAAGCCGGCTATGCCCGTGGCGATGAAGGCCGACGTCCAGCCATAGGTCGCGGCGATCGACAACACGACAAAGGGCGCGATCACGGCGCCCACATTGGGGGCGAGGTTCATGACGCCCAGCGCCAACGAGCGATCATCGCGGCGGAACCAGGTCGCGACGGTCTTTACCGCCGCGGGCAGGTTCATGGCCTCGGTCGCGCCAAGCGCCAGGCGCACCGCAAAGAATCCGCCGACCGTGGTGACCACCGTGTGCGCCATCTGCGCCAGGCTCCAACCGCCAACGCCGAACGCATATCCGGCGCGCAGGCCGACCCGATCGACCAGCCATCCCACCGCCAGCATGGTGGCGATGGTCGCGAGCTGGAAACCGGAATTGATGTGGGCGTAGTCGCTCTCGCTCCAGCGGAACTGGGCCTGCAGGTCCTGCTTCAGGAGCGACAGCGCCTGGCGGTCGAGATAGTTCAGCATCGCCGCGCCGAACACCAGCGCCAGCGCGCCCCAGCGCGCGGCGTCGCCGGCGGTATAGGCTCGCGCTGAAACAGCGGTCATGCCCTGGCGCTTCCCTTCGGGGCCTTGATGCCCTTTGCGGCCAGCTTAGGAGCAATATAGCCTTTCGGCCATGCTCGATGGTGGAAGGTCCGACTCATGAAAGACAGGGCGCTGGTTCTGGGCGGCGGAGGGCCGGTAGGCATTGCCTGGGAGGCCGGCGTTACGGCCGGCCTTGCCGAACAGGGCGTCGACGTCACAGCGGCGGATTTCATCCTGGGCACGTCGGCCGGATCGGTGGTGGGATCCCGGCTGGCCAGCGGAACGACGCCGGCCGAACTGGCCCAGGGCCAGATCGCCCTTGCCCGACAGATGAAGGCCAGCGGATCTCCGCCACCGCCCGCGCCCAACCTGATGCCCCTGATCGCCTTCATCCAGCGATTTCCGCTGGATGGCGAGCCGAGCCTGGAGCTGCGCGCCGAGATCGGACAATTCGCGCTGTCGAGCCAGACGATTTCGGAAGATCAGTTCCTCGCCCAGATCGGCGCCATCGCCGCAACCGGCGCATGGCCTGAGAAATTCGGCTGCACGTCGGTCGATACCGCGTCCGGCGAGTTCCACATCTGGCGCAAGGCGGATGGCGTCGAGCTGCCACGCGGCGTCGCCTCGTCCTGTTCGGTGCCAGGCATCTATCCGCCGGTGACGATCAAGGGACGGCGCTGGATGGACGGCGGCATGCGGGCGGGCGTGAACATCGACAAGGCCGAAGGCTACAAGCGCGTGCTGGCGCTCGCCGTTGTTCCTGCGATCGCCGTATCGACCTACATGCCCAAGATCGAGCGCGAATCGAAAGCCGTGCGCGAAGCCGGAGGGCAAGTGGAGGTCATCGTTCCTGACACCGCTTCCCAAGAGGTATTCGGCGTCAACCTGATGGACGCAAGCCGGCGGGCCGAGATCACGGAGGCCGGACTGGCGCAAGGCCGCCGCGAAGCCGAACGCCTCATAACCTTCTGGAACTAGGGCGCGCGCAGCGTCCGTCAAATGATCCGTGAGGCGGCCCGGAACCGGCGGGTTTTCGCTTGCGAGCCTGCGCGGCTTGCGCTTGATGTCGTCCTTCGCGCTGCGTGGGGCTAGATGACTCCGGTCTTGTCGATCGTGCGTTCCGAGCGGTTCCGGACGCTCGCCAGTCTTCTGGCGGGGATGGCGCTCGTTATCGCGATGATAGCCGCGACGATCTGGTATTCCGGCATCGGTCGGCAGGCTGCGGTGGACGTGCGGCGCGCGGTGGAAGTGCGCGGCCTGCAGACGGAGGTGCTGTCACAGCTGAAGGACGCGGAGACCGGGCAGCGTGGCTATCTGTTGACCGGAGAGGAAGCTTATCTTCAGCCGCTGGACAGCGCGCTCGCCAATCTTTCCACGATGATGACGGCGCTGGAAAGTGACCTGCGCGCCGAGCCGGCCGAGACGCAGGCGATGGCGCGGCTGAAGGAGGTTGCGGCGCAGCGGCTCAGCCTGGTCACCCAGACGGTGAGCCTGCGAAAGGACAACAGGCTGAAGGAGGCGATGGCGATCGTCACATCTGACCGCGGGAAGCAGCTGATGGACGAGGCGCGCCAGGTTGTCGCCGGCATGACTGCCCGGCAGGACACCTTGATCGCCCTGCGTATCCAGAAATCCGACGACGCCTGGCGCACGCTTCAAATGATGATCGTCGCCTCGGCGATCGCCCTTGTCGCGCTTGCCGGCGTCGCCATCTTCACCACCAATTCCAGCATGCGCCGCATGGCGTCCGCCCAGCATGAGGCGGAAGACGCCCTGCTGCAGCGGGACAGCGCGGAAGCCCAGCTTCGCCAGTCGCAGCGCATCCAGGCGGTAGGCCAGCTGACCGGCGGCATCGCGCACGACTTCAACAACATGCTGGCGATCGTGATCGGCTCGCTGAACCTTGCCAAGCGCCGCCTCGGTGATCCGGTGAAGGCCAACCAGTATCTCGACAATGCCATGGAGGGCGCACGGCGCGGCGCCGAGCTCACCTCTCGCCTGCTGGCGTTCTCGCGGCAGCAGCCGCTCGACCCGCGGCCGACCGACGTCAACCGCTTGGTGGCCGGCATGTCGGAATTGCTGCGACGGACACTGGGCGAGAATGTCCGCGTCGAGACAGTGCAAGGCGGCGGCGTCTGGCCGACCTTCATCGACGCGCCACAGCTGGAGAGCGCCCTGGTCAATCTGTGCGTCAACGCCCGCGACGCCATGCCGGGCGGCGGCAAGCTGACGATCGAAACATCGAACGCACACCTCGACGACGCCTATGCCGCGACCCACATCGACGTGAAGGCAGGCCAGTACGTGCTGGTCGCCGTGACGGACACAGGGACGGGCATGTCGCGCGAGGTAATGGAGCGCGCGTTTGACCCGTTCTACACCACCAAGGGGCCGGGCAAGGGAACCGGGCTTGGCCTCAGCCAGGTCTATGGCTTCGTCAAACAGTCAGGCGGACACATCAAGCTCTACTCGGAGATCGGCCAGGGCACGACGGTGAAGGTCTACCTGCCGCGCCATTTCGGCGAGGCAGCAACGCTCGAGACCCGGAACGAGAGTGCGACAGGGCCGCAGCGCGGTTCGGCAGAGACCATCATCCTGGTGGTGGAAGATGACGACCGGGTGAGGCTTGCGGCGGTCGAGTCGTTGCGCGAGCTGGGCTATACCGTCGTCCATGCCAATGGCGCGACGCGCGCGCTGGAGATCATCGACCAGACGCCGCGCATCGACCTTCTATTCACCGACGTGGTCATGCCCGAAACAAACGGCCGGCAGCTGGCCGACAAGGCGCGCGCGAAGCGGCCGGACCTGAAAGTGCTGTTCACCACGGGCTACACGCAGAACGCGGTAGTCCACAACGGCATTCTCGACCCCGGAGTTTCGATGCTGCAGAAGCCGTTCTCGATCGAAGCGCTGGCCGCAAAGGTGCATGCGGCGCTGAACGGGCAGCAGGCCTAACGGTCGAGCCAGCCTTCGGCCTTGGCCCAGCGGAAATCCGAGGTGGGCGAGGCGGCGAGTTTTTCCGTCTCGTACCCTTCGGCGCCGGCGCCGAAGACGCGGCCGCCATTGACGCGGATGGTCAGCCGCTGCGAGCCGGCAATCGGGATTTCGGCGGGCGCGTCGAATTCGATGCGATGGCGGGCGAGACCGCATTCGATCGTCACGCGGCGCATGCCGCCGATCCGGCGCGTCGAGACGACGAGACCCGGTATGCCCGGCGTGCCGTCGGTGATCATCGAGACGTCTTCAGGCCGCAGGTAGAGCTGCGCGGGCCCATCCGGCAGGCCGCCGACATCGAGGTCGAGTACGCGTTCGTCCAGCGTGACGCGGCCATTGCCGACCTGCACCGGGATTACGCTCGACTCGCCGATGAAGGAGAACACGAATGGCGTCTTCGGCTCGTCGTAGATTTCGTCGGGGGTCGCCGACTGCTCGATCTTGCCCTTGCTCATCACGACGACACGGTCGGCCAGTTCGAGGGCTTCTTCCTGGTCGTGCGTGACGAACAGGGTCGTGT
>DASZSI010000199.1:0-3733 GCA_035548775.1 Hyphomonadaceae bacterium
AACCTCGGCGACGGCTTCGAACAGTTCCTCCGCGATACGTGCACGAACATCCTGACGGTCACCAAGGGCGCGGTCTACATCTGCATGTCCTCGTCCGAACTGCACACGCTACAGAAGGCATTCCGCGAGGCGGGCGGCCACTGGTCGACCTTCGTCATCTGGGCCAAGAACACCTTCACCATGGGCCGCTCCGATTACCAGCGGCAGTACGAGCCGATCCTCTATGGCTGGAAAGAAGGCTCGGACCACTTCTGGTGCGGCGCCCGCGATCAGGGCGATGTCTGGTTCGTGAAAAAGCCTGTCTCCAATGACCTTCATCCGACGATGAAGCCGGTCGAGTTGGTCGAACGTGCGATCCGGAACAGCAGCAAGAGCCGGGACACCGTGCTCGATCCGTTTGGTGGGTCGGGCTCGACGCTCATCGCCTGCGAGAAGGCGGGACGCCAGGCGCGGCTGATCGAACTGGAGGCGAAGTACTGCGACGTGATCGTCCGTCGCTACCAGGAGTTCAGCGGGAAAGAAGCCACACTCGAAACGGATGGCCGGCGGTTCGCGGATCTGGCTGCCGAGCGCCTGGGAGTGGCGGCATGAATCGAAGGGTGCCACCGGGAGCTGGCGCAAATCGAGGCTGAACTCCGAGCGGGGAATCCCGACATCCAGGGTCTTTGCCTCGCGCTTTCAGACTGGTCCGCAGAACTTCAAATCGTTGAGAGGCTCCCCTGGAAAACGACGTTTTACAAATCCTGATCCCGGCGTCGGGACTCGTATCCGGCCTGATCGGCACGTACGTCGGATTGCAGAACCGCGCGCTGCTGGCGGAGGTGCGGAAGGAACTGGCGGAGCTCGAAAATCGCATCATTCTGCGGATCAACGGAACCTATGCGCGGACCTCGGAGGTGACGATTCGTGAGGAAGCGCTCAAGGAGCGGATTGCGCGGTTGGAAGGAAGAAACGCCACCGACCGTGAGATCGGCGGTGTGTGAGGAAGGATGCTGCTGTTACGCCTTGATCCGGTAGGCGCGGGCGCCCTCGGGCGTCTTGATGGATTCGACGGAAAGCCCCATCTTCTTGGTGAGCGCGCCGGAGATGAAGCCGCGGACGCTGTGGGCCTGCCAGTCGGTGGCCGTCATAATGTCGGCGAGCGTGGCGCCTTCCGGGCGGTGGAGCATGTCGAGGACGATGGCCTTCTTGCTGCCCTCGCGCGCCGGTTTCCCGCCGTCAGTCGTGGTGGTCTCCTTGTCCGCCTTGGCCTTCTTGGGCGCGGCCGCGGCCGCTTGGTGCGCAGGAGCCGGCGTCAAGGCTTGGATGGCGCGCCAGATCCGCCCAACAGCAGTCTTGCGGTCCGTGAACTTCTTGACCGGCTTGAGGTCGCCGAAGGGCGGGACGCCGGCGAAGCTGTTCCAGGTGTCGACGAAGCGGCCGATGGGCCACTGGCTGGTGAGTTTCGCGAGCTCTTTCTCGGTGGCGAAGGTGCCTTCCGTGGCTCCGACGCGGTAGTTCAGCGCGTCTTCGAGGGCGGCAAACGCAGTGATGTTGTTGTCAGTGTCGATTACGAATGTAGCGGTCATGGGTGAGTCTCCTGTCTATCGGGTCATGCCGGAGATCTTGTCGTCCGGGCCTAGCTGCAAGTTCTTGAGATAGCCGCTGGCGAGGTGCGCCCAGCCAAACGGCGTCGAGATTTCGTGGCGAGCGGCAATGCGGCTCAACTTGATGCGGTGCGTGCCGTTGTCGAACTCCTTCTTGAGGTGGCCCCAGCGGTCGAGCTTCCAGCCGTTCCGCGTGGCCCAGGTGATCAGTTCGTCGCGGGTCATGTTCAGTACTCCAGTCCTTTGGCGTCGACCGCACTGCGATCGCCCAGGTCGGCGAGGACGTAGGCGAGTTGCTCGGTGATCCGGCCGAGGTCGCCCGGGTATCCCCAGTTGGCGGGCTCGGCGTCCTGCTCTTTCTGATGAGCAGCCAGGCGGCTGGCGATGCGCTTCAGCAGGTCCTGCGCTTCCGCGTGGCGCTCGGCGTAGCAGGCTGCTGCGGTCTGTTTGGTGGCTTGTGATTTGGTGTTCCTCATCGCGAACCCATTCATCACTTCGTTCCGCAGAACAAGCAAGCAGAATCGAACAACTGAATCTCTCGACGTTTCAAACAGATCGGGGCATAAATGTCGGATCGGCTGATGACACAGGCGGAGTACGCGCGGCACCGGGGCAAGAGCCGCCAGTACATCAGCCGCCTGGCTAAGGCCGGCGTGCTGGTGATGCGGGCGGGCAAGGTGGATGTCGCCTCATCCGACGCGGTACTGGATGATCGCCCGGAGCCGGTTTCGGAGCGCGTAACCTCCAGCCCGACCGAGGTTGCGCCAGCCGGAACGACCTTCGCCCAAGCTAAGACCGCCGACATGGTGTTCAAGGCCAAGCTGCGAAAGATGGAATACGACGTACGGATGGGCAAGCTGGTCGAAGCGGAGCTCGTTAAGCAGCGCTGGTCGGCGGTTCTGCGGTTAATTGTGGACCGGATCCTGGCCTGGCCGAACCGGCTGGCGCCCGAAGTGGCAGCTTTGACGGACGAACGCCAGGTGCGCGAGGCGATTCTGCGCGAGGCGCGCGCGTTGATCAACGATCTGCGGTCGGAAGTGCAGTATGCGCGTTGAAGAGATCCAGATTCTGGCGGCCGAGGTGCTGGCGCCTCCGCCCGATCTGACGGTGTCGGAGTGGGCGGACCAGAACCGGCGGCTGTCGTCGGAATCGGCGGCCGAGAAAGGCGAATGGCGGACCGATCGCGCGCCCTATCAGCGCGCGGTGATGGACGCGATGGGACCGAACAGCCCCTTCGAGACGATCGTGATGATGTGGGCGGCGCAGTCGGGCAAGAGTTCGCTTCTCGAAAACTTCCTCGGCTACGTGATCGAGTTGGATCCGGGCCCGGTGCTGCTGGTCGAACCGCGCGAGGTCGATGCCGAGGCGTTTTCCAAGGACCGGCTTGCCCCAATGCTCCGCGATACGCCATCGCTGGGCGGCAAAGTCGCCGATGCGCGGTCGCGGGATTCGAACAATACGATCCTGCACAAGAAGTTTCTCGGCGGAAGTATCACGCTCGCGGCGGCCAACTCGCCAGCAGGCCTCGCCATGCGGTCGATTCGCTACTGCCTGCTGGATGAAGTGGACCGTTATCCGGCGAGCGCTGGCAGTGAAGGCGATCCGGTCAACCTGGCCATCACACGCACGGCGAACTTCTGGAATCGAAAGGTGGTGCTGTGCTCGACGCCCACCACCAAGGGCGCGTCGCGCATTGAACACGCCTGGCTGAACTCGAACCAGCAGAGTTACTGGGTGCCATGCCCGCACTGCGGCGACTTCCAGGTGCTGCGTTGGGAGAATCTGATCTGGCAGAAGGGCGATCCCGAACGGGCGCACTATCGCTGTGAGCATTGCTCGGGCGAGATCCACGACTGGCAGAAGCACCAGATGCTGAAGGCCGGTGAGTGGCGCGCCGCGCGGCCGGAGGTTGCGGACGTTGCGGGCTTCTGGATCAACGGGCTGTACTCGCCGTGGCGCAAGTGGGGCGCACTGGCGAAGAAGTTCCTGGTCGACAAGCAGTCGATCGAGACGCTGCGGGAGTTCGTCAATACCGTGTTGGCCGAGCCATGGGACGACGCCGCGGAGACGTCGGTTGATCAGGCAACTGTTATGGCTCGCCGCGAGCATTACCGTGCGGCCGTACCGTTCGGCGCAGTGGTGTTGAC
>DASZSI010000200.1:0-10364 GCA_035548775.1 Hyphomonadaceae bacterium
AAACGCGCACTTCGCCCGCCTTTTGCTGACCTGTCTCAGGCCTGCAAACCCGGTTTAAGCTTGACCCTCACGCAGCGTGAGCCGTTAACGTGTGCGTCAGCCTTGCAGTCCACAGCGACAGGATCGCTCCCGAACGTAGCAGGAGGCGTCGTGGGTCGATGCAAACGGTGACGGTCATCAAGAAACCCGCGGCCGGGCTCTCCCGTTTCGTCGCGGCGGGATCCGTCCTGGCCCTGACTGCCGCCGTTGCGGCGCTTCTGCTCGCCAGCTGCGCCACCCCCGTTCAAGAGGTCCGTTCGACCGCGGCCGCCACGGCGCCCGATCACCAGGGCGCAAATCTCACATTGGTCGGCACGAGACGGATCAACGAGCTGCAGTACCGGCACGCTATCGCAGATATCTTTGGGCCGTCGATCAAGGCAGAAGGCCGGTTTGAACCCGAGCTTCGCAAGGACGGCCTGCTCGCAATCGGCGCCAGCGAAGTGTCGATTTCGGATTCGGGGTTTGCGCAGTACTTCACGATCGCACGCTCAATCGCCGACCAGGTGTTGCTGAACACGCCCACGCAGGAAAATCAGAAGGCTGCCGTGCAGGCGGCGCGCGACAAGGTCGTGCCCTGTACGCCAGCCAAGCCGGATGCGCCTGACGCGGCGTGCGCCGAAAAGTTCGTCCGTACCTATGGCGAGCGCATGTTCCGCCGCCCCCTCACTGAGGCTGACGTCGCCTTGCGGGTGAAGCTCGCGGAAGCTGGCGCCGTCCAGAACAAGGACTTCTATCACGGCATCAAGCTGTCATTGATCAGCCTGCTTACTGCGCCTGAATTCCTTTTCCGGCTGGAGACCGCCGAACCTGACGGCGCCACTCCAGGGTCCGTGCGCCTCGACAGCTACTCCAAGGCCGCTCGCCTCTCTTACCTGATGTGGGACGCGCCTCCGGATACAGAACTGCTTGCCGCAGCCAAGGATGGCTCGATCAACACCCCGGCTGGCCTGAAAGCGCAGATCGACCGGCTTTCAGCCAACCACGCCCGAATGGAAGTGGGTCTTCGATCCTTCTTCACCGACATGCTCGACTTCAACATGTTCGAGGATCTGACGAAGGATCCCAAAGCCTATCCCAAATTCAGCCTGGCTGTGGCCAATGGCGCGCGCGAGCAGACGCTGAGAGTGCTGGTCGACCAGCTCATCACCCGGAACGGCGATTATCGCGACATCTTCACGACGCGGGACAGCTTCATCAACCGGGCGCTCGCGCCGGTCTACAAGGTTCCCTACACCTATGACGGAGAATGGGCCCGCTACACCTTCCCGCCGGAATCCGGCCAGTCGGGTGTGCTGACCCAGGCCACGTTCATGATGCTGTTTTCCCATCCAGGCCGGTCATCACCGACCGTTCGCGGGGTCAAGCTTTCCGAGATTTTCATGTGCATCCACATTCCGCCGCCGCCGGCGAATGTCGACTTCTCCAAGGTTCGGGACTCGGACGCAGGAACCGTGCGCCAACGCCTTCTCCAGCACGCCACCAACGCAGGCTGCTCGAGCTGCCATCTGCTCAGCGATCCGCCCGGGCTCGCACTCGAGAATTTCGATGGGCTTGGCCAGTTCCGGACAATGGAGAGCGGCCAGAAAATCGATGTTTCGGTCGACTGGTTGGGCAAGAAGTTCGAGGGATCGCAAGGCCTCGGCGCCAACTTCCACGACGATCCGCAAATCCCCGCCTGCCTCGTCCGCAACATTTTCGCCTACGGGACCGGCAGGACGCCCGACAAGACCGACCAGGCGTTCATCGACCGCCAGGTCAAGGCCTTTGCGGCCGAGGGGTACAAGGTGCCGGCGCTGATTGCCGATATCGCGGCGAGCCCGGAATTCTATCGCGTGCCGCCAAAGCTGGTTGCGCCTGCCGCGCGAACGCAGGCGACAGCCGAAAGCGCGGCATCCACTGCTTCCATAAAGTGAAGATCATGTCGAAGCGCCGAAAAGATATCGGAGGCGGGTGGTTCTGATGAAAACGAAATTGCTGCTTTCGATGTTACTGGGGCTTGCAGTGGTCGCCGCGCCTGCGCCGGCGTTCGCGCAATGGTCGAAAGGATTTGTCGTCGACTACTTCACCGATCCGGGCTGGAAGGGCGGGGACAAGGATACAAACTGCCCCAATGGTGATGATCCGCCTCCGGATTGGGTGAAGCTGATGACCACGTCCTGGCGGACCGAGGATCAAGCCAGGAAGCTTCTCGTCGGCGCCGCCGTGGGAGGCGTGAGACTCAATGACCGCGGACCGAAGCCCGGGATGAACGTCAATCGGGATCCAACCCTGATTTCCGATCCGAAGGCGCCGATGGTCGTCGGCAATACGGGGTACGGTTTCGACCTCGATCACAATCCAAAGACCGGCTTCACGTCTCCGGACGGCAAGCAGAAGGGCCTGGACAATCAGTATCAGCGCGCAGTCGGCTGCTTCAAGCAGTATCGCGGCGGAGGTCGTGGCGCGAAGGAGCCGCGCGCCGGTGAAGACTACGAGATGACCGAAATGCGGGCCGGCGTGTTCACAATCGTCATCGTGCTCTCGGGCGAAGGCGCCGATCCGATGAACGACCCCAACATGCGGGTCGGTTTCTACCTGTCGAAGGACAAGCTCGGGATCAACGGCGACGGCGCTGTCGGGACGGACGACTCCTATCGCGTCGATCCGGATCTCCGCTTTACGACAGTGTTCGAGGCGAAGTCGGCCAAGGGAATCATCACGCCGAAGAAGCCGCTGGAGCGGCTGCGCGTGCGTGAGCCCGGATCACGCTTTGGCTTCGGCCAGGATCTCATTCTCGAGAAACCGCAGGTGCGCCTGACCCTGAAACCGGACGGCAAATTGACCGCCGACATGGGCGGATACCGGAACTGGCGTTACATGTATGTGGGCCTCGCATCGGCGGCCAGCGCTGCCGAACAGCCCGGCGGCTATCAGTTCGCGGCGCTCTGGTACAACTGCCAGAAGCTTGCCGACTGGAAACCGCCCGGGGTGAAGGGCCCCAACACGCACATTTCGATGTTCTATACGATGGACGCCATCCCCGCGTTCATCATCACTCCGGACAGCCACGAGGTGGTCAAGCGGGCGGAAGTCTTCACCGGCGTGTCCCAGGCTGCGTCCCGGACGCCGGAGGACCTCGCCCGTTCCATGCGCACGCTCGGAACCGAGCCGGGCTTCATACTTACCGGAGGCGCAAGGTCGTGGCCGAACAAGCCGAATCCCGACGAGCCGGCGCCATCAACCGATCCGCTCTACTGGGCCAAGGCGATTCAGGACCCCCGGGGCGGCTATTACGCAACTGGCCTGGCTTCGCCGGCGGAACCGCCGCCTTCGCTCGAGAATGCCCTGGCCGGGAGATAGAGCCCGGGAGATAAAAGGCTGGCGCCCATTCGTGCAGCAGAACAGAATGCAGGCTTCTGAAGGACGATCCGATGACTAGGTTCACCCGTAGGTCGATCTTGCGAGGCGCTCTCGGCGGCACGGCCGTCTGCGTCGGCATTCCCGCGCTGGACATCTTCCTCGATGGAAATGGCAAGGCATACGCTGACGGCGCAAAGCTGCCGCTGCGTTTCGGAACCTACTTCTGGGGCCTTGGATTGACACCGATCATTACTGACGGCGTCGCGAGCGGGTCGCGCTGGATTCCCAAGGAAGCGAGCGGCGCCCAATGGACACTCACGCCGCAGCTGAGATCCCTTGAAGGCCTGGAAAAGAAAGTCTCGGTCTTTTCGGGCTTCAAGGTCGAACTCGAAGGAAAGTCGAACATACCGCACTTCAGTGGCACGGCTGGCGTCCTGACCGGGCGTGCTCCGCTCGTCGTCAACGCATACGACGCGGCGACCTTTGACACATTCATCGCTGATGCGATCGGCAGCGGGACCCGCTTCCGACAGATCGACATTTCGCCTTACGGCTCGCAGAAGTCCTACTCGACGCGCGTCGCCGGTTCGGCGACGGCGCCGGCAGATGCCTCTCCGCTGCAGCTCTACACGCGGTTGTTCGGCGAGGGCTTCCAGGATCCAAATTCCGACACGTTCACGCCCGATCCGCAGGTCATGCTGCGCAAATCGGTGCTGTCGGCGGTTGGGGACCAGCGCCAGGCGCTGATGTCCTCGCTCGGCGCCTCCGACAAGACAGCGCTCGACCAGTATTTCACCTCGGTGCGCGCGATGGAGAACCGGCTGGCGCTCGAGCTTGAGAAGCCCGCGAAAGCCGAAGGCTGCGTCGTGCCAAAAAGACCCGCGGACACCCCGCTGGCCCGCGACATCTTCACCGTCAACAAGAACAACAAGCTGATGGCCGAGCTCCTGGCCATGGGTCTTGCCTGCAATCAGACCAAGGTCTTCACCGTCATGCATTCGGACGGCACGAATGGCGTTTTCCTGCCGGGTGATCCTGCGATCTATCACCTCCACACGCACGACGAGCCGATCGATCCCAAGCTGGGCTATCAGGTGCTCTCCGAGAAATGCGCTGGACTGTGCGCCGACGGCTTCGGCGATTTCGTGCGGGCCCTTGATGCGATCAGGGAAGGGGACGGCACCCTGCTCGATAACACCCTGGTGTTCGGCTACTCGGATTCCGGCTACGCAAAAAACCACTCGGTGGAAAACATTCCGATCATGCTCGCCGGCGGCGCCCGGGGCGCCCACAAGTCGGGCAAGCACATCCAGGGCAATGGCGATCCGGTCAGCCGGGTCGTTCTCACCGCCCAACAACTGGCGGGTCTCCCAACTGGACAGTTCGGCGAGGGGTCGATGAAGACCACGAAATCCGTCAGCGAAGTCATCGCGGCCTGATCACGCCGTCAGACCGGCTCGACACGGTCGCCATCATGAGACCGAAATCGATAGCCGTCGGCATACCCTGACGAGCCGTGGCGGTGAGGGTGGGATTCGAACCCACGATACGGTTTCCCGTATACACGCTTTCCAAGCGTGCGCCATCGACCACTCGGCCACCTCACCGGGCAGGGCGCAAGCGCAGCGCAAAGCCGCTCTCAAGCCAGTCGAGGGGGGCGTTGTACATGCGTCTTTGTGAAGTGCAAGTTAGCGCCGAAAGCTCCGGAAAAGCGCTCTGTTTGCAGAAGCCTGGCGGCGCGCCGTGACGGTCCGCGCCTGACTGGGCGGATATCTTTCTCTCCCTCCTTGGCGGGCGCGTCCAAGTATGCGCATGCATCGCTGCCCCTCATGGAAGCACCTCGGGAAAATGGCTGGCGATAACGAAACCGGCGAGCGAGAGAATAATCGCGCGGTCTTCGCCCCCGGACGCGAGGGGGAATGGTCGGCCGAACAGATCGCGCTGATGATGGTGCCGGCGACGCCTTACTCGGTCGCGCTCGGCTTCCGGTATGTTTCGTCCTCGCCTGGCCGCGGATCGATCCTGCTGCCCTGGCGCGAGGACCTCGTGGGCGCTGCAGGATCCGGAATCCTTGCCCCTGGCGCCGTGACCGCGCTGATCGACCAGACCTGCGGCCTGGCCATCATGGCTTATGTGGGCAACCTCGCTCAGCCCGCGACGCTTGATCTCCGGATCGACCATTTGCGGCCGGCGCGCCCGGGCGCATCGGTGACAGCCGCGGCGCACTGCTACAAGGCCACCCGCACCATCGCCTTCCTCAGGTCCGAAGCCTGGGACGACTCGCCCGACGATCCGGTTGCGACCGCGCAAGCCGCCTTCACGCTCAACCGGCGGGAAGGCGCATGACCGATGCCGCCGATCTCAACCACCTGCTCGCCAGTTCGCCCTTCGGCCGATTCATGGCGATCGAGGCAAGGGTGGACGAGCGCGGCGTGCTCGTCGTCCTGCCTCCGCGCGACAGCTTGATCGGCAACACCATGCTGCCGGCGTTGCATGGCGGCGCCATCGCTGCGTTTCTCGAGATCGCCTGCCTGATGCAGCTGGCCTACGAGACCGACACGATCGCGCCGGCCCGCACGATCGATTTCAGCGTCGAATACCTGCGCCCGGGGCGGCCGGAGATCACCTACGCGCGTGCTAAAGTCCGCCGCATCGGGCGGCGCGTCGCCACGGTGCACGGCGAAGCCTGGCAGCGCGACGAAGCGACGCCTGTCTGCCTCGTACAATGCCATTTCCGGCTGCCCGCCGCCGCCCCGTGACGCCGGCCTGACCCTTGCCTTTGGCTTGTGCGGGCCAGGTCCGCCGGTATCACCAGGGCAGCTTGGGTACGCACAGGTTCGGGTCGGTCGCAAAAGCCTTGCAGTTGTTCTTTGTCTCGCCCGCGCTGTGCAGCACCTGGTGAATCCGGTCCTTGTACTTCGTATCGCTTTTGCACGACGTGGTGAGCACGCGATATTCGTTGGCCGCCAGATACATCGCAAGCTGTTCGGTCTGGATGAGGCTGGCGTTTGCCGGCTTGCGTCCACGCAGGCTGATGGCGCCTTCCGAGTAGGCGGCGACATCCTTCTTGCAATCGCCGGTCGACGTTCCCGGCAGGGGCGCCACCGCTACCGTTGACAGGAAACCCTCGCCCGCGCGCAACGCCGCAACTTCGGTTTCGAGGTATTCGTGGATCGCCTCCTGCATGTGATAGGCGCACGCCTCCTCTGCCGGCATTATCCGCAACGGATAGCCCATGAAGGCGGCCGGCGAGTATTGGCAGTTAGGGACGGTGTCGTTGCCGCTCTTCCCCAGCGTGTAGCTGGGTTGGACCAGAACGTCATAGCCGTACGGAAACAGTCCGTATTTCAGGGCGCAGCCAGATCCCTGGCCATTGCTGTCACGGCACCGCTTCAGCCTGGCTGCAACCTCATCGAATTTTGCAACCGGAATTCGCGCCACCACCTTGTTGTCGAACGTGTTGGTCGTGCGGTTGGTCAGCCTGACCTCGATCACGTCGGAAGCGACGTTGACCGCTGCCGGCGCAGGCGCCGCTGCAGGACTTGCGCCCGCGGCGACCGGGGCGGCGCCGCCGGATGAGGCCGGCGCCGCGCCTGGCGATCCAAGCGCCGCCAATTGCTGGGCGGCCTGCGCGGCGATGGGTGAATCCGGAAAACGGCTGAGCAGCGACTTCAGCGCAAGACGCGACAGGTCTGTATCGCCTGCGTCCCGCAATTCGGTGGCCTTGATGAAGAGCTGTCCGGCATTCAGGGTCCGAAGACTGGCTTGAAACTCAGCCTGCGCGCGCGCCTTTTCGGCGGCCGCTTTGTCCGCGGCTGCTTTTTCGGCGGCGGCTTTCTCGGCGGCTGCCTTGGCTTCCGCCACAGCCTTGTCCGACGCAGCTTTCGCATCGGCCACGGCCTTGTCTGCGGCTGCCTTCGCCTGGGCGGCTTTAAGATCCGCAATTCGGCGCGCTTCCGCGTCTGCGATGGCCTTTTCCACGTCAGCATAAAGCGCGGTCACCTGCGTTATCAGCGCCTGATCGCTGGCTTTGGAGTCGGCGATCGTCTTCTCGATCAACGGGCGATAGGGCGCCAACAGGCTGGTCCATAGGCTGACGCAGGAAGCCGGATTGAAGTTATCCGGGCAGGGCATCATCTTGAACGAGTCCTTGGGTTTTCGTTTTGAATTCGCCGGCAGGATTTCGCTCGTCGCTACAGCGATCCCGTAGACCTTCGAAAGGCTGTCGCCTGACCGGCATCCTCTGAAATCCCGAAAAACGCCGCAGAGCGTGTTTTGCGCCTGGATCACCGTGACGGTTTTTCCGTCGCTGAAGGCGATACTGCTGTCGAACCGGCTCGGCCCGTACCACAAGGGGCTGTCCAGCGCGGGAAGATCAGTCAGCGTAACGTTGGAGGTCGCCGCGATGTAGGTCGTCGCCACCGACGTCACCACCTGCCCGTCGATCTCCAATCGGTTCCTTAGCTCCGACCCGTTGAGCTTGTGACCATAAAAGTAGGCGGCGCCGCCGGACTGGCTGGGGCCCAGCGGCTCGGGGCCAAGCCAACCCTCGCCATGCGCCACGCCGAAACGACAAGGACCATACCAGCTCCATGTCGCATACACCTGTTTGATCTTGTCGATGTCGGCCTGCGACATCGGCTTGGCGCTTGCGGCGCTGTTCAAGACGATCGCGCAGTTATTCTTCAGCGGAACCAGAAACTCACCTGGCGCCAGGATCGGCCCCTGGGATTGTGCTGAAGCGCTTTGAGCAGGTGGTGTCTGCGCTTCGGTTGCCGCCCAACTTCCCCCCAGTAACGCGAGCAGGGCCAGACCCGCTGCGAATCGACCCGTGAGTGAGTATGGCGGCATGATCTCTCCTCCCGTTAAGCACCTGCATCCTCAGCCTTTTTCAGAAACTTTAGGGACGGCGTCCCGGTGATGCAAGAAATCCGTGCCCCATGCCGGGGATAGCTGCGGGAGGGCGCCGGGCGTCAGTTTCCTCCGCTCGCGGAACATGCTCTAGCTTTGTCCAATATCGGGCGGCTTGGGTTGGCCGGCGCCGGGCGGGAGGACTTCATGCGACTTGGACTGGCCGCCGCGGCCGCGGCAGTGATCGGCGCGCCCGTGGCGCTTGCGCCGGAGGCGAGCGCGCAGGTCGACAGCGTTCGCCTCGGCGTGATGAAGCACAATATCTGCGTCACCGATTGCAAGAACGCCAACAAGGAATCTGGCGTCAACATCGACGGCGAACTGCGCTTTGCCTCGCCCGATTTCCTCAAATGGGCCTTTGGTCCTCACCCATATGTGATGGGTTCGGTGAACACTGACGGCAACACGTCGTTCGGCGGCGTGGGTCTCGAGTGGGACCTCAACTTCGCGGGCAAATGGCATTTCGAGCCGGGCTTCGGCTACATCATCCACGACGGCTCGGTGCAGAACAAATACCCTTCGGGCACGCAAGCGGCGGTCGACTATTCGGCGGATCACGTCCTGCTCGGGTCTCGCGACCTGTTCCGCACCAACTTGTCGCTCACCTACGATCTCTCCGAAACGTGGGCGATCCAGGGCATGTACGAACACCTCAGCCACGGCCAGATTCTCGGCCACGGCCGCAACCAGGGTCTCGACGAGATCGGCGTGCGGCTGGTGTGGAACCTCAAATAGCGAGGGCGCATGAACAAGCGCGTGGCGATCCTGGCGGGCCTTGCGCTTGCGTCCACTGTACCGGCCTTCGCCGACACGATCGACGTGCTCTACAAGAACACGTTGACGCTCACCGACACACGCGGCGGGGTTTACACCATCCTTGTCTCCGAAGACGGCAAGATGGAGCAGACCAACTCCGCCGGCGCCTGGGCGTCGGGCGCATGGGACATGGACGGCGGCCGCTTCTGCTGGACGGCGCGCGGCGCGGCCAAGCTCTGCATCCCGATGGAGGCGGACAAGCAGGTCGGCGGAACGTGGGAAATCCGGGGGCCCACCGGCCAGCTTTCCTGGACTGCCGCCTTCGTCGAAGGCCGGGCAAAACTCAGGGAAGATCAATAAAACGGCGGCATTTCCCGCCCCCGGCGGGGGCCTTCGGAACGCCCCTTGAATCAAGGCGTCGAGGCCTGTATCACGCCCGCCTTGCTATCTGCCCAGATGGCGGAATTGGTAGACGCACTAGTTTCAGGTACTAGCGGGTAACACCGTGGAGGTTCGAGTCCTCTTCTGGGCACCAAGGCGCTGGCGGCGCTGTTGGGTTGTGGCGAGCCTTCGATCTTACTGATGTTACAGCTCGGCTAGCGCGGGGCCATCCGGATGCCGCCGTCAAGCCTCAGGCATTGGGCGTTGAAGTAGGTATTGCGCGCCAGCTCCAGGACGAGGCTGGCGAATTCCTCCGGCTTGCCCAGGCGTTTGGGGAACGGCACCGAGGCGGCAAGACTGTCGAGCACGTTCTGCGCCGCGCCAAGCATAAGCGGCGTTGCAAAAATCCCGGGCATGATCGAATTCACGCGGATGCCGAGATCCATCAGGTCGCGCGCCATCGGCAGCACCAGGCCGTTCACGCCGGCCTTGGCTGAACCGTAGATCACCTGGCCGATCTGCGCGTCCTGCGCAGCAACCGACGCAGTCAATGTTATGACACCCCGTTCGCCATCCTCCAGCGGGGCCAGGCTCGCCATGCCGAGCGCTGAAAGCGAGGCCACGCGATAGCTCGCCACCAGTATGCCTTCCACGCCGAAGGCGTAGTCCTCGGTCGAGGTTCTCTTGTAGCCGCCCGAAGCCTTGTCGAAAGCCAGCGTTTTTCCGCGCCGCGCAGTCATCGCGCAATGCACGCAGATGCGTTCCTGTCCGTTCGCGGCACGCGCCTTCTGGAAGCCTTCGGCGACGCTTTCCTCGCTCATGATGTTGACCTTGCAGAAGGTCCCGCCGATCTCCTTGGCCGCCGCCTCGCCGGCGACCTCGTTGATATCGAAGATCGACACCCGGGCGCCTGCCTTCGCCAGCGCCTGTGCGCT
>DASZSI010000201.1:0-8107 GCA_035548775.1 Hyphomonadaceae bacterium
TCCTCGTCGGCGTAGGTGGTGTCGGGCTGTTCGTTGAGCGACAGCAGGCGCTGGCGGCGGATCTGAACCAGCCGGTCTGGCGAAATCTTGAGGCCGACCACCAGCGGTGCGTCCGGTCCGGTCAGCACGTCCGGCACGTCGACGCCGGGAACGAGCGGCACGTTGGCCGCCTTGACCCCGCGGTTGCCGAGATAGACGCAGGTCGGCGTCTTGGAGGTGCGGCTGACGCCTACCAGCACAACATCGGCTTCGCGCAGGTGTTCTGTGTGCTGGCCGTCATCGTGCTGGAGCGCGAAGTTGATGGTCTCGATCCGCTGGAAGTATTCGGCATCGAGATGGTACTGGCCGGCAACCTTGTGAGCCGATTTGAGGCCCAGATAACGCGACAGCATGTTCACGGCGGCGTCGATGACCGGAAGCGTGGGCGATCCCAGTTGGCGGCACCTTTCCTCGAGGCGCGAGCGCAGGTTCTCGTCAGTGATGGTGTAGAGCACCACGCCGGGCGCGTTCTCGATTTCCTTGAGAACGCGTTCGAGCTGTTTTGGGCTGCGCACCAGGTAATAGTTGTGCTCAAGCGGCGCGATGTCGTTGAACTGGGCGACGGCCGCCCGCATCACCGCGTTGAGCGTTTCACCGGTCGAATCCGAGACAAGATGCACGTTGAAATAGGTCTCGAGCGTCATTCCCGGCCCAGGCGCATTCATCCCCAATGTGGGATCGTTTCCCCCAATAGCTCTGGGGAAGGATTGTGGACAAGCGCGGTTGCCGATTCCTCTCAGACTCCACTCACATCGTTGTCGACAGGTGGAGAGACTGGAAAAGACTCATGGAATTGGCGCCCCTGAATCGCGCCCCGGGGACTCGACTCTCGTTAAGGTGTTGTTAACGAAGAGCTTAACGAGAGGTTAAACTGCGTGGCCCTGTCGGAACGTAGCGGGATTCTCGGTGAGGTGCGGTGTGGAGCATCTGGGGATGGAGCGCTGCACACACTTATCAAGTGACTAGACACCACCAGAGTCTTCTAAGATTCAGATTCAATAAGAAGAGAAGACTCTCTTCCTCCGGGTGACGCGTGAACGACAAGCGACTGCTAAGAGTACTTAACGGGGAAAGGATCGATCCGGTTCCTGTCTGGATGATGCGTCAGGCAGGACGCCATCTTCCCGAATACCTCGAGCTCCGAAAGCGGGCCCGGGACTTCCTAGATTTCTGCTATTCCCCTTCCCTAGCCGCCGAGGCGACTCTGCAGCCTGTGCGCCGCTATGGGATGGATGGCGCGATCCTGTTTGCCGACATCCTGCTCATCCTCGATGCGATGGGCCGCAATGTCCGGTTCGTCGAGGGCGAAGGCCCACGGGTCTATCCGGCGACGAAGGCCGCCGAACTTGACCAGGTTCCGATGGAGAAGATCCTCGCGCGCCTAGCGCCGGTGGGCGAGACGGTCGAACGCGTTCGTTCCGCACTCGATAAGTCCACAACGCTGATCGGCTTTGCGGGATCGCCTTGGACGGTTGGCGTCTATGCCATCGAAGGACGCGGAGGCACGGACAAGTCCGATGCGCGCAAGTTCGGGTATGAGCATCCAGAAGAGCTCGACGGCATGCTGGACCAGCTGGTTGAGGCATCGGCACACTACCTGGCGATGCAGGCAAAGGCCGGCGCGGATGCGCTGATGTTATTCGAAAGCTGGGCCGAAGGATTGCCGAGCGACGCCTTCGAACGTTGGGTGATCAATCCCACGGCCAAATTGGTGAAGCGGTTGCGAGCCATGGGCGTCAACCAGCCGATCCTTGGATTTCCGCGCGGCGCCGGCGGCCTTGCGATCGATTACGCAGCGAAAACAGGCGTCAACGCCATTGGCCTCGACACCGGTCAGCCGCTCTATCGCGCGACCAAACTTTTGCCGCCCGGCATGCCCGTCCAGGGCAATCTTGATCCAATGCGACTTGTCGCGGGCGGACCGGCACTGGATGTGCGTGTGCGCGAGATCATCCGCGAGGTCGGTGACAGGCCACACATTTTCAATCTGGGTCATGGGGTTGTGCCCGAAACTCCCATCGCGCATGTCGAGCGCGTGCTTGCCGTGATCCGAGGCGCGGCGTGAGCGCGCAGAAAATCGCAGTCGTCCTGTTCAATCTCGGCGGACCCGACGGGCCGGACGACGTTGAACCGTTCCTGCTCAACCTTTTTCGCGACAAGGCGATTATCCGTTCGCCCTTGCCGGTGCGTTTTGTGGTGTCCCGATTGATCTCGAAATCCCGCGCGCCGTCAGCACGGGAGAACTACGCCAAAATGGGCGGGGGCTCTCCCCTGCTCCCTGAAACGCGCAAGCAGGCGGATGCACTGGATGCCGAGCTGAAGACGCGCGGCCATGAGGCCAAGAGCTTTATCGCCATGCGCTACTGGAAACCCTATGCCGCAGATGCAGTGAGCGAGGTGATTGCCTGGGGCGCCAACAAGGTCGTCCTGCTGCCGCTTTATCCGCAATTCTCGACCACCACGACAGCATCCTCACTCAAGTCCTGGCGCGACGCCGGCGGACCGTCCGGCACAGCGGTTTGCTGTTATCCCGACACGCAGAAATTTCTTGCCGCCCACGCCGATGCGCTGGTCAAGGCATGGGAGGCGGCGGGAAAACCTGCAAACGTGCGCGCGCTTCTTTCAGCGCACGGCCTGCCAGAAATCGTCGTGAAGGCCGGCGACCCATACCAATGGCAGGTCGAGCGCACCGCCGCTGCGCTGAAGCCGCTGCTTCCGGCCGACTGGGAGATCGAGATCTGCTATCAGTCGCGCGTGGGGCCGCTGGCATGGATCGGCCCGCCGACCGAGGAAGCGGTCCAGAAGGCCGCCAAAGATGGCAAGGCCATCCTGGTCTCGCCGATTGCTTTCGTTTCCGAACATATCGAGACGCTGGTTGAACTCGACATCGACTACGCCAAGGTCGCGAAAGACCATGGCGCAAAGCACTATATTCGCGCCCCTGCCCTTGGCGTGGCCCCGAGCTTCATTGCGACGCTGGCCGACCTGGTCGAAGACGCCATCAAGGACGGAAGCCCCGTGCGTTCATCCTGCGGAAACCGCATCTGTCCCAAGGATCGCAAGGACTGCCCCAACCACCGCGCAGCCCCAGGCTGAGGGAGGACCACATGGCCGACCAACCCTTCCAGTGGTTCCGCGCCCTTCACATCATCGCCGATATCGCCTGGATGGCCGGCTTGCTGATCTATCCGCGTCTCCTGGTCTACCGGCTGGAGGCGCAGGGCGATGCGCGCTGGGAAGCCGCCATGGACAAGGCGGCCAAGAACACCCGCAACATCATCCTGACACCGGCGATGATCCTTGCCTGGCTGATGGGCCTCGCCATGCTGGGCGATCAGTGGGATTTCGTGAGCCAGCACTGGTGGATGTGGACGAAAATCGTGCTGGTTGTCGGCCTTTCGGGTGTCCATGGCTACCTGGTGAGCTTGGGATCCAAGATCGCGAAGGGCGAGCGGCCAGTTGAGCCCAAACGCTTGAGAATGCTCAATGAAATCCCCATGTTGATCGCGATCGTGGTGGTCATTCTCATCGTTGTGAAACCTTGACCGCCGCCTTTCACGCTTGACCTGAAAGGGTTTTTGCGTTCTAAACCCACCCGTCGGCCGTCCGGTCGACGCTCCCTTCCCAATTTGCCCGTTGAACCTTTGCGCCTCGCGCAGTTCCCCGGACAAACCACAACCGAATGAACGACCCTATGACCGATGACGTGGTTGAAGTGCGCGAACGCGTGCTGCTCAACGATCTTAAGAAGAAATCTCCCGCCGAACTTCTGGCCCAGGCAGAAGAGCTCGAGGTCGAAGGCGCCTCGCTCCTCTCCAAGCAGGAATTGCTGTTCGGCATCCTGAAAGAACTGGCTGACCGCGAGGTCGAAATCGTCGGCCAGGGCGTGATCGAAGTCCTGCCGGACGGCTTCGGCTTCATGCGGTCGCCGCAGTCGAACTACCTCGCCGGCCCCGACGATATCTATGTTTCGCCCCAGCAGATCCGGAAGATGGGCCTGCGAACAGGCGATACGGTCGAGGGCACTATCCGCGGCCCCCGTGACGGCGAGCGCTATTTCGCCCTTGTCCGGGTCTCGCTGGTCAATTTCGAGGACCCGGAACGCGCCCGCCACAAGGTGCCGTTCGACAACCTGACGCCGCTCTATCCGGACAAGCGCCTCAACATGGAGCCGCGCGATCCGACCAAGAAGGACAGGTCCGGCCGCGTCATCGACATCGTCGCCCCGATCGGCAAGGGCCAGCGAGCATTGATTGTCGCCCCTCCCCGCACGGGTAAGACCGTCCTTTTGCAGAACATCGCGCAGTCGGTCGCGGAAAATCACCCCGAGTGCTACCTGATCGTCCTCCTCATCGACGAACGTCCCGAGGAAGTTACCGACATGCAGCGCTCGGTTAAGGGCGAGGTCATCTCCTCGACCTTCGACGAGCCGGCCTCACGCCACGTCGCCGTCGCCGAAATGGTGATCGAGAAAGCCAAGCGCCTCGCCGAACATGGCCGCGACGTCGTGATCCTGCTCGACTCGATCACCCGCCTCGGTCGCGCCTACAACACGGTCGTCCCCTCGTCCGGCAAGGTTCTGACCGGCGGTGTCGACGCCAACGCCCTACAGAAACCGAAACGCTTCTTCGGCGCAGCGCGTAACCTTGAGGAAGGCGGTTCGCTGACCATCATCGCGACGGCCCTGATCGAGACCGGTTCGCGCATGGACGAGGTCATCTTCGAGGAATTCAAAGGCACGGGTAACTCGGAAATCATCCTCGACCGCAAGGTTTCGGACAAACGGGTCTTCCCGGCGATCGACATCCTCAAGTCGGGTACGCGGAAGGAAGAGCTGCTCACCGACCAGAAAGAGCTGCAGAAGATTTACATCCTGCGCCGCATCCTTAACCCAATGGGCGCGCAAGATGCGATCGAGTTCCTGCTCGACAAAATCAAACAGACCAAGACGAACGCGGAATTCTTCCAAGCGATGAACAACTAGGTTCGTCTCGGCGCGAAAAACAGAAGCCCCGCCCTCCTCTGCCGGAGAGCGGGGCTTTTGTTTGTCCTGCCGCCTCGATCAGCCTGCAGCAAGTTCCTGGTAAGCCTCGGCTTCTCGCCGCCGCACAATGCGGGGCCGGCCGGTTGTCGGCAGCGGGGCCGACCGCGCAAGCGGCATGTCCTCGATGCCCAGCTTCTGTCTCAGCTCGACGATTGAGAGCACCCGCGCCGACCTCGGCTCCACTCGTTCGCTCTGGACCGTTTCCAGTTCGGCAACCTCGGCCGCTCCGGTTTCCTCAACGACCGCCGCCGCGATCTCCGTCAGGTCCTCCGTCATCTGCGTCGTCCCGGTTGTCGCCCCTTCAACCGCGTGCACGTCGAAACTCATAACCTCCGCAATTTCCTGCCACTGTTCCGCATTGCTCATCGCCGCCAGATCCATCAGCAATTGCCAGTCCTTTCATGCCCGCCGTGAGTTCACTATCGGCGCGGGCCCTTTCCGAAATCCAAACGCGACGCGGTTCGCGGAAAAGAAGTTGGAGCGCGGCGAAGAAAAATTTTGAGCGAGAGAAATTTCGAACGGCGAAAAATTCGCACGCTGTTCATTCCTCCACGGTCGCGCGTCAGCGATAGAGAGGCGAGCGAGTGCATTTCCTTTCGCGCGCTGCGCCTTTCCGCATCGCATTTGCCGCGAGGGTGTGATTTAGGTTCAGCGCATGACGAACAGCCCGCTTTTCATCACTGAGCTTTATCGCGCCAACATCGGAAACACCGAGCTCAACGCAGATATTCTCGATGCCGCGAAGATGCTGGCGAAGGAAGACAAGGCCGGCCGCGCCTGGTGTCGCCAGCATGGCTATCAGGGCTACACATCCTATTCTTCGCTGGACGATCTCATCACGCGCGCGACCTGCTTCGATATGCTCGCGCGCGCCATCAAACCCCATGCCGACAAATTTGTGCAGCAGCTGCAGCTCGACCTGCGCGGACGAAAACTGAAGCTCGACAATATCTGGGTCAATGTGCTCGAGCCGGGCGGATCGCATTCCGGCCACATCCACCCGCACTGTGTCCTCTCCGGCACCTATTATGTGCGAGTGCCAGATGGCGCCTCATCCATCAAGTTCGAGGATCCGCGCCTGGCAATGATGATGGCCGCCCCCGCCCCGCGCGAAGATGCCGATCCTTCCCATTGCCGCTTTGTCTATGTCGCCCCCGAGGCGGGCGATCTACTTCTGTGGGAGAGCTGGCTGCGCCACGAGGTTCCGCCCAACGGCGCGGCTTCGTCCCGGGTCAGCGTCAGCTTCAACTACAGACTTTAGCCAAGCGTCTGGGAGGTGCGGGCCCAATTCGCCCGGCTCACGATCGACATTCGCGGACGTCATGACCCTCACGCAATCGTCATGCCGCAACGACAACTTGCGACACTTTCCGCCCGCATGGCCGAGTAGATTGCAGGCGCTTTCTTGGGGAGAGCGGCATGCCTTATGGCGGTTCGTTCGAGCGGGGCTCGGGTTCAAAGCAGCGCATCCCGACAGCGAATGACGGTCGGGATCGCACGCACCAACGCTACTTCATTGTGACACACGGCCGCTCTGGCTCCTCATTTCTGGCCGCCATCCTGGATTTCGTCGGCGCCGATTTCGGTTCGGCCTCGTTCCACGGCGGCGACACGGACAAGCAGCACTGGGAAAGCCGCAAGATCGAACGCGCCATCCGGTGCGCCGAGCTCGCCAACCAGAACTATGCGCCAGCGATGTCCGGACTGAAGCGCGCTGGTTATCGGTTCTGGCGCTCGCGGGCAAAAGCACTGCTGAGATCGGGACTTCACGACGCGGTATATTCCAAGAACCGCTGGAACACCTCAGTCCTGCCGCTTGCGGAGAAGCTGGGCTATCAGCCGATCCCGATCGTTTCCTACCGCCATCCCGCCGAGATCGCGCTGAGCGACATGACCCAGCTCAAGAACACGCCATCGGCCCTTTTTCCCACGATTACCCGCACCTTCGTCGATGCGCTCTATGCCCTTGAACGCTATGGCGGCGTCGTCATCGATCATTCGGAACTGGTGAACCCGGCCGAGGAGAAATGGGCCCATGCGCTAGGCGAAGTGACCGGTTTTCCGCCGCGCGCCTTGCTCGACGCTCGCAAATTGATCCTCAAGCCCAAGCCGCCGCGTGAAGATTCCGGCGTCTGGCTGCCTTCCGAGTTGCGGGCCGTCGCCCAGAACTTGTCCAGCATGCGCAACATTGCGCTTCCGGCCCCGCGCCGTGGCATTGACCGGCCGGTCTATCTTCGTCCGGTGTCTTTCTAGACGCCCGTCCATGCGGCAGGGCGTTACGCGAACGCCAATTCACATTCAACGGAGCAGATTGCGGCCGGCTTTCCGGCCCGTCTGTGCAGGTCTAGGCTCTTTCCTGACACGTCGGGCCTCAGCGGGACGCAACAGGGAGAGAGCCATGAAAACCCGGATCGCACTTCTGTCCGCCAGCATTCTTGCTGGAGCAGCCGCCATCGCCGTCGGGCTTAGCGCCAATGCAGCGCCGCCCCTCTCGCCTGCCCTTCAGTCGGCCGGCCCGCTCGCCTTCGCTCCGAACGGCGTGCTGCTGATCGGGGACTCAACCGCCGGCCAGGTCGTTGCGGTTGAGACCGGCGACACCGCCAAGGGCGGGCCCGGCAAGGTCGAGGTCGCTGATCTTACCGCCAAGATCGCCGCCATGCTTGGAACGACAGCCGACCAGGTCGCGCTCAACGACGTTGCAGTGAACCCGGTGTCGGGCTCGGTCTATCTCTCGGTGTCGCGTGGGCTCGGGCCCGACGCCAAGCCGGTGATCCTCAAAGCTGACCGCGCCGGTAAACTTTCTGAAGTGAAAGTTGACGAACTGAAACACACGGTCGCGGCGCTTGCCGACGCCCCTGCGCCGGATGCGAAGGACCAGCGCAACCAGCCAATGCGCAAGGACGCCATCACCGACATCGGCTACGTCAACGGCCAGGTGCTGGTCGCCGGACTCTCCAACGAAGAGTTCTCGTCCTCGATGCGTTCGATCGCCTATCCGTTCAAGGCGGCCGCCAAGGGCGCCTC
>DASZSI010000202.1:0-5114 GCA_035548775.1 Hyphomonadaceae bacterium
CGACAGGAAAGCGACGCCGCTGGTGGACATCGACAGCTACCGGATCATCGCGGACGAACGCGGCGGAGAAAAACCCAGCGACCACGTTCCCGTGCTGGTGACGGTCAACGCCCCCGCCTGAGGATCATGTCACGCGCGTCAGGGATTCCAGCGCGTATCCGTTGGCCGGGGTCGACACCAGGCCAATCGGCGCCGGACCGCCCTTCATGTCGAGGCAAATCGTCCAGTCATCGCCCTTGAGTTCATAGAGCGCGTGATTGACGTTGCCCTTCTCGGGTCCGTCCTCGAACTTCAGCGAAAACGTCGTCCGGTGTCCCGCCCCGTCCAGCGTCATGCGGCCCTTGTAGACGGCGCCCATGCCGGTGGATTCGAAGAGATCGCCGGTCACCCTGATCTCGGCGTTCGCGAACATTCCGGCTGGAACCTTGGCGCCCGCGACTTCCAGGTAGGTGACCTTCCAGCGTCCCTGCAGCGCCTGCAGATCATTGCCCGACATCTCGCCCTCCCCGGCCTGTCCCGCAGCCATCGTAGCGAAACATGCGATTGCTGATAAGTGCGATCGGCTAGGCCTGCAGGCGATAGCCGCCGCTTTCGGTCAGCAGCAGCCGGGCGTTCGCAGGATCCGGCTCGATCTTCTGGCGCAGGCGATAGATGTGCGTCTCCAGCGTGTGCGTGGTGACGTTGGCGTTGTAGCCCCACACCTCGGACAGCAATTCCTCGCGCCCGACCGGCTTGCCCCCGGCCCGGTAGAGATACTTGAGGATGTTGGTCTCTTTCTCGGTGAGCCGGATCTTCCGGTCCTTTTCGTCGATCAGAAGCTTGCCGGCCGGCCGGAATTCATAAGGCCCCAGCCGGAAGGTTGCGTCTTCGCTCTGCTCGAACGTGCGCAGGTGAGCCCGCACGCGAGCCAGCAGGACAGAGAACTTGAACGGCTTGGTGACATAGTCATTGGCGCCTGAATCGAGACCCAGGATGGCGTCGGCGTCCGTAACCTGCCCCGTCAGCATGATGATCGGCGCGGCAATGCCGTGCTTGCGCATCAGCTTGCAGGCATCGCGCCCGTCCATGTCGGGCAGTTCGACATCAAGGATGATCAGGTCGGCCCGGGTTTCCTCCGCCTTGCGCATGCCTTCGCCGGCGGAAGCTGCGTGCTCGATCCGGAAGCCTTCGTGCAGCTCGAACTGCTCGGCCAGGGCTTCGCGCAGCTCCTGGTCATCGTCGACGAGCAGGATGGTCTTGGCAGTCGTCATCCACGTCCTCCCGGCGCCGCATCTTCCGTACGGGCCTTCCCAAGTCTAGGTAGGATGTGACGCGCAAGGAAGCCATGGCCTATTCGCAAACACCGGCATTTGAAGCGCGCGCAACCGGCGAAAAATCTCGTGGCGTGCTCAGGTGGGCCGGCAAGGAGGTTCCCTGCGCTTTTGGACGCACCGGCGTGATTGCGGGGGATCAGAAGCGCGAGGGCGATGGGGCGACGCCGCTTGGGGTTTGGCCGATACGTCAGGCGTTCTGGCGTCCGGACCGCGTTTCCGAACCGGCGACCGCAATTCCAATAACCGCGCTTACACCGCACACGGGCTGGTGCGACGATCCGCGCGAGGCCGCCTACAACCGGCTGGTGACCCTGCCCTTCTCCGGCAGCCATGAAGCGATGTGGCGGGCGGACGAGCTCTATGATCTCGTCGTCGTGCTCGGCTTTAACGACGATCCGCCGGTCCCGGGCCGCGGCAGCGCCATTTTCCTGCATGTGGCCCGGCCTGACTTTGCGCCGACGGAAGGCTGCGTCGCCTGTGCGCGCGCCGACCTGCTGGCGCTGCTGGCCGCAGCAAAGCCGGGTGACGCGCTCGGCATTTCGGCCTGATCCCTTCCCCGGCGTGAAATCGACACCCGCGCACGGCATGCTAGCAAGGGCTCATGACAGGCACTTTTTCGCGCACCAGCGCTTCTTCTCTCTTCTTTCTGCTCGCCGCGCTCGTAGCGCTGTCCCACCTCGCCAATGACTGGATCGACCTGGCGCCCCCATGGGGACTGGTGTGGAAGGCCTCAGGCATCGTCCTCCTTGGAATCTATGCGCTGTGGCAGCGCGCCTGGCTGGTTGGGATAGCCTTGTTGTTGTGCGCGACGGGCGATGTGCTGCTCGAGCTCGTTTTCGTTGCGGGCATGGCAGCGTTTGCACTGGGCCACGTCGTCTACATTCTCTGCTTCGTCGAATGGGGCCGCGTGCTCGGCCTCAACAAGCGCGACTATCCGATGGCCGGGCTTGTCGTCATCGTGTCATTGGCCCTGCTGGCGTGGTTTTTCCCGGGCATGGGTTCGTTGACGATCCCGGCCCTGATCTACCAGGCCGTGATAACCACGATGGTGGCGAGCGCACTGGTGGTGAAGGCCCCCATGCTGGCGCGCCTCGGCGCCGTCGTGTTCATGCTCAGCGACACGCTGATTGCCGTGGGCAAATTCGCAGGCGTTGCTCCTCCCACCGGTTCTGTCTGGCTCACCTATGCAGCGGCCCAGATCATGATTGCCTGGGGATTGTCGCGTATTGCCCCCTACCGGGATCGCGCGCTCAACCAGCCGGTGGCGGCTTAGCCCGCTCGCCGAACAAGGCCGATCCCACGCGCACATGGGTCGCCCCGAACATCACGGCGGTCTCGAAGTCGCCGCTCATGCCCATCGACAGGTTCGCGACGCCATTGCGCGCGGCGATCCTGGCAAGAAGCGCAAAGTGGGGTCCGGCCGGCTCGTCCGCGGGCGGTATGCACATCAGGCCCTCCGGCTCGAACCCATAATCGCGGCGAACACTGGCGATGAAGGCGTCCGCCTCGCGCGGGGCAATGCCGGCCTTCTGCTCCTCCTCGCCGGTATTCACCTGGACATAGACGCGCGGCCGCCTGCCCAGTTTCAGGCCGGCATCGCTCAGCGTCGCCGCCAGCTTCACCCGGTCAAGCGTCTCGATGACGTCGAACAATTCGAGCGCATCCCTCGCCTTGTTGGTCTGGAGGGGGCCAATCAGCCGCAGTTCGAGGTCGAGACCGGCCTCGCGCCGCGCCTGCCAATGGCTTTGGGCTTCCTGCACGCGGTTTTCGCCGAAGACGCGCTGGCCGGTCGCCAGCATGGCGGCGAGGCGTTCCTCGGGCTGGGATTTGGAAACAGCCGTCAGCTGGACCGCCGAAGGATCGCGGCCCGCGCTCTTGGCGGCGGCGGCGATGCGCGCAAGAACATCGTCGCGCGCGGCGGAAATCGTGCGGATGAGGTCCTCGTCCATGCTCAAGTCTCAAGCGCAAGCCGTGGCTCGCCGCAAGCTTCTCGCCGCGGCCCGCGCCGCAAAGCCGGCTTTCGACGGCAACGGTCGCGCCCTGCCCCGCGCCTGGTTTCTCACCGACCCGAAGCGCACGCCGCACCCCGAACGTATCCTTGAAAAGCTTCCGCCTGGGCTTGGGGTCATCTACCGCCATTATGGCGTGAAGGAGCGCTTTGCCGTCGGGGCGAAACTTGCCCGCATCTGCCGCAAAAGACGGCTGATCCTGCTCGTCGCTGCTGACCCGGTTCTAGCCCGTCGCATCGGCGCCGATGGAGTGCATTGGCCGGAGAGACGGCTGCGCGGGGGGCTCGCCAGGCGATCCGGCCTCGCGACGCTGTCAGCCCACTCCGTCGGCGCGATCCGCCGCGCCGGTCAGCTTGGCGCTGATGCAGTTTTCCTGTCGCCGGTGTTTGCAAGCGCAAGTCCGTCAGCGGCCGGAAAGCTCGGGGCTCCGACCTTCCGCAGGATGGCCAGCGGCGGGTCGCTGCCGATCTATGCCCTCGGCGGCGTCAACGCCGGCAACGCTTCAAGCGTGATGACGCACGCAGCCGGTTGGGCTGCGATCGAGGCCGTGATCGAGGCTTGGGAAAGCTAGAACGAGAATGCCGACTCGACGCGGACGGTCGTGTCGCTGACCTGGTCGCGGAAGTTCTGCGGGGCGGTCAGCGTGCTGGCCAGCGAGTCGCCCTTCAGGGTGACACCGCCGCCAAAGCGGAACCGGGGCGTAACCTGATAGCTCAGGACAGCGCCAACCTCTTCGCGCGGCAGGACTTCGTTGGGCTCGCGGCTGGTCAGGTCGAGGGTGATGCCCCACTTGCCGCCGGGCTTCCACGAGAATTCCAGCTGGTCCTTCTCGATCGGCGCCAGCGGAAGAACCGGACGTTCCGTGCTCTTGTTGAAGCCCAGGTTGAAGGGCGCGAGCGGGTCATTGGGCGCAGCCTGGCCAGAAAGCGACTGGGTGGCGGGCGCGGAGGCGCCATCCTTCCCGACCTGCGCGAAAGCGGGCGCAGCCATCAGGGAGGCGGCGAGACAAAGAAAATGTGCGGAAAATCGCATGTCCTGCCCTCCTTCCCGAGATAATACGCGCGAGTCGCTGCGCAAAAGTTAACGAGAATTAATTGCCTCCCGCAAGGCAAGAATTTCGCGGGAAGTGTCACTAATTCCGCACAGTCAGTTCCAGTACTAGGCCGCCATTACTGGCATTTGTGTGGCCCGCACTAGGACCGATCAGCACAGGCAGATCGGCCGCCGCCGAAGTCCAGGCGACGCCCACGTCAAGATGTTGGTTGATTTTGCGGCTGGCGCCCACCAGCCACGACGTTCCTTCCAGCCCTGTGAGCCTGTTTTTGGACCGGCCGCCTTCGACGCCGATCCGCCACTCGCTCCCCTGGTGAACTAATCCGGCCTCCCAGGCGTCGTAGCCCGCGTTTCCGGATTCCCAGGCGTTGTTGCTGGAAAGCCACCGCAATCCGCCGCTCCACTCGCCCTGCTCCAGCTCCAGCCCGCCGCCCCAGGCCTCGTAACTTCCGAACGCCGGCAGCGGCGATCCGCTTTTTGCATTCGAGTAGGTGACGGCCGCGCGCACGAGCAGGCCTGTCTCGGGCCAGCGCCGCGCGAAGGACAGCGCGCCCTCCCACACCTTCTCCAGATCAGCATTGGCCAGGCCCGGAGCGCTGAAGTCCGGATCGAAATCTGTCGAACGCTGGTTGGCCTCGGGGGTGTAGGAGACGCCAGCCTTGAAGCCGATCCAGCGCGGACTGAGATAGGTCGCCTTGAAGCTCGAGGCGGTGACGTCATTGAGCGCGCGCGTGACGAC
>DASZSI010000203.1:0-4435 GCA_035548775.1 Hyphomonadaceae bacterium
CCCAGCGCCTCCATCGGCTGACGCCCCTCTGGGCGAAGATCAATGATCGACAGCCGCCGATGGCCCAGCGCACACCGCCCATTGGGATCGAGCCAGACACCTGCATCGTCTGGTCCGCGGTGCACCATTGAATCGCGCATGGCGATGACCAGCGCTTGCAGCTCGGCTCCCGAGTGACGGCCGCTGAGATCAATGACGCCGGCGATGCCGCACATGGGCTGCCCCCTCACACCAGAACTGACGCACGATTTCCGCCGCCCGCCTGCAGCGCCGGCTCGATAAACTCAACTATCCGACCTTGTGAAGAGGGAACAAACGAATTGCAACCCGGACAGGCAGGATGCCTGGGAAACAAGACCCAGAAGAAGGCTGCCGGCCAGCCACGGTAGATTACCGACGATTTATGACGCTATCCGCTCGTCGTGCTGACGAGCGACGGGGACATTGATCTCGGCGTGGCGGAAGCGACCCACAAGGATCGGCGCTGAAAGTCAAGAGTCTGGTCCACCATCCGGTCGATCGAGAATCGCTCCTGAATGAAGTTCGGGCCGTTGGCCGCCTTGGCCTTCCACGCACCCAGGCTGGACAGGACGTCGATCAGGGCCTCGGCCAGGGCGTCCTCCGATTCGCGGTCAATCAGCAGGCCGGTCCGTCCGTGGTCTACTGCGTCGGCGGCGCCGCCTCCCTTTGAGACGACAACGGGCAGGCCAAGCTGTTGCGCCTCCAGCACAACGTTAGGCGTTCCTTCCCACCACGCCGTATGAAGGAAAACGTCCATGGCCGACATGACGCGCGGCAGGTCCCCGCGCCTGCCCAGGCAGTGAAACCTCTCCGCTATTCCCAGTTGTCGCGCCCGTTGCCGGACGTCCTCGAACAAAGGCCCCACACCCATCAGCACCGCATGCGCGTCCGGCCGCGCTCGAAGCGCCTTTGCAAACGTATCGACAAACAGGAGCGGCCGCTTCTCCTCCGACATGCGGAAGGCTCCCACCACAACAGGAGCGTCAGCAGGCAGGTGCAGTTCGTCGCGAACCTCCTTGCGTTCGTTCTGGTCGGCGGCGTGCAGATGCGACAGATTTACGCCGTTGAGGACGACCTCGAATTTGTCCGCCGCTACGCCCATCCAGTCCGCATAGCTCTGGGCGCCGGCTTGAGAGTTGTTGATGAAGTGAACACGCGGACACCGTGACAACCAGACATACCAAGGGTGCATGTAAGGGCTGTACAGGTAGGGAAAATTCTGCGGGTTCACATTGCGTGTGGAGAGGATGATGCTCGGAACGCCGGCGAGTAGCGCTGCGGGAGCGCCCCAGATGTTTGGATGGTCCAACCAGAAGTGGGCGATGTCGGGTTGGATCAGCGAAATATCCACCCAGAGATCCAGAGTCCACGCATGGAAGTTCGCAGGCAGTCGGCGAATAAGACGAACGATCTGCGGATTACTTCGGATCAGCTCGACGCCCTCCTCGCGGATCGGCGAGTTGTTCAACCGGATATCGATCGGGTAGTCCTCAAGCAGATGTTTGTAGTGAGCGCCATCGCCCTCTAGCGGATAGATCGTCAGGAGCGTTTGCTTACGGTGACCGCGACGGGCAAGCTCTGTCATCAGGTTCACAAGTTGTCGTTCGGCGCCGCCGGCGCCCAGAGTGCCGATGCAGTGCATCGTCTTGGGCCAATGCCCGGTTAGCCTACGGCCAGGCGAACCCCGCATGCCGAGCATGGTTGCTAGGTCGGGGTCGATCCCTTCCCCACCCACTGCAGAAAAACTGGGGCGCGCCAACTGGCGAGCCAGACGCAGCCAATAGCTTGGCTGACCAGATTCCCTTGCTTCGGGATGCAGCTGCTGCGCAATGTCCCAATACCGCATCGACATTCCTAACCCGCAAGCCCGGTGCGGGGTCGCCGCCAGCCGATCCGTCGGCACCATAGACCGAGGTTTAAGCCGCAAACCATACCCAAAGACGCCGCAAAAGCTGCTTCCAAGCCTCGCGTGTCCCGAACCCCATGGACGGGGTTGTCCCGGGGCCGCCGGCCAAATATGGGTCCCGATGCTCCGGTAATACGACGCACTGGAACATTGCGCGCCGCGAAGCTTCTGGCTAGTCAGTCGCTTCCAACATCACAAAGCAAGAGCCTCAACAGAGCCAGCCTGTCATGGATGAGTTGCGTTACGGATTCGGGAAGAACTGGGGCGAGTTCGTCCAGAAGAAGCTGAGCGACAAGATCATCCATGATTCAATGGAACATATGCGGAAGTTTGCCCGCTTTGAATCGTTGGCCGGAAAGACATTCCTGGACATCGGCTGCGGCTCAGGGATTCACTCGCTCGCGGCGCTGAAGCTCGGCGCGGACCGCGTGGTCAGCTTCGACTATGACGAGAACTCGGTCGCCACGAGCCGCAAGGTTCGCGAATGGGCCGGCATTCCGGAAAGCCGCTGGAAGATATTCCAGGGCTCCGCACTCGACAAAGGCATGATGGCGTCGCTTGGCAAGTTTGACGTCGTCTATTCGTGGGGGGTGCTGCATCACACCGGTGCGATGTGGGATGCGATCCGTGCGTCGATGATCCCGGTCAAGCGCGGCGGCGAATACTATATCGCGCTTTATTCGTCCGACATTTACCTCGACCCCACGCCGGCATTCTGGATCAAGCTCAAGCGCGCTTACAACCAGGCTGATCCGCTGACTCGAAAGCTGATGGAACTCAAATACGTATACTGGATCTATATCCGTCCGGAGATCGAAGAGGGACGCGATCCGCTGGGGCGTATCGCGAACTATGGCAAGCGCGGCATGACGTGCTGGACGGACGCCAAGGATTGGATGGGCGGCTACCCGATGGAATTCGCTGGATACCAGGAGACGCGGGCATTCTGCGAAAAAGAGGGAGGTTTCGATCTCGTCAACGTCCTCACCGGCGAAGGTTGTACGGAGTATCTGTTCTCCCACCTGTCCGATTCTGAGAAGTGGTCTGGCATTGAACAGACGCGTCAGCGAAAGCCGATGACGGGGCCTTTCAATGCAGCCGGCGGACACGCCTATACTTTCAACGTTCCGGAGCTGGCGGACGCTGCCGACTCTCCGGCGGACCACATGCGCTCGCGGGTCATGATCTATGAGAATGATAGGCCGCTTGCCATCGCCCATTGCACGCACGCGGATGTCCGCGGTCATGGCGGGGGCCGGTTCAGCCACTGGAACAACGAGCTCATTTTCTCGGCCAGCGATAATTCCGATCCCAACTGGAACGGTCGGCAGTATTCCTATTGCGAGACATATTAGGCCCGTCGGCTCGGGTAGCGAGCCAGTAGAATCCTCTGCTCGCTGAGCGAAGTTCTAGCTGCGCGCGAAGAATTCGAGTGGCGTCATTCCTTTGCTCGACGCCAGGTCGTTCAGCGGATGCAGCTCGACACATGGCGAACGCCCTTCGTGCACGCCGTACTGCATGAAGTGCAACAGCGGAGAAACGCCTGAGGCGCCCACATCAGGATACTGCCGGACATAAAACAGGGGGTCGAAATTCAACAGCGGACGGCGCCCCTCACCCTCGCCAAACTCGAAGTAATGACCAAGGCTATCGGACGAATTCAGATTTGGGTCCGCTTGCGCGTAAGCAGCAGCGTCAAACGGGGGAAAGGCAAGCTGAAGCGGCGCCAGCTTTTGATCCAGAGCCAGCTTCGCCTGCGTGAACGCACTCACACGCTTCCGGCTGGACGCTTTTCGATTTACCGCGGAAACACCCTTACCGAACTTCCGGAATGGCGCTAGCAACCGCCAGCCTGTCGACGCCCGGATGGCGGCCAGATCGCTCTTCAGCGAATCGAGCTCATGCACGTGATTGGCGCCGCGTTCCGAAGATCGATCCAATCGCGAGATTAGCGATTTCCACCGGTTGCCAAGCTTTTCCAACTCGATTGCTGTTTCCCGCGCACTCATTCCTTCTCGAACCGGCGCGCTGCTTGCCGCCGCTTGCGCGGACTGACCGAAAACCTTGGCTTCGAAAGCGCCTAGCGAGGCCTCACCCTGAGCGAGCAATGAATCGAACATATCGAGCGCGCGATAGACTTCGATCAGGCGCTCGGAATAGTCGTCAGCGACGGCCTGCAGTTCCCTTAACTGTTCGTTCGCCTCCGCCAACCGGCGATCGTACCGCGCCTCAAGCAGCGCGCGCGCCTGCTCGTCTAGGCGGTTCATTTCCTTCAAAGCCTCGACAGTCCGGCGAAGCGTCGCCTCCCGCTCTTCGCGGGCTGCGTGTTCTACCCCGGTCATTTCCAGCTTCGCCTGCAACTCATGTATCTGGGTGGTGAGAGATTGGGTGTTCTCCTCCCGCCACATCCGCTCACGCTGTCCGGCTTCGTGCGCCTCCCGCAGGCGTCCCTGCAGCTCGCGGTTTTGCTCAAATATCATCCGGCTGGCGGCTGCGCTTTCGTTGAAG
>DASZSI010000204.1:0-9452 GCA_035548775.1 Hyphomonadaceae bacterium
AACGACCGCTACCGCATCTCGTTCAAGGGCAACTCCCTGACGGAGCGCGACACCGTCGAGAACTACATGCTCTACCGCGCCGCCGAGCTGACGCTCGCCAACGGCTACGACACCTTCACCATCGCCCGCCGCGACACCGACAAGCAGAGCCGCACGCGCGACTATGGCGGCTTCATGGATACGCGGTTGAGCTATGCCTATTTCGTGCCGCGCTTCGGCTGGGTCTATGACTACGACACTTACTGGACCCCCTCGCGCTACGAGCAGGTGACGCGCTACGACGCCTATGCCGAAATTCTCCTGAAAAAAGGTCCGAAGGATTCGGACCCCAATTCGTTCGACGCGCGCCAGGTGCAGGAAAACCTGTCGGCGTCGATCAAGCGGCCGCCGCAATAGGGCGCTAGGCGCAAATGGCGGAGCTCGCTAGACTGGCGTGTGCTGTCGCAGGAGTACGAGAATGCGCGCCTTGCTTGCCGTTGCCCTGGCGGTCGCGCCGTGCGGCGCCGCCTTCGCTCAACACGCGGATCCGGATCAACAGCGCTCGCCGCGCATCAATGCGCTCGAAGACGCCAGCAACGACGCCGCCGCGGAATGCGCCGAGATCAACAAGGACCTCCATTTCTCGATGGAGGAAATGATCAACAAATGCCAGTCGGAGGCGGCCGAAGTGCGCGCGGCCCTCGCGGCCAATCCCGGCGCCAGCGGGCATTCGAAGAACATCGCCAATGTGGGCCTGTCCTATATCGAGTTCACCATCGCCGGCGACTATGTGCGCGCCGACAAGGTGCGTTCCGCTCGCGCCTGCGCCCGGGCGGAGGCGGCATGGGAAGCGACGACCCGTATCGACGTAGCTGCGTCTCCCAAGGACTGGGCCTCGACCTTTGCCGACATTCGTGAGTCGATCTCCGACACCGTGCGCATTTGCCGGACGGACTTCGGCGTTCCCGCCGGCGCGCCAAGCCTGTGAGAGTTTCGGTGCGCCTGCTTCTCCCGCTCTTTCTTGCTTTCGCCGCAACCGCGTCCGCGATGGCGCAGGAGCAGCCGGTTTCGACCCGCATTCTTCTGGCCGGAAATTCCTGCACGACGGCGGGCGACAAGGGGGCCGGCAACCAGGAGGTGATCGGCGCCTGCTATCAGGCCGCCAGCACCATTCAGGCGATCCGCGACGCCAACACCCTCAACCCTCATGAGATGAATCTCTACCATGTGATGCTGTCGCTGGCGCACACGACGATCGGGTCGAGGATGGGCGCGATAGACGGTGCGCGCACGAAAAGAACCTGCGACGAACTCGAAATCTCCTGGGCAAACCTCTCCAAGCTGGTCCCGGGCAATTCACCGCCCGACTATGCCTCCGACATGTTCACACTGCAGCAGCAGGCGGTTCAGCCCGTAAAGCTGTGCCGCTCGGAATTCGGAACGCCCGCAGGGGCCCCCCGCCTGCCTCCGGGAACCGAGTAAGACTGCGTAAACCGCGCCGCAACCTGGGCCTGCTAGGCTCCGGGAATGGTGCTTGTCTCCATCGTCATTCCCACCTTCCGCCGACCGCTTCGGGCTGTCGACGCCGCGCTTTCCGCTCTGGCGCAGAAGACGGATGCCGCGTTCGAGGTGGTCCTGGTCGACAATGATCCGGCCGGTTCTGCGCTCGGCGTTCTCCAGGCCATCGGCGACCCTCGTATCAGCGTTGTGCATGAACCGAGAGCGGGCGTCGCCAACGCGCGCAACGCAGGCATGCGTACGGCGAGGGGAAGCCTGATCGCTTTCCTCGACGACGACGAGATCGCATCGGAGACGTGGCTTTCCGAACTTGTCCGGGTCCAGGCGAAGACCAAGGCAGATGTCGTGTTCGGCCCCGTGCGCACAAAGCTTGGTGATCCGCCCGCCGGCCATCGCGCCTATTTCGAAGCTTTCTTCGCGCGCGAACCGGATCATGTCGAAGGCGAGATTTCCGGGTTCTATGGTTGCGGTTGCAGTCTCATTCGCCGTGCGGCGCTTCCGTCAGCCGAACCTTTTTCGGCTTCACGCAACGAGATCGGCGGCGAGGACGACTTGCTGTTCCAGGTCATGAAGGCCGGCGGCTGCCGCTTTGCCTGGGCGCCCGGCGCCTTCGTTTGGGAAGCGCCTGATCCTTCTCGGGTCACTCTGGCCTATACGCTCAGGCGCGCCTTTGCCTATGGACAAGGCCCCGCCACGCAGGCCTGGTCGAAACAGCCGCGCGACTGGCTCGCCATTGCCTTCTGGATGGCGGTCGGTCTTGTGCAAACCATTGTCTTTGGCCCACTCGCGCTGCTTGCTCTTGTCTTTCGCCGGCCGAAGCGCGCTTTCACCTATCGCCGCTTCGTTGAAGGCTTAGGCAAGCTCTTGTGGTTTCCGGCAATCAAGCCGCGCTTCTATGGCGCCGCGCGCCTGCCACAAGGTGAAAGCGCCACAGCCTAGGCGCAGTCCCCTCCGGCGCAGTCACCATGCTCGACCTCGATCGTGGCGTGGCCGATGCCGTGCTTGTCCTTCAGCCGTTGCTTGATTCGTGAAACCACCTGCGGGCCGGCGTCCGTCGCCGTGACCTTGGCGTGCAGGGTCATCATCAGCTGGCGACCGTCCAGCGACCACAGATGGGCGTGGTGAATGTCCGAAACGCCCTCGACGTGGTCAGCGAGATCCTGTGTCACCTCATCAAGGTCCATGTGAACCGGGGCGCCCTCCAGCAGGATATGCGCGCTTTCAGCCGTCAGCACCCAGGCCGACCGCAGGATGATCAGCGATACAAGGATCGACAGCAGCGGGTCTGCCTGGACCCAGCCAGTCGTCATGATGATAACGGCCGCGACCATGGCGGCGATCGAGCCCAGCAGGTCTCCGGCCACGTGGAGCAGGGCGCCGCGGACATTGAGATTCTCGCGATCCGCTCCGTGCAGCACCGCGAACGAGGCAATATTGACGGCAAGGCCGCCGCTCGCGACCCACAGCATCATGTTGGGCTCGACGGTGTGTGGCGTCATCAGGCGTTCGACCGCCTCATAGACGATCCACGCTGCAATCAGGAACAGCGCGAGGCCGTTGACGAAGGCGGCCAACACCGGAAAGCGCCGCAGCCCGAAGGTGCGACGCGCATCCGCCGGCCGCCGCGCCATGCGGAACCCGAGCCAGGCCAGCGCGAGCGATCCAAAGTCCGACAGCATGTGGCCGGCATCGGCGATCAGCGCCAGCGATCCGGCAATGACGCCGCCCGCCAGTTCCACACCCATGAAGCCGCCGGTCAGCAACGCAGCGATGGCGATCCGGTTCGCGTTCTTCTCGTCGCCGCCGTGATGATGGTCGTGCGCGTGATCATGCGAATGGCCGTGGTGCGCATGGCCGTCGGCTGTGTGCGAATGGTCGTGAGCCATGGCGAGGCGATACGCGTCTCGCGCTCCGGAATCAAATGAATACAATGGTATGATATACCGCCCGTGACTCTATTCGGTCTTCGTCAGGTTGCGGTCATCGTCGGCGGCGGCATAAGGTTTGGCGGATGCAAGATGGCGCAATCCTGGTGGGCGATGCGGGCGGAACCAATGTCCGTTTCGCGCTGGCGCATGAAACGGCCGGGCGCATCACCGTCTCGCCGATCTGGAAACGGCCGGGCGCGGATTTCAAGACGTTCGAGGATGCGACGGCCGCCTTTCTTTCCGAAGCCAAGCCCAAGCTGGTTGGCGCGTCATTCGGGTTCGCGGGCGCGGTCGCTCATGGTCATGTCGACCTGCTGCATCGTGGCTGGAGTGTCGAATTCGAGAAGGTAAGGCAGTTGCTCGGCATCTCGCGCCTGGTCGCGGTCAATGACTTTTTCGCCATGGCCCGGTCGGCGCCCGATTTGCCGCCGGATGAAGTGCAGGACATCGCCCCGGGTAAGGCGGACCCGGATGGGTCGATCGTGGTGGGCGGCCCCGGAACCGGCTTCGGCATCGGCATACTGCGAAGGATCATGGGCGCAGATGGCTATGTCGTGGTCGGCGGCGAGGGCGGCCATCAGGCCTTCGCGCCCCAGACCGACATCGAATGGCGGTTGGCCGAGGCCCTGCGCGCAAAGCTCGGCTATGTCTCAAACGAGATCGTCGCGGCCGGCGCAGGCTTCGAGGACACGATCGAGGCGTTGGCCGGCGTCCTCGGCGTTCCGTTTCGCAAACGCTCGGAACCCGAAGTGTTCGACGCGGCGCAGGCAGGCGAGCGGCTAGCGGTCGAGCTGTTCCGCATCCGGGCCGCGACGGTGATGACGGCCATGGGCGACATGGCGCTGGCCGCGAATGCGACGGGCGGTGTTTTTCTGGCCGGCGGCATTTCCGTGCGGCTGGCGCCGTGGCTGAAGGAGAAGGCCGCCATCGACCGGTTGCGGAACCGCGGCTGGAGGTCGGAGCTGGTCGCGCCGATACCCGTGAAGCTGATCGTCAGCGAGACGGCGCCGTTGATCGGCTCGGCCCGACTGTGGCTCGACCAGGCGGCGCGAGGATGGCTGTGAGCCGGAAACTGGCGCTGGTGACGGGCGCTTCCGCCGGCATCGGTGCGGCGTTCGCAAGACTTTATGCCTCGAAGGGCTTCGACATCGCGCTAGCCGCCCGGCGGCTCGACCGGCTTGAGTTAATCGCTGGCGAGATCGCCACGACAGGCAAGGTCGATGCGATTCCCATCGCTGCCGATCTGTCGAAGTCCGGAGCGGTTGACGATATCCTGGGCGCACTTTCCGCGAAGGGGCGTTCGGTGGACGTGCTGGTGAACAATGCCGGCTACGGCCTGCCGGGCACGTGGCTCACCACAAGCTGGCAAGATCAGGCGGCCGCGCTGCAGGTGATGCTGACGGCGCCGCTGGAGCTGTCCCACAAGGTCCTGCCGGGCATGGCCGCGCGCAAATGGGGACGCATTGTCAACATTGCCTCTCTTGCCGGCCTCGCGCCGGGTTCGCGCGGCTACACCACCTATGGCGCGGTAAAGGCGGCGCTTATCAAGTTCTCGCAGTCGCTGCATGTGGAGCTTACGGGATCCGGCGTTCACTGCACGGCGATTGCGCCAGGTTTCACCTATTCCGAATTCCACGATGTCAGCGGCACGCGAGACAAGGTCTCGAAGGCGCCGAAATTCCTGTGGCAGACGGCCGAGCGCGTCGCGGAGATCGGCTATCGCGCCTCGGAGCGGAACCGCGCCGTGGTGGTGACGGGCGCGCCCAACAAGATGCTTGCGGCGCTCGCCAAGCTCACGCCAGACGATCTTGCGCTCTATCTCGCGAAGGGTCTCGCCAAGCGCTACCGCAATGTGGATTAGCAGCTACTTGTGACCGCCGCAGCCACAACCGCCGCCACCGGAATGGCCGCCGCCATGCGACCCACCCCCGGCAAAGGCCGTTGCCGTCGCGCTGGCGAAGGCGAACGCCGCGGCTGAGGCCTGGGCCGAACTGCTCGAAACGACGTAGATGCGTCCGCCGCCGGAGAAGCCGCCGCTGATATCGATGCCAACCCCGCCCGTGCCGAAATTGGACGGCAGGCTGATGGTGGTGGGGCCCGGAGGCGGTGCAACGGGTACCGGCGGGGGAAGCGGCGGCGGGGGAGGCAGCGGCTCGGGAACCTTGAGCAGCGGCACCGGAGGCGCTTTCACCTTCGAAGGGCCCTTCTTGCCGTCCGCGAACGCCGGCGAAGCCGCGGCGGCGGCGACAAGGAGAGCAATTAGAAGGCGCGAAGTCTTGGTCATGACGGGCGTCTTATGCAGCGGCCATGCCGTGCGGGAGGGCGGCGGTTTTTGAAGTTAACCGGCGCCCCGCGGCAAGCAAGCCGCGACGTGTATCAGGCGAACTGGCGGGCCTCAAAAAACTTAGCAGTCCGGTGGAGTTCCGAGCCGGAAGCCCTCACGGCGTCGGCACAAGCACTAGAATAGCTGCGTCCGGATTGCCATCGGTGGCGCGTGCGGCGACGAAAAGCCGGTCAAGCGAAGGTACGAACAATGCCGTTCGTGCGCCGGGTTTGGTTGGGGTTCTGGCTCGGAACCGGGGCGCTCCGTTCTGGATATCGAACACATCAACCGCGCCTTCGCCGCAGGCGACATAAAGGCGGCTGCGTGTGGGGTCATAGAATATATCGTCAACGTCACCGCAGGTCGGCTGCGATCCGATTTCGGCGCCCGTGTCGCGATCGAATACAACCAGCCCGGCGGCCATGCGGAACACCACCGCCGCGCCCTTGCCGCTTGGATCGAGCGCCATCGGGAAATTCCAGAGATTGGCGGGCATGGACCAGTGGTCGCCAGCCGTCCCTGTGTCGAGATCGACGGCGACAATCGTGTGGGCGTCGGGAAGATTTACGAAGGCCCGTCCGGTCGTGGGATCGATCTGGAATCCCTCCGGGTGCGCAGGCAGGGCGATTCTTTGAACGACCTTGCGGGCGGCGAGATCGACAACGCCGAGCGCGCCGGACGCATAACCGACGATCGCGTGACCGTTGCGCGGGTCGATGCGGACATTGTCGGCATCCTCCCCCAGTGGAATTTTTGCGACAGTCTCGAACGTCTTCGCATCAAAGACCTGCACGTCGCCGGCGCCGCCTTCGGCGACGATCAGAAGCGAGCCATCCTGGCTGAAAGCCAGACCCTGCGGCTCCCGAAGGCCGGTTATCCGGTGCGCCACGGCGCCGGTTTCGATGTCCAGCACATCAACCGAGCCGTTGCCGAGCTCCGCCACTGCAAGGCGCGTCTTTTCCGGGTTGATTGCCAGATGGTCGATCCGGCCCTTCACCTTTGGCAAGGTGATTGCGTGTTCGAGGACCAATGACTTGGGACCCTTGTCGGCGCTGGCGCATCCGGCTGACGCAGCGAAGCCTGCAACCGCGGCCGCTACCGACAGAAGCACCTTGAGACCAAGGTTGTTCATGGTGTCACCTCAGAAATCGACCGCGATGCCTTTTTTCTCCCAGTCGCCATAGCGCGTAGGTTCCTCGCCATCACGGCCGCCGATCTCGGTAGGCAAATCTTGCCGAGCGGGATTTTGAACCGCGGCCTGGCGTCGCGCCTCGGCCTCCTCGAGCGCGCGGATTGCTTCAGGGCTCAACGCCTTGCCGGGCGCGGCGCCGGGGATTGCAGGCTTATCCTTTGATGTCTCCAGCGTGGGCGCCTCTGAGTCTTCCGCGCCACGTTCGGTCGGTGTGTGAGGATCTTCGCTGCTCATAACGCCCACGTTCACCAATTTTTTCCGGTTTGGAAAGGATGCTTTCACCAACACCGCCAACCTTGGTTGTTCGGGACGCCACCCCCGCGTGAGAGAGCCGCGATGAGCTATTTGAAGGCCGCCATACTGATGCTTGTGATCCACGTCGCCTTCGCGGCGGCGGGCTGGGCCATCGCGCAGAAGGAAGGCGCGCTGATCGCGACGCTGGTGGCGCTTGGCTTCCACCTCATCGTCTTCTGGTACGCCGAGAAGATCGTGCTCAAGCTTCACAACGCGCGCGAAGTGGGGTCGGACGATCCTTCGCCGATGATCCGCGCCTTCGTCGCCGACTGCGACAAGCTCGCGATGAAGGCCAACATGCCGCGTCCGCGTACCTATATCGTCGACGCCTTCCAGCCCAACGCCTTCGTCGCGGGCCGCGACACCAACCATGCGTCCATCGCTGTGACGGACGGCCTCCTCAAGACGCTGTCCCGAGCGGAGGTTTCCGCCGTGGTGGCGCACGAGCTGGCGCATGTGAAGCGCGGCGACGCGCTGGCGATGGGCGTGTGCTCGGCCCTGGCCGCCCTCTTGACCACCATCCTCGGTTCGCTTGCTTACCCGCTGGGACAGCGCAAGCGCGTCTCGAAAGTCGTCGCCGGCCTCGTTGCCCGCATCGGCCAGAGCCACGCCCGCGAGTACGCCGCCGACAAGCAGGCCGGTGAAATCTGCGGCGCCCCGATCAACCTCGCCAACGCCCTCCTGAAGCTGGAGCGGCACACCTCTTCGCTGCTGAACCCGCTGGCCGAACGCAGCCCGGCGACGGCGCACATGTTCGTCATCGACCCGCTGCACGGCCCCCGCCGCGGCCCGTCGGCCACACACCCGCCGACCGAGCGCCGCATCGCGCGTCTGCACCGCCAGGCCGCCGAAATGGAAGGAACGGAGTAAGCCTCCGCCTCCTGCGACCAGACAAGTTGCGGAATGCCCGGCCCCCAAGGCGTCTTTGTGGGCCGGGCATTTCTGTCTTGGCGGCTGGTCAGGTCGGCGGTGAGAAGCTAACAGCCCCGGCATGGCGAGACCCTCCACAGAGCAGAAACAGGAAGCACCCGGCTGGCAGGCAAGGCTGGCCGCGGCCGAGCTGATCCACGGCACGCTCGAATTGGGCGCCGATCTCGAAAGCGCGATGAACAAGAGCCGCGCGTTCGGCAAGCTTGAAGGCGCCGACCGCGGTTTCGCGCGGGCGATTGCGGGCGCGGCATTGCGCGGCGTCGGACGCATCGGCTGGGCGCTGGGCGGCATGGTCGACCGGCCCATCGCTGAAATCCAACCCGAGGTGCGGGCCTTCCTGTTTGCCGGCGCCGCCCAGCTCTGGCTGATGGGCGTGGCCGAACATGCCGCCGTGTCGGCGACAGTCGAGGCGGCGGGCAAATGGCGCGAGGCGGCCAAGGGCGGGGGGCTCGTCAATGCCGTCCTGCGACGGGCCGCACGCGAACGACAGGCGTTTGAAAAGGCCCCGGCAATATCGGTGTGGCCTGACTGGCTGGCCGCCAGATTCAAGTCTGCGCTGGGTCTCGAGCAGGCGGAAGCGCTAGCGCTTTTGCAGCTGGAAGAGCCAGCTACCGATCTGACGCTCAATGCCGGCGAAGATCCGCAAGCCTGGGCCGCAAGGCTCGATGGAACGGCGCTCCCCAATGGCTCGGTGCGGCTGGCTTCCGGAGGAAGGCTGGAAGAGCTGCCGGGCTATTCCGACGGCAAATGGTGGGTGCAGGACGCCGCCGCCTCCATTGCGGCAAAGCTCGTTGGCGACGTGCGGGGCAAGCTGGTGGCTGATCTATGCGCCGCGCCCGGCGGCAAGGCGATGCAGCTGGCGGCGATGGGCGCCCGGTTGACGGCGGTTGAAATCTCGAAACAGCGGATCGAACGGCTGAAGGAGAACGCGGCCCGCGCACGTCTCTCCATGCACGTCGTCGAGGCGGATGCGCGCCAATGGCGGCCGCCGGACCTGCTGGACGCCGTGCTCCTCGATGCGCCTTGCTCCGCTCTGGGCGTGTTGCGGCGGCATCCGGAAGGCGTGTGGCGTCGCGACCCGAAGGACCTTGTGCGTTTCCCCGCGATCCAGAAAAAGCTGGTGGAGGCGGCGGGCGAAATGCTCCGGCCCGGCGGTGTGCTGGTCTATTGCGTCTGCACGCCAAGCCCGGAGGAGGGGCGGGACGTGATCGACTGGGCGGTCCGCTCGGGCGATTGGCGGCGCGTTAAAATCACCCCGGATGAGGTTCCCGGCTTCGCCGGGTCGTTA
>DASZSI010000205.1:0-3905 GCA_035548775.1 Hyphomonadaceae bacterium
TGCCCGCCACCACCGCCGCGCCACGCTCCGGGTTCAGGATCGTGCCCTTGGGCGCGATAATGTCGATCGGTTTCAGGCATCCCTCGTTGAGCGGGATCGCGTCCTCAACCAACGTGCGGAAGACATAGAGCACGGCGGCGCGGGTGATCGCCGCGGGTGCGTTCAAATTGCCTGCGTCTTGCTTCGACGTGCCGGTGAAATCGACCGTCAACCGCCGCGCCTTTTTGTTCGGCCGCACCACGACACGTATCACGGCGCCATTATCCATGGGCGCCTCGAACGCGCCATCCTCCAGCGTGTCGATCACGCGGCGGATATGCTCCTCGGCATTGTCCTGCACATGGCCCATGTAAGCGGCGACACCCTCACGGCCGTAGTGCGCCACCAGCCGCTTCAATTCCTCTGCGCCGCGAACACAGGCGGCGATCTGGGCTTTAAGGTCCGCGATATTGCGATCGATGTCTCGCGCGGGATGAGGCGCCGAGAGGAACAGGTGGCGCGTCTCGCGCTCGCGAAGGCGACCGCCCTCCACCAGCAGAAAGTTCTCGATCAGCACGCCTTCGTCCTCGATCCGATGACTATTCGGTGGCATCGAGCCGGGCGTCAGGCCGCCAATGTCTGCATGATGGCCGCGTGCTGCAGTGAAGAAAGCGGGCGTAGTCTTGCCTTCGAGGATTACGGGGGCAATCACCGTGATGTCGGGCAAGTGCGTGCCGCCGGCGTGCGGCGCGTTCAGCATGTAGATGTCGCCTGGGCGGATGCCACGCCCATCCTTTGCGGCATCGCGTTCGCGAATGATGGTGCGGATAGAGTCGCTCATCGAGCCGAGGTGGACCGGAATGTGCGGGGCGTTGGCGACGAGGCCGCCTTCCGCGTCGAAAACGGCGCAGGAGAAATCCAGCCGCTCCTTGATATTGACCGACGCCGCGGTGGTTTGCAGAGCGAGGCCCATCTCCTCCGCCACGCCCATGAAGCGGTTGTTGAAGATTTCGAGCAGGACCGGATCGACACTCGTTCCAACCGCCAGCCGCCTTTCCGGCGCGCCGATGCGATCGAGGATCAGGTCGCCAAGCTCGCTCAGCTGCGCGCGCCAGTATTCGTCCACAAAGGTCGTCGCACCCGTCTCGGTGATCAGTGCTGGACCGTCAATGGAGAAGCCGGCGGGCAGGCTGGAGCGGGCATAGACTGGCGCCTCGTGCGCCACGCTGTTGGTGCGGACAGCCACCGTTGCGAGCGGCTTCGGCTTTTCGCGCGGAAGATCGGCTTTCAGCTGTGGTGGACGTTCGTCTTGTCCGACGGCTTCAACGGACAGCTTCGCGATCAGGATATCCCGCCCCAGATCGGTGAAGCCGAAGCGCCGCTGGTGTTCCGACGCGAATGATTCCGCCAGCCTGTCCGGCGGCGCAAAGGCGAGAGGCAGGGCTACTTCGCCGCCGTCGTAACGCACATGCGCGATGACGCGGATGTCGATGTCTTCGCTCGCGCCTTGCTTCGCCAATTCCTCGCGCGCGGCGGTTGAGAGCTCCGAGATGCGTTGATCCAGATCGGAGCCAAGCTTCTCTTCGACCGACATTTCGCGGATAACGCGCTGGTCGGCCAGGCCCATGCCCCAGGCGGAGAGCACGCCCGCTAGAGGATGGAGCAGGATACGCCGAGCGCCCGCGGCATCGGCCACCGAACAGGCATGTTGCCCGCCTGCGCCGCCAAACGCGCACAGGACATGGTCGCGTGGATCATAGCCGCGCTGGATCGAGATTTTCCGGATGGCCTCGGCCATGTGCTGGTTTGCGATAGCGATGAAGCCTTCGGCGGCTTCCTCCGACGTTATGATCTTGCCAGTCGCGCGCGTGATCTCCGCGCACAGCTCCTCGAAGCGCGTCCGCACGATGTTGGCGTCCAGCCGTTCATCGCCCCTGGGTCCGAAGATCTCGGGGAAGAACTCCGGCTTCACGCGGCCAAGTAGGACGTTGCAATCCGTCACCGTCAGCGGTCCACCGCGCCGATAGCAGGCCGGCCCGGGATCGGCGCCGGCAGAATGTGGGCCAACGCGCAGGCGCGCGCCGTCGAAATAGCAGACCGATCCGCCGCCAGCCGCGACGGTGTGAATCTGCAGCATGGGCGTGGTGAGGCGAACGCCGGCGACGACCGTGTCGTTGGTGCGCTCGAACTCGCCCGCATAATGCGAAACATCTGTTGAAGTGCCGCCCATGTCGAAGCCGAGCATGTTGGTGAAGCCTGCACGCCGCGCCGCGGCTGCTGCAGCGACCACTCCCCCTGCCGGGCCGGACAGCACGGCGTCGCGACCACGGAAGCGGCTCGCGGCAGTGAGGCCGCCATTGGATTGCATGAAGAAGAGGCATGTCGAGGCGTCGAACGCGCCCGCCACCCGCGCGACATAGGCGTTCAGGATCGGTGAGAGATAAGCGTCGGCCACGGTTGTGTCGGTCCGCCCGACATATTTGATGAGGCCGGAAATCTCGGAGCTGACGGAAACCTGCGTGAAGCCGATCTCGCGCGCGATCTCCGCAATGCGGCGTTCGTGCGCCGGATAGGCCCAGCCATGCAGGCAGGCGATGGCGCAGCTGCGGATGCCGTCGTCGAAGGCGCGTTTCAGATCGGCGCGGATGTACGGTTCGTCCAGCGGCGTCAGCACTTCGCCTTCGGCCGTCACGCGTTCGCGCGCTTCGATGGTTAGAGCCTGCAGCAAGTCTGGCTTCACGATATGACGGGCGAAGATGTCAGGCCGGGCCTGGTTGCCGATCTCCAGCAGGTCCGCGAATCCTTCTGTGACGACAAGCGCAACCTTGGCGCCTTTGCGCTCCAGCAGGGCGTTGGTGGCGACGGTCGTGCCCATCTTGATGGCCGCGATGTCACTTATGCCGGCGCCGTTCTCGCGGAGTATCGAGGTGACCGCCTCGACGGCTGCGTCGGCATAGCGGCCGGGGGCTTCGGACAGGAGTTTTCGCACGAGTTCGCGGCCATTCGGCGCGCGCGCCACCACGTCGGTAAAGGTGCCGCCACGGTCGATCCAAAAATGCCAGCCTGCCATATCCTGAGCTTTGGTTATCCGCGGCAGCTTTGACAAGACAGTTGCGCAAGCGGGTCGGTGCTGGGAGTATTCCTCCGGCGTGTCATCCCGGAAGCGCGTAGCCCATTCTTGACTAAAAATGGCCGGGACCCAGTCTTCAACTTGTCTAGGTTGACCTGTGGGTCCCGGCTCTTCGCTCCGCTTCGGACGGGATGACAATCGAGACCGGGGAGAGACGCATGAAGCTCAAATCGCCGCTTGTGATTCTGGCGCTGACAATCGCCTGTGCCTTGCCAACCGCTTCATCACAGACCGGGCCTTCAACCGGCTCCAGTGCAGTGATGCAGCACGACTGGAAGGTGAAGGGGCTCACGGCGCCGGCCGACATCGTGGTCGACCATTGGGGCATTCCGCATATCTTCGCGGGCAATCAGCATGACGCATACTTCCTGCAGGGCTACAACGCGGCGCGAGACCGGCTGTGGCAGATCGATCTCTGGCGCAAGCGGGGCCTCGGCTTGCTCGCGAAGTCGTTCGGACCTTCCTATGTCGATCAGGATCGCGCGGCGCGCCTTTTCTTGTATCGCGGCGACATGACCAAAGAGTGGGCGGCCTACGCGCCGGACGCGCACGAAACAGTGCAGGCTTTCACCGACGGCATCAACGCTTACGTCAATGAGGTGAAGGCGGGGCAGAAGCCTCTGCCGGTCGAATTCAAGCTGACGGACAGCATGCCAGATTTGTGGCAGGCTGAGGATGTGCTGCGCATCCGCAGCCATGCGCTAGTCTCCAACGTCACGTCGGAAGTCGCGCGAGCGAAAGTCGTCTGCGCCGCCGGCATCGAGGCGGACAAGCTGCGCCGCAAAATCGACCCGCC
>DASZSI010000206.1:0-14719 GCA_035548775.1 Hyphomonadaceae bacterium
CCCCCCCCCCCCGGCCTCTGGGGCTTGGATCGGGGGCCCGATGAGGCGGCGCCCCCCGACAGGGGCCGCCTCACACCCAGGGCAGGCCCGAAAATGGCCCGTCCACCCGCGCGAACTCTGATCAGGGCGGGCCCTTAAACCATAGGGGTATACCCTGGATTTCCAGAAAACTGGTCCAGAAAAGCCTGTGTATTCAGGATATAGGGGTCAGGCCGCCGTCACATGATACCTAGAGGATCAGCTTGTGTTTGCTGGCGATCCGGATGGCGTCGATCATGTTGCGGGCCTCGAGCCGGCGCAGGACCTCGGTGACGTGGCATTCAATCGTCTTTTCGTGCCGGCCCATGGCCTGGGCGACCTGCTTGTTGGAGAGCCCGTCGGCGCGCATCAGCAGCACTTTCAGCTGGGTGCGGGAGAGGTCGCGGCGCGGCCCGCCCTCCCCGACCTCCGGGTTTTCCGACATCTTGAGCATGCGGGCGCCTTCATTGGCGAAGACATCGAACGACATGCGCAGGGCTGCGCGCGAGCGCGCATTGCGTATGAGGTCCGGCCCCGCGACCATCATGACCGCAAGGCCGCCGCCATCGAGGGAAACGCGCTTGGTGAAGCCTTCGCGCATCTCGAATTCCGAGGCGAATCCCATCACTTCGCGGCCGGCTTTTCCGAGCACCAGGCCCTTGGTCAGTTCGCTCCAGAAGCCGTAAGTCCCGCCGCGCAGGACGGCCTGCAGGACCGGATCGGTCGCGTCATAGGCGCGCTCAAGGTAAAGCTCCTGCCACAGGCGCGGCAGGTTCGAGATCGACCGGTCAATCGCCATGCCGCCGGCCTCGCGCCGGAGATAAAGACAGGCATAGCGGGTCGCGCCGATCGATTCGATCAGGGTCATGAAGCTGGCCCCGAGGACTTTGCGCGTGTGCAGATCCGGCGCCTGTGCCGCGAAGGCGAGCGTCTTTTCAGCCAGCATCCGAGCCGATCCCCCCGAGTTCCCCTGAGAACAACCTAGGGGCGAGGTCATATTTCAGGAAGGGGCCGCCTGTTCCGAGTGCAGGAATTGCCGCAGTGGCGAAATGTCCGAATCCCGCTGGATAAAGGCCTGTCCGATGCCTCGCGCAAGGATCAGGGTGAGCCTGCCGTTTCGGGCCTTTTTGTCGTGGGCCATGTGGGCGAGCAGATCGTCCGCCGGGTAAGGGCCGCCGGCCAGGTCCTTGAGGCGGGTCTTGAGGCCGAGGGCGTTGAGCAGGCGTTCGGCGCGGACCGCGTCCTGGCCGGGGCAGAGGCCGAGCTCGACAGAATAGCGCAGCGCCATCGCCATGCCGGCGCCGACGCCTTCGCCATGGAGGAGGTCGGGGCCGAAATTATTGGCGCGCTCGAGAGCGTGGCCAAAGGTGTGGCCAAGATTGAGAAGGGCGCGTTCGGCCTGCTCGGTTTCATCCATCGCGACGATGCGCGCCTTCGAAGCGCAGGACACGCGCACGGCTTCGGCCAGGGCCGCGCGGTCGCCGGCTTTCAGTTTTGCGGCGTTGGCTTCGAGGAAGTCGAAGAATTTCGGATCATCGATGAGTGCGTACTTGGCGACCTCGGCAAGGCCCGCTGCGCGTTCTCGCTCGGGCAGCGTGTCGAGCACGGCGAGATCGGCAAGCACGAGCACGGGCTGGTGGAACAGGCCGATCATGTTCTTGCCGGCGCGCGAGTTGATCGCGGTCTTGCCGCCGACGGAAGAATCGACCTGCGCCAGCAAGGTGGTGGGGATCTGCACGAAGCGCGCGCCGCGCTTGAGCAAGCCGGCCGCCAGCCCCGCGAGATCGCCGATGACGCCGCCGCCAAAAGCGAGGATGAGATCGTCGCGCTCGGCGCCCGCCTCGATCAGGTCGCCCAGCACGTGGTCGAGACCGGCGAAGGATTTGGAGTTCTCGCCCGCGGGCACGCGCGTGGTGACATGGGCGATGCCGGCGGCGGTGAGGCCCTTCGACAGGCGCGGCATGTGCAGCGGTTCGACATCGGCGTCAGCGACGATGAAGACTTTCCGGCGGCCCGGCTTGAGCAAGGGCGCGATCATTTCGCCGGCGTGTTCGAGCAGACCCTCGCCAATCAGAATGTCGTAGCCGCGTTGGCCAAGTTCGACGCGGACTTTTGCATTCACGCCGCTCATGCTTTTCCCAGCGCTTCGAGGATGGCCTTTACGGTGTCGGCAGCGGGGCCTTCGCCCGATTCAACGACGATGTCCGCTTCGGCATAGATGGGTGAGCGGGCCGCGCTGAGATCGATCAGGACCTGCCTGGGATTGTCGCGCTTGAGCAGCGGCCTTGTGTCGCGGCGGTTCACCCGCTTCCAGATGACCTCGATGTCGGCGCGCAGCCAGACGGTGGTGGCCTTGTCCTTGAGCAGGGCGCGGGTCTCGGCGTCCATATAGGCGCCGCCGCCGGTTGCAAGCACAATGGGCGGGCCGTTGACCAGGCGCTCGATGACACGGCGTTCGCCGCGCCGGAATTCAGGTTCGCCCAGCTTGTCGAAAATCTCCTGCACGGAGAGGCCGGCCGCCTTTTCGATCTCCTCGTCGCTGTCGAGGAAGGGGGCGCCGAGTTCGGCTGCAAGCTTTTTGCCCACTGTGGATTTTCCGACACCCATCAGGCCGACCAGCGCAACGGTGCGCGCCAGCCCGCCGGAAGCGGCTGGCTGGCCTGCGGGGGACGAGCCGTCCGGCTCGCGGCCGTCCGAAACGCCCCCCTTCGGAGCGTTGGTTTGCGCAGACATCTCTTGCCCTGCTTGGCGAACCGCACGCTTATACCGCCCAAGGCTGAAGGGGCAATCTTCGGGCCGGGCCAGGGACACAGCGGAGACAGCGTTGCGCGCTGGATTCTGGCCGCCCGCTCTGATTTCCTTGTCCAGCCAAAGGATGCTTCCCGAAGGCAAGCGGAGGGACCATGGCGCGCGGATATGGAAGACGGCGGGGCGGACCACTGCCGGTGAAACTGATCGGCATTGCCGCCGGCGTGGTGGTGGTGCTGGGCGTGGTTGCCCTGTTCTGGTTCTCGAGCCAGGCCGAATCCAAAAAGCCGCCGCAGACCGAGATGCGGGTGGAGGCCACCAATGTCGGCCCGCACTAGGGCGGCAGGTCTCGTACTTCTGACTGCCCTGGCTGCGCCTGCCGGGATGACCGCTTCGGCGCAGCCGACGAAGGCAGCGCCGGTGACCACCTCGCAGCTGGGTCAGATCGACAGCTGGGGCGTGGGCTGGCTGGGCAAGGCCGACGGGCCGATGCCGGCCAATATCTGGGCCAACACCACGGCCGATGCCCTGAAGCCGCTGTTCAGCGCGCTACAGCCTTCACAACTTTCCCCTGCCGGACGGGCGGCGGTGCGACGAGTGATGCTGTCGTCGGCCAAGACGCCGCCGGATGGCGCGGTGTTGGCGCCGGAACGCCTGCGCCTGATCGAACAGGTGGGCGAGACGGAACGCTCGATCGACCTGCGCAAGAAATTTCCCGACACCGACTGGGGCAAGCTGGGCGACCGGATCGCCAGCGACTACGAGCTTTCGCAGGGCCGCCAGCAGACCGCATGCGCGCGGGCGGCGGACCGGCGCGGCGATGATCCGGTATGGATGCCGGTGCGGGCGCTTTGCTATGCGGTGGCCGGCGACTTCAAAGGCGCCTCGCTGGTGTCGGAGCAGATCTCGTCCGGCGATGACAAGTGGGATGCCTGGCTTCTCGCGGCGCTGAGCACGATACAGGCGCCGGGCCAGACATCGAGCAAGACGCGACCCGACGGACGCTATGACACGGCGTATGAAGCGGCGGTGTCGATTGCGGCAAAGCTTCCTGTGCCCGCCAATGGCATGGCGGCGACGCCGGCCGATATTGCAGCCTCGATCGTGATGCATCCGTCCGCCACCATCGAGCAGAAGCGCGCGGCGCTGATCCCGGCGCTGGAGGGCGGCAAGATCAAGGCGGCGGACGTGCTCGCCGTGCTGGCGCTGAAGGACGAGACGCCGGCAACAGCGCCGGCGGCCAAGCCTGGAGTGAAGCGGGCCGCACCCCAGCCGGACTTTCTTGATCTCGCGCTGGCGGCCAATGCGGTGGCCGACGCCACGCCGGATGCGAAAGCGACTGCGTTCACAGTGGCCCTGAAATCGGCGGACACGGCGGGAGAGTTCAAGCTGGCGGCGGTCGCCTTGCTCGATGCGGTCAAGGCGCTGCCGAAGTCCGACGCGACCCTGCCCAATGCCGAGACCTTTGCGCGGGCGGCGCTGGCGGCGGGCGACATGAAGGAAGCGGGCGCGTGGCGCAAGCTTCTGGACACGACGCCGGCGGACAAGGCGGATGCGTGGGCTTCGGCGCGGATCGACCTGCTGATCGCGTTCGCCAGTGATGCGCCGAAGGCAGGCGCTATATTGGACAAAATGATCGATGCGGTGCCGCCCCTGCCCGAGGGCGGCGCGCCGGTGGCCTCGAAAGCGGCGACGCCGCAACAGAGGCAGCAGGACCTGCGCCGGATCGAGAATACACGGGTGATGTTCCTGTTCGCAGGCATGGGCCGGGACTTGTCTCCGGACCAGCGGGCGCTGCTGGCGACGCAGAAGGCGGCGGGGCGCGGGGTGTCGGACGCGGCGCTGACGCGCATCGCTTCGGCGGCGGATCAGGACGCAAATGGCGAGGCTGGACTGGCGGCGATCGGCTTGCTGGGGTCGGACGTTTCGGCGCTGTCGTTTGCCGGATTGGCGGACATCCTCAAGGAGCTGCGCCGCGCAGGGTTCGATCGCGATGCAAGTGCGATTGCGCTGGAGGCGCTGCAGCCGTGGAAGGCGCTGTGACGTGAAGCGTCACTAACTTCCCATAAACTCCTTCCGGCCATTCTGCAGAAATGCTGGACACACGCCGGATTGAAGCTTTTCTCGATACGCTGCGCGCGGAGCGTGGGGCTGCTGACAACACGATCGAGGCGTATCGGCGCGATCTCGAGGATGCGTCGGAATTCCTGAAATCGCAGCGCACGTCGCTGGTGGATGCGGGCGAACACGATCTTTCGGCCTTCGTGCGCGACCTGCATGAGCGCGGGATGTCGCCGGCAACGGTTTCGCGGCGGCTGTCGGCGCTGCGCCGGTTCTTCCGCTTCCAGCTGGGCGACAATGAGCGGCAGGACAATCCGACTTCGCGCCTGGACGGACCGACGCTGAAGCGGGCGCCGCCGGATGTGCTGTCTCGCGAGGAAGTGAAGCGACTGATCGATGCGGCGCAGGGTGAGGAGGCCGCAGATCTGCGGACGATCTGCCTGATCGAACTGCTCTATGGCGCGGGGTTGCGCGCGAGCGAATGCTGCGACCTGCCCCTCTCCTCCCTGCCGGCGCCGGGAACCAGCGTGCTGATCGTGCGCGGCAAGGGCGACAAGGAACGCATCACGCCGCTGGGCAAGCCCGCGCTGGCGGCGCTGAAGGCCTACATGGCGGTGCGCGAGACGTTCCTGCCGAAGTCGGCGTTGCGCTCGACAGCGCAGCGTTTCGTGGTCCCCTCGCGTGGCTCGGGCGGGCGACTGACGAGGCGGCGGCTGGGGCAGATCCTGGAAGACCTGGCGGTGAAAGCCGGGATCGCGTGCGAGCGGGTGACGCCGCACGCCTTGCGCCATGCCTTCGCGACGCACTTGTTGTCGGGCGGCGCAGACCTGCGCGCGGTGCAGCTGCTGCTGGGCCACGCCGACATCTCGACCACACAGATCTACACGCACGTGGTGACCGACGAGCTGCGCGACCTGCTCGAAGCCGCGCACCCGCTGGCAAGAGCGAGCTGAGACGTGCAAGAAGGCGGGCATGCGCCTGCCGCCCCTGCCTGAGCTGGACTGGAAGGATGATGCGCCGTTCGCAATGGCGCAGGGCGATGTCTATTTTTCCGGCGATGGGCTGAGCGAGAAGAAAGCCGTGTTCCTCGGCGGCTGCGGGCTGCCGGAGGCGTGGGCCGGGCGGGAGCTTTTCACGATCGGCGAGCTGGGGTTCGGGACGGGGCTGAACCTGCTGGCGCTGTGGGAGGCGTGGCGCGCGGCGCGGCCGTCGAAGACGGCGCGGCTGGAGGTGCTGTCGTTCGAGGGCGCGCTGATACGCGCGGAGGACGCCGCGCGCGTGCATGCGCGCTGGCCGGAGCTGGACGAACTTTCACGGGAATTGCGCGCGCGATGGCCCACGCGGGCGCGCGGGATGCAGCGCATCGCGCTGGGTGATGGGGTGACGCTGACGCTGGCAGTGGACGATGTGGCGGCGGCCCTGCCGCAGGCGCGGGCGCGGGTGGATGCGTGGTTCCTCGACGGGTTTGCGCCGTCGAAAAATCCCGAAATGTGGACGGCCGATGTGATGCGCGAAGTGGCGCGGCTGTCGGCGCCTGGAGTGCGGGTGGCCAGCTATGCAGTTGCGGGCGCGGTCCGGAGGAATCTCGAGGCGGCCGGGTTCGCGGTTGAGAAGAAGCCGGGGCATGGGCGGAAGAAAGAGCGGCTGGAGGCGGTGTTGCGGACGCCGGAACAAGACCCCCACCTGATCCCGACCGCTCTATCAACAGCAGGCGCCGCACCTCCCCCGTTCGGGGGAGGAAGGCCGGTGGACGTCGCCATCATCGGCGCGGGGGTCGCAGGGGCGTGCGCGGCGCATTCGTTCCTGCGGCGGGGCTGTAGAGTCACCGTCTACGACAAGGCGCACGCCGGCGCGGGGGCGAGCGGGAATCCGTTGGCGCTGGTGATGCCGCGACTGGATTCGGTGGATGGGCCGGGCGCGCGAGGATTGGTTGAGGCTTATCTTCATGCGCGGCGGTTCTATCGGGAGCTGGGCGCGGAGGCGGCAGTCGAGCTGGCGGCGGAGCATCGGCCGCGCGGTGAGAAGGAGAATTTGCGGTTCGCCAAGCTGATGCTGGATCCGCCGCTGGATGAGAGCCTGCTGCGGATGGAGGGCGGCAATCTCAAGCATATCGGAGCGATTGCGGTGAGGCCGGCGGAGGCGCTGAGGCTGCTGCTCGCCGGGGCGGAGATGCGGTTGGGGACCGACGTGCGCTCTGTTGCGGAGATCGAGGCGGACCTGGTTGTCGTGTGCGCGGGCATGGGGACGGCTGGGATTGCGGGCGCCGATGCGCCGCCGCTGACCGGGCGGCTCGGGCAGCTGGAGCGCGCGGCGTCGGATGGCGCGGCCGGCGCAGTGGCGGATGGCGGTTATGCAGTGGAGGCGTTCGGACAATTGGTGTTCGGGGCGACGTTCGAGCCGGCGGAGGGCGAGCCGCACGTGAGCGTTGCGGCGAGGGCGCAGAACCTGGAGACGCTGGCGCGCCTGCGGCCGGGATTTGCGCCGGGCGAGTTGACCAGCCGCGCCGCCATTCGAGCGACGACACAGGATCGGTTTCCGTTTGCCGGCAGGCCCTACAACGAAAAGGCGCCGGGGGGAGACCCGGCGCCTCTTAGTTCCGTCCGCCTTGTGGGCGGCCTCGGCGCGCGCGGCTTTTTATGGGCGCCGCTTCTCGCCGAGATAGTCGCCACAGAAGTCCTTGGAGAGCCCTCGCCTGTGGAAGCGAGCGTCGCCGCAGACCTTGACCCCGGGCGTTTCACCCGCCGCGCGATCAGACGCGGGGGCTAGTCTTTTCACGGCTGAGGCGCTCGATCTCCGCCGCAAGATTGCGGTCGCCATCAGTCGCAAGCCGTTCGAGGACCTTTACGCGGTCCTGAAGTTTCATGACGTCGCCGTGCATGTCGGCGACCATCGCCTTGAGTTCGGACGCTTCGCTGTCGAAAGCGCGCGCCCGGATCCGGTGCTTATCCGCCTTGATCGCGGTGGTGATGATGCCGCCCACGGTGGAGATAAGGACGATGCCAAGAATAAATTCCCAGAAACCCATATGCATGGCTCCCCTAGCCCCGCGCTTCCGACTGGCGGAGGCGTTCGATCTCTCCGGCGAGCCGGCGATCGTCGTCGGTAACGAGTTTTTCGAGCACCTGGACCCGCTCGCGCAGACGCGCCACTTCGGCGGTGTTCTGGGCGACGATCTGTTCGAGGCGCGTCGCGTTCTCGCTGCCGGCGCCCGCCTTGATCTGCGCCATCTTCGAGCGGTGGATCATCGAGACCATCGCGAGGAAGGTGCCCATTCCAGCGATCGCGACAAACATGACTTCGACCGGCATGGCTTAGCTCCTTGCGCCCGGACCTGAGGAGAGCCGGCTGATCTCGCTGGCCACGCGGCGGTCTTCATCGGTGATCAGCTTCTCGAGCACGGCGACGCGGTCCTTCAGCTTCTCAAGCTCGGCCTGCGTGACCCGGTTGGCGGCGGCTTCCGCCCCGCCCTGGGCCTGGAGCATTTCGAGCTTCATCTTCTGACCCTTGATCCAGAAGCCGCCGAGAACGGCGACAAAACCAAGTCCGATCCCGAGGATGGGGATCATGAGTCCCAGGATATCCGTCATCAGCCTTGTCCCTTCGAGCCCGCGTCTTCGCGGCGCAGTTTTTCTATTTCGCGGGAGAGATTGCGGTCCTCGTCGGTCGCGAGTTTTTCCAACACCGCTACGCGGTCAGAGAGGGCGGAGATCGCCTGGCTCATTTCCTTCAGCTGGGACTTGATCTGCGCCATGTCGTTGGGCGCTCCGCCGGCGCCGTAATGCCAGCTGCCCCACATCTGGGCCCAGGCCATGCGGCGGGCGTGACGCTGGGCGCGCCAGGCTTCGCGGCGGGCGTGACGGGCGGCGCGCCATTCCTCGCGACGGCGGCGGTAGCCGGACCACGGATCATTGGGATCGTGGGAATTCGGTTCGTAGCGGTTGTTGTCGTCCTGCATCATCGCCGATCTCCCTCAGCGCAACTGCAATCTTAGGTGGATGGGCGGCCGGTGTCGCGCAAGCGGTTGATCTCCTGCGCCAGGCGGCGATCGTCGTCGGTGACCAGTTTTTCCAGGACCGCGACGCGGTCGGTGAGCTTGTCGATCTGTTTCTGCATCTCGGTCACGACGATGTCGCTCTCGCGGCTGCGCCCGGACATGATTTCCGCGCGACGCAGCCTGCCGTTCTGGACGATCCAGACGATCGCCACGACCATGGCGAACGGCATTGTGACACCGAGGATACCCGTGATGTTCATCTATCGACTCGTACCATTGAGCGAGGCCAGCGGGCGCCAGGCGATTTCAAAATCGCAGTTCGGCGGGCAGGTGCGCGAGGCGATGTCCATCGTGAGCCCATCATCGCCGCGGCCGAACACGATCTTCATATCGCCTGCATCAAGGTGAACCGCGCCGAGCTGGGCGCCAAGCAGAACCGCACTCATTCCGGCCGTCAGCAGCATGGCGGCGCTGGCAAGCTTGATTTTCAGATCGCGAGTCATGTGTCCCTCTTCTTGTCCCGTCTCGTCCCTACGGTTCGTCTTCTGGGGATTTCAGTCTGGTTCCGGTCTCCGGAGCGGCGACTTGGGGAGGAACGCCGCTCCGGGTCTCGTATCAGTCCGTGATCAGTTTCAGGCGTGGTCGCAGTCGGCAGGCTAGGCGGTAGATCAGGCGGTGGATCAGGTTCCTTCCAGGTCGCGGAATTCGCGACGGAGTTTCCATTCCTCGGAGGTGACCGAGCGTTCCATCCGGGCCAGGCGGTCGTCCATATCCTTGAACTTGTACCTGATGTTCGAGAACGTCTCGGCCGGGCGGTCGGAGACCGAGCGCCAGAAGCGTTCCTCGTCCGGCGTCAGGTTGCGCGGCCGGTACGGGGCGTAGGGCGTGATCGCCCACATCACCACGTAGATCGGCAGGATGAAGCCGAGGCCGCCGGCGAAGAACAGCACCGCCGTCACGACGCGGGTGAGCGTGATGTCCCAGCCCATCCGTTCGGCGAGCCCGCCGCACACGCCGGCGATGACCTTGTCACGCGAGCGGTAGAGGCGCTTGGGGTTCGGGGAGTATGTGTAATCGTCGACCATCAGTTGATGTCCCCACGAGTGGTTTGGGTGGGACGCGGGCGGGCAGGCGCCGCATCCGGTTCGATCAGGCGTTCCAGGGTCTCGATCCGGCGTTCCATGGTGCGGGCCGAGCGCCAGAGGTCCTCGAGCATCCGCTCGTCATCCTCTGAAAGGTTCTTCGAGGAGCGGGCCTTGGAGATGTAGTGAAGGATCATCCAGGGCAGCAGCACGAAGATCGAGACGATCGCCGTGAAGCCAAGTCCGATCCCGAGGATCGCCTCTGTGCCGTTCATCACACGCCCTCGCCTTCAGATGACGCCTTGCGGCGCATGGGGGCCGGCGAAGGAGCGCCGCCGCGGCGCCGCTTGATCTCGGCCAGTTCCTTCTCGACCGATTCCTCGGCCGCCATGTCCTGGAACTGGGCTTCGAGCGAGCGCTCGCCGACATTGATCAGGTCAGCATAGGCTTCCATCTCGTCGACCTTGCGTTCGACCTGGGCGTAGCGGCGCATCGCCTCGTCCACCTTGTTCACCTCGATGCGCGAGCGCATCTGGATGCGGTGTTCGGCGGCTTCGCGGCGGACGATCAGGGCGCGCAGCTTGGTCTTGGCTTCGTCGAGCTTCGACTGCAGCTTCTCGAGGTCGTCCTGGCGCTTGACGGTGATCTCGTCGATCGCTTTCAGAGCCTGACGACGGCCATCGATCTCGCGCTCGGCGCGCTGTTTGGCTGCCAAGGCGCCGCGGGCGAGGTCTTCGCGCCCCTTTTCCACGGCGAGTTCGGCCTTGGCCGCCCAGTCGAGACGGGCTTGTTCGAGCTGAACGATGTCGCGCTCGTACTCCTTCTTGTCCGCCATCGACCGCGCAGCGGCGGAGCGGACCTCGACCAGGCAATCTTCCATTTCCTGAATGATGAGGCGGGCGATCTTCTCCGGATCCTCCGCCTTGTCGAGCATCGCGTTGATGTTCGAGTTGATGATGTCGGACAGTCGGGAGAACACGCCCATATCAGAACCTTTCGTCTCTCTTCTCGAGTTTGGTCTTCTTGTTGGTGGTCTTCTTGGTTTGTTTCAGCGTCAGAAAATGATGCGGGCGATCAGGAAGCCGGCGATGAAGAAGCCCCAGCTTTCCATCGGACGGCGGCCGAGCCAGTTGCCAACGCGCGCCATTGTGGTCTTCGCGTTGATCTTGTCCTGCTCGTCGAAGTACCGCATCGATGTCTCCTGTGCCTGCCGGTGTTGTCCCGGCATGGATCACTTGTAAGCAACCGCCGTGCCAACTTTTGCTTAAGCATCTAGATATCTGTTTAATATAGGTTTTTGTTACTCACAGGGTGGCGGAATCAACCAAATTGGTGAAAACCACCACGGCTTCATTGGCAAAATACGCCATCAAGTGGTAGGGATCGCCAATGCCAGCACCCTCCCCTCCAGAGCTGATCGGCCAGTCTCCGACCTGGCTGGAAAGCCTCGAAAGGGTGTCGCTGGCGGCCCAGGTCGAGCGCCCGATCCTGGTGATTGGCGAGCGCGGCACCGGCAAGGAACTGATCGCCGAGCGCCTGCACTATCTGAGCCCGCGCTGGGACAAGCCGTTCGTGAAAGTGAACTGCGGGGCGCTGTCGGACGACCTGCTCGACAGTGAGTTGTTCGGCCACGAGCAGGGCGCGTTCACCGGCGCGACCAAGCGCAGATCCGGCCGGTTCGAACAAGCCAACCACGGCACGCTGTTCCTCGACGAGATCGCGACCGCCTCGCTGGAGGTGCAGGAAAAACTTCTGCGCGTGGTGGAGTATGGCGAATACCAGCGGCTGGGCGGAGAAGACACGCTGACCTGCGATGTGCGGATCGTGGCGGCGACCAACGTGGACCTGCCGGCGCGCGCCGCCGACGGCCGCTTCCGCGCCGACCTGCTGGATCGTCTCGCTTTCGATGTGATCACGCTTGCGCCCTTGAGAGCGCGGCCGGAGGACATCGTCCTGCTGGCCGAGTATTTCGGCCAGCGCATCGCGCGGGAGCTGGAGGGCGACTTTCCGGGGTGGTCTCGCGAGGCGCTGGATGCGTTCTGCGCCCACAGCTGGCCGGGCAATGTGCGCGAGCTGCGCAATGCGGCCGAGCGGGCGACCTTCCGCACCATGGCGGCGCAGGCCAATGGCGCGCCGTTGGGGCCCGTGACCATCACTCCGGAACTACTAGACCCGTTCAACTCGCCCTGGAGGCCGCCCAAGGAGCTGTCGGAAGCGCCGCCCGCGCGAAGCCCGACGCCGCTGGCGGCGCAGGCTGTTGTCGTTGAATCGCAGACCCTTGCAGCCGTGGCGGTGGCGGACGCCAACCCAACCAATTTCAACGATGCAGTTTCGGCGCTGGAAAAACGCCTGATCGAGCAGGCGCTGGCGACCTGCCGCGGCCACCAGAAGAAAGCCGCCGACCATCTGGGCTTGAGCTATCACCAGATGCGGGGGCTGTTGCGAAAATACGGCTACGGCAAGGACGCGGCCGAGGCCGAGGAAACCAAATCTTCAGGATGAGGCAACCGACCGCTAACGGTCGCATGCGAAAGTCTGCGCTGGTTGTGGTGGTGAGGCCGGCGTGACGCGTGCACAGTTTCTCGGGCTCGAGTTCGATCCGATGGGCCCGGATGCGGCGGCGCGGCTGATCGCGGACCGCGGGCGCAATCTCGAGCGCTTTTCCTACGTCGCGACGCCCAACGTCGACCACATGGTGCGGCTGAACAAGCAGGCCGACCTGAAGCCGCTCTATGCCGATGCCTGGCTCAACCTGTGCGACAGCCGCATCCTCGAGTTTCTTGCGACCGTTTCCAACGTCGCCCTGCCCGCAGCGCCGGGGGCGGACATCGTCGAGCTGCTGTTTCGGGATCACATCGCACCGGACGATCGCGTCGTCATCGTCGGCGGCGCGGAAGCGATGGTTGAGACTTTGCGAGCGCGGTTCGGGCTTGAGCGCGTCTACTGGCACGATGCGCCGCAGAACTTGCGTGAGGACGCCGAAGCGCGGGCCGAGTGCGTGCGTTTCATCCGCTGCCATCCGGCGCCGTTCATCTTCATCGCGGTGGGATCGCCGCAGCAGGAGATGATCGCACACGAAGTGCAGCAAGCCGGCGGTGCGCGCGGCGTGGGCGTGTGCTGTGGCGCGAGCCTGGAATTCCTTTCCGGCGCCAGCCGGCGCGCGCCGGAATGGATGCGCACGAGCCGCCTGGAATGGCTGCATCGCCTGCGCGAGGAGCCGCAACGGATGTGGAAGCGCTACCTGGTCGAGGGACCGCGCATTTTCGGCCTGTGGCGCAAATGGCGCCCGGGCGACGTCGACGCGGCGTGAAGGCCAGGTATCGGCGTAGACCTAGTTTGGCGGACTGACTAGCGCCTTGGCGCCGATCGTCATGCGGTCGGGACCGACGAACACGGCGCAGACTGAGGTGCAAGGCGGCCGCTCGCGATGGCCCATCGCAGTGATGCTGACGCCTTCCTGCAGATTGGACTTGGTGAAGCCGCCGCGCAGCAGGGAGTTGGGCGTGCCGGTCTGGATGACGTAATCCTTGCCATCTTCGCCGCGTATGTTGATCTGCGTCGATGGGTTCACCCATTTCACGCTGGTGACCTTGCCCGTGACGGTGACCGGCGAGTTCGGATCGATCCTGTCCTGGCCCATCAGATAGACCGGAACGAATACCTGAACGCCGCTAGCGTCGACGGGCGAGTACGCCGGAGAGAACTCCGGAGAGGCGGCTGGCGCCGGCGGCGTTTGGAACAGCACAGGTTGAGGCGCTCCAGCAGGCGTGAGTTTCGCGCCGTTGAAGGTCATCTCCTCCTCGCGAGCCATCGCGACGCAACGCGGGGCGCAGGCGATCGAGAGGTCCTGGCGGCCCGTCGCGACGACCCGAACATCCTTGGCGATGATGGTCGAGGATCCTCCAGAGCGGAATATGCGGTTGGGCGTCGAGGAGAGGATGTACCAATCCTTGCCGTCGTCGCCGTGAACAAAGATCTGCGTCGACGGGTTCACCCATTTCACGCTGGTGATCGTTCCGGAGATGGCGACGGGTTCCCAATTGTCGTTCGACGTCGGCGTGGTCCAGCCGGGGAACGGCGCCTGGATGGGCAACTGTTGCGCCGCGCGAGGCGTCTGCGGCGACGATGCCTGATCGTATGAAGACGGAATGGGTTGTGGCCCCTCGGCAGGCCGCTGAGCAGCGGCGTCCACACTCTGCGACGCAACGGGGCCGCCCTTCGGCGCCATCAGGCCGAGAGAGCGGGCGCCAAGACGCCATTCAAAGGCCGCGCCGTCGTCAGCGGAGGCGGTCCAGCCGGCGCCGATGCGCGGGATGTAGGACTCGCCGGGCTTGAACATGCGACGCACAAAGTACTCGCCCTTGGCCGAGCGAACTTCCAGAAAGCCTGGCTTCACCGCGATGATGCTGAGTTGCGACGCCGGAAGGTCAGCGCGCGAAGACTGTTCGACCGGCGGGGCGATTACGGGTTGCGGCGCTTCGACGTAGACGACGCGCTGGGGTTGCGCGGCCCAGGCGGCGAGACCGGCGCCGGCGGCCAGCACGACCAGCCCGCCGACGCCGATGAGACGGCGCGCGCGGCCGGGCGCGGCCTGTTTCAGCATGGCGACACGCTCGGTCAATGGGTGCTGCGCATCCGGCGGCCAGTAGCAGCCGAGCGGCGGCGGCGTTCCACCGAACTCGGCCTTGAGAAGCGCTTCGGCGTAGGTGCGGCGGGCGTTGGGATGGCGCTCGATCACTTGCGCATCGCAGGCCAGCTCCTGGTCGATGCGCATCAGGTAGGCGGCGACGTGCACCAAGGGGTTGAACCAGCATAG
>DASZSI010000207.1:0-11683 GCA_035548775.1 Hyphomonadaceae bacterium
GCCTTCGAGATACTCCATGGTCAGGAAAGGCTGATGCTCGAATGCATCGGCGTCGTAGACTGCAACCACGTTGGCATGTCGGATGTCGCGCGCGGTTGCAGCTTCCTGCATCAGGCGAGCCTGGGCGTCGGCGCCGGACAGGCGGTCAGTATGGATCAGTTTGAGCGCGATCGAGCGATTGAGGCGTGTGTCGATCACGCGGTAGACGTCGCCCGCACCGCCTGAACCCACATGAGCCTGCACCTGGAAGCGCCCCGCGAACACCTCTCCTGCGCGCAGCGGCCCCCTGACCTGGCGGGCGATGGCGCCATCGTCGCGCGTTCGCATCGCGCCGAGATCTGGCTTGGGATCGTCCTTGTCGCCTTCATCCGCGCCAGTCATCCGCCCGTCCCGCAAGCCAGATAAGCCCGGCGATCATCGCGCGACCAGCCTCGCGGCGCAACGGCGCCCTTGCACTCCCGCCGCGAAGCCACAAAGCGGGATTGAAAATCCGGGCTCCCCCATCGACGAATGCCAATCACATTTTCCGTCACGATTTGACCGGGTACTGCCTGGTTTCGCCATGGTCGCAGCCTTGGCGCCGCCCCAGTTCGGGCGGACAAGCAACATGCGTCTCATTCCAATGGGGGACTCGATGCGCTCCAAGCATGCCCTTCGCTACGCCGTGGCGGCGACCGTCCTGTGCCTTGTCCTGCCCGTCAGCGCCATAGCCCAACCATCCGCGCCGCCCGATCGGGCCGGGCCATCGATGGTCGCTTATGCCAACGGCATCCACAGTGACCAGACCAAGCGCGAGGTGAATGTCGCCGCCCTCGACATTGCGGTGAGGATACGCGGCGAGATCGCGGAAACCACGGTGACGGCGACCTTCACCAACCCGGGACGCGAGCTACTGGAAGGCCAGTTCGCGCTCAACATGCCGCGCGGCGCGGTGGTGACCGGCTATGGCCTCGATATCAATGGTGTGCTGATCGATGGCGTGCTGGAGACGAAATACAAGGCCGCCGAAGCCTATCAGCGGCGCGTCAGCCAGCGCATCGACCCGGGCCTTGCCGAAGTAAGCTATGCCGACCGTTTCGAGACCCGCATCTACCCGATCAACCCTGGCAGCGGCCGCACCATCAAACTGAAAATGGTCAGCCTGCTGGATGCGGATGGCTACGTCCTGCCGCTGAACATGCCTGGCAAGGTCGGCAAGGTATCGATCCGCGTCCAAGGGGATTTCACCAGCTTCGCAATGCCCGGCAAGCTTTCGGCCGCCGGCGGAAAGTTCGAGGGCGAGAATGTCGAGCTCAACGGCGTCCTGAAGGTCGGCGCGGTGAAACGCTCCGACGTGATGCTGGTGAGCGAGCATCCCGGCGCCGAAAAGTTCTTCGACATTCTCGCGCCCGCTCCTCGCCCGCGCGAAACCAGGGACCTGCCGCTGCACGTGTTCTGGGATCGCTCCGTCTCGCGCACGGATGACAAGCTGAAAGCCGAAGCCCAGCTGGCGCAACAGCTGGCCGAAGATCGTGGCCTTACTCGCGTAAGGCTGACGCTGTTCGATTCCGGCGTGGTCGAAACCAAGGATGTCTATGTGAACCAGCTCGCCAGCGAGCTTGGCCGCGTGCGGTATCGGGGCGGCACCAGCTTTGCGACCCTCAAGACCGTGAACGTGGCGGCGGGTTCCGACTGCCTGGTGTTCACCGACGGGCGCGTCACCATCGATGACCGCAAAGGCTTCTCGCTTCCCTGCCGCACCTTCGCCGTCTCCAGTGGGCCGGAGACCGACCGACCATGGCTGTCCGATCTCGCCGACCGCTCCGGCGGCGTCGCGGTGGACCTTGGCGGCATGAAGCCGGACGAAGCGCGCAAGGCGCTCGAAAAGCCCCGCGCCGGCCTTGTGTCGGTAACTGACCAGGCAGGCGATGCCATCGAAGCCGTCCGTCTGGACGGCGACGCCAGCATGATCCACCTGATCGGGCCGATGCCGGACAAGGGCCCGGTGCTGGTCAAGCTGGCCGGCGATACGTCTCCACGGAAATTCGATGCGCCCGCCGGATCGGCGCCGATCTTCGCCGGTCCCGGCGCACTGTGGGCTCGCAACCGGTTGGGGGTGATCGCCTCGGACACCGCGCCCGAAGATCTCGCCTCCATGGCGCGGCGCTACAATGTGGCGACGCCTCAGGCCTCGTTTGTCGTGCTCGAAACGCCGAACGACTATGTGCAGGCAAACATCGAGCCGCCCTCGACCTATCCCAAGGCGCTGCGCCAGCAATACGCCGCGCTGAAGGCCGAGGCTGACGAGGAGAAAGTCGCCGACCGCAAACAGCGTTTCGAAGCGGTGCTCGCAGCCTGGCAGGAAGAAAAGGATTGGTGGAAGAAAGAGTTCAAGGGCAAGTCGACCAAGCAGATCAAGGATGACGCCGATGGCGGCGATCGTGAGCGCCGGGCAACAAGCGCGCCTGCGCTGGCCTTGCCCGCTCCTGCTCCCGCGCCAGTGCTGACGCCCTCGCCAACCGCCGCCGCCCCCCCTCCTCCCGATGCGGACAAGATCGTGGTGACCGGCAGCCGGGCAGATAGCGCACCGACCGTCACGGATTTTGCCAGAGCTGTAACTGCGGACGGAGTTCCCGCCGACGCCGCCGAGGGCCGGATCGAGCCTGGACGCGCCGGCAGCACCGAGATCAACGAATGGTCGCTCACGCGCCCCTACATCAAGCGGCTGGATGCCGCCGGCAAGGACTGGGAAGCAGCGCTCGACAAGGAGATGAAGGCCAACGGTTCGATCCCGTTGTTCTGGTTCGATGTCGCCGAATGGCACTGGCGCGCCGGCCGCAAGGAAGAGGCGCGGCGGGCGGCGGAAGCTGCCCTCGACCTGCCGACCCGGGACAACCAGACGCTGGCGATCGTGGCCGCTCGCCTGCTGCGCTATGGCGCGTATGACCGAGCGATCTGGCTGTTCGAGCAGCTGGCCGGGCTGGAGCCGGACCGGCCGCAACCCTCGCGCACGCTGGCCATGGCTCTCATCGAGCGCGCCAAGGGCGAGACCGCCGAGAAGGCCCGCGCCGACCTCAAGCGCGCCGTGGACCTTCTGGCCAAGGCCGCGACCGAAAAATTCGACGTAGATGCAAGTGGTGTCGAAACCGTCACCCTGATGGAAGCCAACATGGCGCTCGACAAGCTGAAAGCGCTCGGCGGATCGTCGGATGCGCTGGACAAGCGCCTGCTCGGCCTGCTCGACGCCGACGTGCGCGTGGTCATGGAATGGAACACGCCGCGCACCGACCTCGACCTGTGGGTGACCGAGCCCAAGGGCGAGAAGGTCGGCTATTCGTCACCCGCCTCGTCGTGGGGCGGCAAGCTTTCAGGCGATGTCACCAACGGCTATGGCCCGGAGGAATATCTGATCCACCGCGCCCAGGCAGGCATCTACGAGATTCGCGCGAACACATTTGCGTCCGACCGTTCCAACCCGAACGGTCCGTCGACATTGACCGTGCGCGTCTACAGGAATTTCGGACGACCGAACCAGACCGAGGAATTGCTCGACATGGAAATGGACGCCGAAAACCACGACATGCGGCTGATCGGAAAGGTCACCATCAAGTAGTGGGGCCTCACTAGGCGACGACGCTCGCCGGCTGCTGCATCACCTGGGCGATGGCCTTGGCAAGTTCGGCCTGATCGAAAGGCTTGGCCAGGCGCGGCAGGCCAAGATCGGTGCCCGGCGGCAATTCGGCGTAGCCAGTCGCCAGGATGATCGGCATCGATGAATGCGCGGCGAGGATCGCCTTCGCCAGTTCGGTGCCGGTCATGTTCGGCATCGCCTGGTCGGTGATGACCAGGTCGATCTCGTTGTCCTGAAGCGAGCGCAACGCAGCCGCGCCGGAGTTTGCTTCGAGCACGCTGTGACCAAGGTCCTCCAGCATGGCGGCGGTATTCATCAGGATCAGCGCGTCATCGTCGACCGCGAGGATGCGCAGTTTGGGGCCTGTGGCCTGCATCGGCTTTTCCTCTCCTGGCGAAACAGCGGGCGATGCGGGGTCGGCCGCCGGAATCCAGATCTCGACAGTTGTGCCCTTGCCGCGTTCGCTCGCAAGACTGAGACGCCCGCCGAGTTGTTCGGCGAAGCCCTGCACCATCGAAAGGCCAAGACCCGTTCCCTTGCCGATGCCCTTGGTGGTGAAGAAAGGCTCAGTCGCACGCGCCAGCGTGTCGGCGTCCATGCCCTCGCCGCTATCGGCGACCGACAGGCAGACATAGCGGGTCAAGGCGTCGGCATCGCCGGGACGGCCAATTTCCTCGCGCGCCGAAATGGTGATGACGCCGCCATCAGGCATCGCATCCCGCGCGTTGACGGCAAGATTGAGAATCGCAAGCTCAAGCTGGTTGGCGTCAGCCAAGGCCGAGCTGAGTTTCTCTGGGAAGCGGGTTTCCAGTGTAATGCTCGGGCCGAGCGTGCGCTTGATCAGATCGGCGATGCCGCTGACCAGGGCGGGCAGTTCGACCGGGCTCAGCTTGAGGTCCTGCCGCCGCGCGAAAGCCAGCATGCGCTGGGTAAGCGCAGCGCCGCGACGGGCGCCCTGCATGGCGTTGTCGATCAGCTGCAGCGAACGGGCGTCGTCAGGCACGCGCTTGCGCAAGAGCTCCAGGCTGCCCAGCACCGCCGACAGGAGGTTGTTAAAGTCGTGTGCAATGCCGCCGGTCAGCTGACCGATCGCTTCCATCTTCTGGGACTGGAAAAACGCCTCGCGCGCAAGTTCAAGCGAACGCTGGCTATCGCGCCGCTCGGTGATGTCGCGCGTGACCTTGGCGAAGCCAATGATCTGCCCCGCTTCGCTGCGGATGACGTCGATCACGATGTTGGCCCAGAAGCGGGTTCCGTCCTTGCGGACGCGCCAGCCTTCCTTCTCGAACCGCCCCTCCTCGCGCGCCGTCCTCAGGGCGCGGGCCGGCTCGCCATTGGCGCGATCCTCTTCGGTATAGAACCGCGAGAAGTGCTGCCCGATAATCTCTGCCGCCGAATACTGCTTGATGCGCTGCGCTCCCGCATTCCAGCTGGATACGCGGCCCTCAGGGTCGAGCATATAGATGGCGTAGTCGGTTACGCCCTGCACCAGCAGGCGAAACTGTTCGTCGTTGGAAATCGGCATCTTAGACGCGTTATTCCCGTCCATTCCCCGGCTGTCCCAAGCCTATGAGGACCGGGTTCAATCCCGGCTTGGAGCGGGAGATAGGGCGACGATCGCTCGTGGCAACAAACGCACCGCATCCTGGGCCGCAGGGCCGGTCAAAGCTATCTTTTGCACGTATCCATATACCCAAAATGGGCGCCTAGCCGGCAGCGGTCAGCCTTCGTCCCGGTCGCCGCCGCGCGCGTTGGACTTGCCGTTCCGGTCATTCTCGCGCCCGCCCTTGAGAATGTCCGGCAGGCCATAATTCCCCTCGTGGCAGGCGTATTCGAAGACGTTGCCGTTGACCTTGTTGAGACCAACCTCGCCCTTCCACACTTGGCTGTAGATCGCGGGATCGATGACCTCGAACTCGTACAGCACCTGGTTGTCGGAATAGCGGGTGAAGCGCTCGATGATCTTGCCGCCGGGGCTTAGCTGGACCTGGCTTCCGCCGTTCGGATTTATTCCTGTCGTCTCGACCACCAGCGTGTCGCCCTCCCACCAGCCGATGGAATCCCCAAGATACTGGTTCATCACCGGCGGCTTGTGGTCGGCATTGAGGCGGATGATACGCGCGTCGTGCACCATCTCCGTCACGATGACCACCGCGTCCGGGCTTTGGATGATCTGGTAGTTATTGTTGTAAAGCACGTTCATCAGCGGCGGTCCCCCCGTGCCGCCGAAGCCGACGATGCAGCGCTCGCCCGCGCCGCGCTCTTCGGGATTGTCATATCCCGTGCCGCGTCCACGCGCGCCCCGCATCGAGGCCAGAAGCCTGCGGCCATCGTCCGAGATTGGAACCTGTCCCGACGGGGGGTCGACGATCCACGAGGTGCGCCACGTGCCTTTGACATTGGCGTAGTTCGACCCCGGATCGATCCAGAACGAGTTGTAGCCGCGGCCCTGGGCCAGATCCTTGCCGTCCAGCTTGCCGTCCGAGAGCTTCTGGTTGTCGTCGGTCGCCTGGCGGATGTTGGACGGGTTGGACGCCTGCGCCTTCTTCTGTTCCTCGTCGGTCAGCGTCAGGGTCTTGAAATTGGCCGGGCGCGTCATGCGCGTGTTCGATGCGTTTGACCACACGCCCGAAAGATCGGGCTGGCCGATCTTGAGGCGCGGGGCGACATATCCCGCCGCGACCCGATCGCCTTCCTTGGCTGGCTTCTGGAAGCCCGTCTCGACGCGCGCACCGGTCTGGGCTGCTGCTTGGGCGGATGCGCTGCCGGCCATGCCGAGGCTGAGCGCCGCAGCCATGACGGCGAGCGACACCATTCGGGTGCTGTACATGATGCTCTCCCTGTGGCGCGGGCGTATCCCGGCTTTGCCGGTGACCGCTCGCGTCCTCCTGTATGCGGTGATTAAAGGCCGAATCCGCCGTCCTCTCAAGCCGTACCTGTCAAACGGAGGTTAGGCCGGCGCCATCCGGGCAGGCGCCAGGGAGATAATTTGCGGGTCCATGTCGGAATCCGGCAAGCTGGTTCGTCGTCCCGGGAGACGCACAGCGGGAGGACACGATCCATGGCCGCCAGGAAACAACCAGCCAAACCCACCTCAACCAGAACGAAGGCCAAAGCCCCCGCCACTGCCCAGTCGGCGGCGGAGCGAAAGTCCGCGGAGGCCGAACTGGACAAGCTCGTCCTCAGATTCACGCCGGACCAGCAACGGCCGGTCGCCGCAGTGCGGAAAGCGTTGCAGAAACGCCTGCCGACCGCTCACGAGATCGTCTACGAGTATCGCGACTGCTTCGTCGTCAGTTATTCCCCGAGCGAGCGTGGCTACGAAGGAGTTCTCGCGCTGCGTGGAAGCGCTGACGGTGTCAGGCTGTACCTCACGCGCGGCAAGGAGCTGCCGGACCCTGGCAAGCTCCTGCGCAGCGCGGGTGGCAACACGCGTTGGATCGACCTGGAAAGCGCCGCAACTCTTGCACGTCCTGAGGTGGTAAGACTGGTCGACGCCGCCATCGCCCTCAGTCCGCCCTTCCCGAGCGCCGGCCGCGGGCTTGTCGTGCTTAGTCCATCGACCCGCAAGTCTCGCTAGACCCGCCTGATCCTCGGACAGCTCTCGATTTGCCGTTCTGTCCGGCATTGAGCCGCGCGGCGAGGCGTGGCATCGATCTGCAAAACAGATCGGACAGGTCGGGAGGGAAGAATGCGGCGCGTTGTCGAGGTGAGCGTTTCACTGGTTGTGCTGGCTGTGGCGAGCGCGGGGGCAGCCCAGGCCCAGATCGCCTGCGAGTCGCTTAAGGGTCTCCAGCTTCCTGACGTGAAAATCACCGAGGCCACAGCTTCAGGCGGCGCGTCGGCGGCGGCGCCCACCGGACGACCTGGCGCGGCGGCACGTCCGCAGGTTCCGATGTGCACGGTCAATGGCGTCATTGGCCGCGAGATCAAGTTCTCTGTGCAGATGCCCGATGCATGGAACGGCAAGTTCGCGATGGGTGGCCAGGGCAACATCGCCGGCACGGTCTCCAACATGGCGGCGCAGCAGTACAACGCACTCGGCCTCGGCTATGCCACGGCGGGCACCGACACAGGCCATGCGATGGACGGCCAGAACCCGCCGACCTGGGCCATGGACCCGTTCCTTGGGCCCGAGCGGCAGGTCAACTTCTTCCACGCCGCCATCCATCGCGTGACGGTGACGGCCAAGGCGATCGTCGCGGCGCGCTATGGCCGGGCGCCGGACAAGTCCTATTTCGCGGGCTGCTCGAACGGTGGACGCCAAGGCCTCGTCGAGGTGCAGCGCTATCCGGACGATTTCGACGCGGCGCTGATCTCCGCGCCATCCTACAACATCGAACAGCTTCTCCTGCCGCGCGTCGACACGGGCCGCCGCATCTTCCCGGACGCCAAGAACTGGAAGACACGCACGATCAGCAATGTGGACCGCATGGCGCTGGCCAAGGCTGTGCTCGCCAAGTGCGACAAGAATGACGGGCTCGAGGACGGCATTCTCTCCGACCCCACTACCTGCACGTTCAAGCCGGAAGAGCTGGCATGCAAGAAGGGGCAGAAGGATGGCTGCCTGAGCCCCAAGGGCGTCGATGCGGTTCGCTCCTGGTGGGCGGGCGTCAAGGATTCGAAAGGCAAGCAGCTGACGCCCGGCTTCCCGCGCGGCGGCGAAGGCGACAATCTCTGGATGCAGAACCTCACCGGCGTGGACGATCTGCGCGAAGGCGCCTACGCGCCGAACTCAGGCTTGCTCCGCTCGATCGACTATCTCGGCTATTTCATGGGCCGGCCCGACTGGGACTACACCAAGCCGACCATCGAACAGCTCCTGAAGGACATGAAGACGCTCGACAGCGGCAATGGCGACCAGGTCGATCTGTCCGCCTTCCGCAAGCACGGCGGCAAGATCCTGTTGAACCATGGCGAGACCGACGCGACGATCAGCTACCTGTCCACCAACAAGTACATCGACGCGGTCTACGCCAACGACGCCAGCGCGCGGAACGACCTGCGCTACTTCCAGGTGCCCGGCATGGGTCATTGCGGCGGCGGCCCCGGCCCGCAGCGCGTCGACTGGCTCACCATCCTGGACAAATGGGCCACCGGCGGCCAGGCGCCCGACGAAATCAACGCCTCGTTCGCTCCCCAGGCAGATGGCAAAGCCGGCGGCGCCAGAAAGCTGTGCGCCTACCCGAAGAAGCAGGTGTTCAAGGGCTCGGGCGACGGCAAAAGCCCGGATCAGTTCGAGTGCAAGTAGTCGCCTAACCGCCGTCGCCGCCAAGGCCGATCCAGCGACCAGCCGCCGCGACGGTGATCCAGCAAAGAATTGTAAGCAGGCCGACAAACCGAGCATCCCGCTTCGGCTTGTCGTCCGCTGGCGGGCGCAGGAAGTCCCAGGCCAGAAGACCGGCGATCACCAGGCCGCCCAGGCGCAACATCCAGCGCTCGACGTCCATCATCTCCGGACGCATGTCGAGCGGGTTGTAGATGAAGAAGGTTGCGATCAGCGCCGCGCATACAACCGCCACCGCGGCCGCAAGCACGATGCGGCTCAGGCGAGATCCCGCCGCCAGCACGATCAGCGCGCCGGCGCAGACGAGGTGGAACAGGCCCGGCGCCGCGCCCATCGTCGTGCCGAAGATGAAGACCGCGAATGCCCATAGCAGCAAGGCGACGCCGGCAAGGACCCTGACCGTATTGTTCAGCGCCCCGTCGTTCTTCGCCATCGGGCTGACCACTCCGAACGAAAGGATCAGCGCAGCCGCCAGCGCAACCATCTTCACGAAGAAGGCGGGTCGATTGTACAGCCGCTGGCCCAGTACCGTGCTCATTAGCAGGCCGGTGAACACCAGCAGGGCCAGCGCGATCCACAGAAGCGGCCGAACCGTCTTCTCGGTCGTCGCCGGGGACACTGTCGTGATGCCGACGTTCATCAGACGCAGGCTCGGCAGCAACACCGCGCCGCCCAGCGCCGACAGCGCCAGGACGTGCACGATCTGGATCGCCGGAAAAGCCCAGTCCGACCCCTTGATGGCGGAACCAGGCCAGCTCGTGGCCAGGCTTTTGATCCAGGGCCCCAGATCCGGAAAGATGGAATGGAAATTCATTGCGGCGTCCCCGTTGCCGGCTTGTCCGGAGCAGCTTGCGGCGCGGCAGATTCAGGCGGCGGCGCCTCCTCCTCGGGTTGGGGCGGTCCCATCTGCGCGGCGCACTCGTCGAAGATATAGACAAACGATCCCGGCTTTTGCGTCTCGCACTCGAAGAAGCTCAACCCGATAAGGCGGCCGAACACGATCACCAGAACCCACGAGCTGAGCGAGACCGCCGCCGCAAGTTTCACCTTCGCCGGAGGGCTTGGCATCGCGTCCCACTCTGCCTGGCTTTTCTGAACCCGGTAGTGGAACCAGAAGATGTTCACCGCCGCGACGACGAGGAAGACCATTTTCGCCCGGAAGAAAAGCGAGTGGTAGTAGTGAACCGGGTTCGACAGGAACAGCAGCACGCCGGTCGCCACCACCAGCACGAAGCCGGCGATCGTCAGTGGCAGGACGCGGTCATTGAGCGCCGAGTAAGGCACGCTCCTGAACGCAATCCCAAGCATGCGCAGGTCGACCATGAGGATCGTGCCGGCGAACAGCATGAGCGCCACAACATGCGATCCCTCGATCAGCGACCAGAAATGCAGCGACCCGGCGAACTGCTGGCTCCACGATGTGGATGGGTCGCCGTCCGTCGCGCCGGGCACGCTTTGCACCCAGTTGAAGAAGTCGTGCAGCACGCTTTTTCCCTTCCCCTTGCACGGCGAGTTGGGCCGCAAAGCCGCCCGCCGTCAAGTTTCTCCCGGCGCCGCCGACAAGGATCCGAGGGGCGGAAAAGCAATTGGCCGCCCCGGCGTCACGCCGGAGCGGCCAAGTTCGTGCGGAAGGAGAGACCTACTCCGTCCCGTCCCTGCTCGAGTCGTTGACCTTGCCTTCGCGGTCGTTCTTGCGGCCGGCTTCAAGGATGCCGTGCAGCGCGTAGTTGCCCTCGTGGCAGGCATACTCGTACAGGCCGTTGACCGCGTTGAGCGACATCTGGCCCTTCCACGGCTGTGTGTATAGCGCCGGATCGTCGACCACGAATTCGTAGAACACCTGCTTGTCGTTATAGCGGGTGAAGCGCTCGGTAATCTTGCCGCTCGGCGTGATCTGCACGCTGCCGCCGCCGCGCGTCATGTTGGTGGTTTCCACCACCAGCGTGTCGCCTTCATACCAGCCGATCGAGTCGCCCATCCACTGGGTCAGCTCCTTGGGCTTGTGCTTGGCGTTGAGCGGAATGATGCGCGCGTCGTGGATCATCTCGGACTCGATCACCACCGCGTTCGGCGACTGAACGATGCGCAGGTTGTTGTTATAGAGATAGTTCCCGATCGGCGGTCCCGAGGTGCCGAGGATGATGCAGCGCTCGTTGAGGTTGCGCTCTTCCGGGTTGTTGTAGCCATAGCCCGCCTCGCGCGCGGCCCCGCCGGGAGCGCCGCCTCGGCCACCGCCTCCGGGACGGCCGCCGCCGGCGCCGGACTTCGAAGGCACCTGGCCGTTCGGCGGATCGACGATCCACGAGGTGCGCCAGGTCCCCTTCACGAAGGCATAGTTGTTGCCGGGATCGATCCAGAACGAGTTGTAGCCGCGGCCCGAGGCAAGGTCCTTGCCGTTGAGCTTGCCGTCCGACAGCTTCTGGTTGTCGTCGGTCTGCTGGCGGATGTTCTGCGGGTTGGCCGCACGCGCCGCTTTCGCTTCGGCGTCGGTCATCACCAGGTTCTTGCCGGCCGGGCGGCGCAGCGCGGTGTTGGAGGCGTTCGACCATGTGCCGTTCAGGTCGGGATGGCCGTCCGACATGCGCGGAACCTTGTATCCGGCCTCCACCGTCGGTGCGCCGATCGCCTTCTGGTCCGTGTCCGGCCCGGCCACCGATACGCCGGACTTGAGATCGCCAAGGTCGGCGCCGACCGCCTGGGCCGACGCGGCGCCGGCGCCTGCGAGCATCAGGGCGGCGATCATCGCCGCCATCGAGGCGTGGCCAAGCTTGTTCATGTTTCCCTCC
>DASZSI010000208.1:0-10370 GCA_035548775.1 Hyphomonadaceae bacterium
GTTGCTTAGGCCTCATGGTGAGCAGCGCGCGTAAGCGTGCGTCCGTCGAACCACGAGGGCGTGCTTGCTACCTCGGAGCGATTGAAGCCACGTCCGCCGGATTGGTTGAGCTGACGCGCCAGATCGTGTTGCCGACGTCGTCAGCGACCAGCAGCGAGCCGTCGCGACTGATGGCGACGCCGACGGGTCGGCCATGCGCCTGGTTCTTGTCGTCGACGAAGCCGGTAAGAACATCGACCGGCATGCCCGAGGGCTGGCCGTTGGCGAAGGGAACGAAGATCACCTTGTAGCCGGAGAACGGATCGCGATTCCACGAGCCATGCTGGCCGACGAAGGCGCCGTGCGCGAAGTTGGGACCGAGACTTGCGCCGGTCGAGAAAGCGAAACCCAGCGAGGCGGTGTGGGCGCCGACGGCGTAGTCTGGCGGAATGGCCTTGGCGACCATGTCGGGCCGCGGCGGCTTCACGCGATCGTCGACATGGCTGCCGTAATAGCTCCACGGCCAGCCATAGAAGGCGCCGTCCTTCACCGAGGTGATGTAGTCAGGCACAAGATTGTGGCCGAGCTCGTCGCGTTCGTTCACGGCCACCCATAGCGCGCCGGTGTCGGGCTCCCAGCCCATGCCGTTCCCGTTGCGGATGCCGGATGCGAAGATGCGCTTCTCACCGCCATAGACATTGATCTCCCAGATCGCGGCGCGGCCCTCCTCCGCTTCGATGCCGTTTTCGCCGGCGTTGGAGTTGGAGCCGACCGTTGCGTACAGTTTCTGGCCGTCCTTCGAGGCGATGAGGCTTTTAGTCCAGTGATGGTTGCGCGTGCCGGCTGGAAGGTCCGTGAGCCTGGTCGGCTCTTCGGTGATTTGGGTCAGGCCGTCGGTGTAGTGGACGCTGACCACGGCGTCGGTGTCGGCGATGAAGAGGCGGTCGCCAGCCAGCGCCATGCCAAAGGGCGAGTTGAGATTTCGGAGGAAGACCTTCTTCATGTCCGCGACGCCGTCATGGTTGGTGTCGCGCAAGAGCGTGATGCGGTTCGCCGTCGGCACGGTGGCGCCGGCCTCCTTCATGGCCTGGCCCTGGAAGAAGCCGCGTATGCCTTTGCCTTCGTCCGGCCGTTCGGGTGCGTTGGTTTCGGCGACCAGCACATCGCCGTTCGGCAACACCAGCATCCAGCGCGGATGATCGAGGCCGGTGGCGAAGGCGGACACCTTGAGCCCCGGCGCAGCGGTGGGCCCGTTATTGTCCTGCCAGCCGACGGCCTTGGCGATCTTCAACGTCGGGAAGAAGGGAGTGTACGGCTTTTCGAGAATCGGATGCGGACCAACGGCGATGCTGACCGGCTCCGTGGCTGGGCCGGCGCAGCTGGCGATGGCCAGCGCAGCGACGCCGCAAGCCAGCAGGGAAAGTGTGGATTTGGCAGTCATGACAGCGCCCTTCGCGTAGTCGGCCTGCTACACAAATGGCTGGAGCGTGCGCGCGTTCCCGCTTTACTTCGTACGCCAAGGAAACGCGGCTAGCGGCTGCGTCCGAGGCTCGCGAGCACGACGTCCGGATCGCCGCCGAGTTCGCGCACCATGGTTTCCCAGCGCGCGAGGGCGTCCCAGTAATAGTCGAAGATGCAGGGGCAGCAGCCGCGATGGCAGCAGCTTTCATCGTCCGGCTTGTTCGGCGGCGGCGGCATGGCCGGGGCGGAGGTCATGGGGTGGGCGTAATGCAAATCGGACGCCGGGTGTAGGGGCGACGCGAGGCCAGTGAGCGTTGCCCTCGTGGTTCGACGGACGCTCCCTTCGGTCGCTGCTCGCCATGAGGGCGGGCTTGTCGGCGCGGTAGGCCCGCCTACTCCTTCGGCACAGGCGGCACACGCTTCTTGCCGGCCAGTTCGTCCGACATGAAGCCGATCTCCTTCGATGCGAAGTAGTCGAAGGCCAGCCACGAGCCATACTTCGCCTTCATCTTCGGGAGCACCTCGGCCACCAGTGCGTCGCCTTCAAGCTTTTTCGCGCGCGCAGCCTTGGTGAAGGCGGATAGATCGTTGAGGTAGCCCTGGAATTCCGTGACATCGGCGGCCGTGGCGACGTCGCCGTGGCCGGGCACGTATTTCATCGAGGCTGCGTCGGGCAGTTTTGCGAAGGCGCCGTCGGTTGCGGCCCAGTCCTTCACCGTGCCGTCGATCAGGTTTGGCGAGACCTTGCGCCACAACAGGTCGCCGCAGAACAGCACATGCGCATCTGGCACGTAGACGACGAGGTCGCCGCCGGTGTGGCCTTTCTCCGGCCGAACGTCGATGCGCTTCGAGCCAAGCCAGAACGTGATCGGCTCTTTCGTCGTGAGACCCGCGAGCGGCAGATTGGCGATGGCGGTCTTCTGTGAGTCGCTGGCGCGGCTGCCGAGCAGGTTGAGGTTCTCCGTGCGCTCCCACACGCGCGCGTTCGGATGGGTGACGATGGTGGCGCCCGCCTCCGCGAACACGCTGTCGCCCATCACATGGTCGTAGTGGTAGTGCGTGTTGACCACGAATTTGATAGGCTTGGGGGTGAGTTTGCGGATTTCATCCAGCAGCGCCTTGGCGGCGACAGGCGTCTGGAACGCATCGACCACCAGCACGCCATCGTCGCCGATGATGAAGCCGGCGTTGGAGCCTGACTTGTTCTCCGGTCCGTCGATGGCGGCATAGACGCCGGGTCCGAGCTCCTTGAGCACGAAGGGGGTGGCGGGTGGAGGTGTCTGTGCGATTGCCGACCCCGCGAGCACCACAATGCAGGAAACGAGCGATAGAGTTTTCAGCACTAATCCCTCCCAAACCCGAAACAACGGAGGGGCGAAGCCTAGCCTCGCCCCTCGCCGGTTCTAGCCGAACGTCAGTCTATTTGCACTCGAACTGATCGGGGCTCTTGCCGTCGCCCGCGCCTTTGTAGCTGGCCGCTTTCGGATAGGCGCAGGCCTTGCGGGCGCCGCCGGAACCGAATGCCGTCGTCACCTCGTCGGGCGCAGCGCCGCCATGAACCCACTTGTCGATGATGTCGAGCGCATCGACGCGATCCGGTCCCGGTCCGCCCTGGCAGTGCAAGACGCCCGGCAGCATGAAGAGGCGCACATCGCCCTTGGCCGAGGCGTCCTTGGCGTAGACCTGATCGACATAGTCGATGCTCATAAGCGGCGAGAGCGCGGGGTCCGACCAGCCGTGATAGATCAAGAGCTTGCCGCCATGCTTGCGGTAGGCGGACAAGTCCGGATCGGTCGGCGACAGCGTTTTCTGCAGATACTCCATCTCCTTCGGCAGCGTGGCGAGATTGAGCTGGTTGTGGTTCCAGGTCGGATCCTGCTTCAGGAAGTAGCGCATGAAGTCGCCCGAGAAGCCGTAAGCGAGGCTGGGCACGCCCTTGCCGACGCCGTCCTTGCGGCCGGCCAGCCATGTGCCCCAGCCTGCATCGTTCACTTCGCCGCCATAGGGATAGGCAAAGCCGACGGACTTGCCGTTGAGCATCGGGCCCTTGGTGATGGCGTCGACCGCGGCGATCTGCGCCGGGTTGAGGCAGGCGTCCTTCTTGCCGCCCTTGCAGGCGAGCGTCTTCACGTCGAACGTGCACTTGCGCGGATCGGTCATGATGCCGTCCTTGAGGCCGTCGAGCTCGTCGCACTTGTCGAGCACGGCCTTGGCCAGGAGATCACGCGCCGGCTTGTCCAGCGTGGGCGTGTCAAGCTTCGCGGGATCCGGATACATCTTCTGGGTGATGGTGGCGAAACCGGCGGTGATGGCCTGGAAGTTGATGGCAGGCGCGCCCGCGACGATGCCGTCGAAGTCGTTGGGATAGCGCTCGGCCGACATCAGGGCTTCGCGCCCGCCATTCGAACAGCCCGCGAAATAGGACTTCTCCAGCGTGCGGCCATAGCGCGCCTTAACGATCGCCTTGGAAGTCTCGGTGACGCGGTGGATCGCGCCGTGCGCGTAGTTGAGGATGCGTTCGATATCCCCCATCGCCCAGGCGCCATCCGCGGCGCCTTGCGAGGAGTGGCCGGTGTCGGTGCCGGCGACGGCATAGCCTTTCTGCAGCGCCTGCATCTGCAGCGCCTGGCTTTCGACCCTTCCCGCAAATCCACCTTGGCCGCCCATCACGAATTTGCCGTTCCACGCTTCGGGCAGCCAGACGGTGAAGTTGATCTCTTTCCCAATGACGCCGTCGACCTTGCACAGCGGAACCGGGTTCGGCGTCGCGCTTGCCGCGGTGATGCGTACGTCGGGCGCCTGAAAACCCTTCATCGACTCGCAGGCGACCTGCGCCTGCGCCGTTCCGGCCGCCGCCGCGGCCAGGGCAAGCAGCCCCGCCGCCACGCTCAATCTCAGCATCGTTTCCTCCCACGACAGGTTTGCCGGGAACCTGCCACAGGCGACCGCCGCCCTCAACGCACTCAAGAGTGAGGGCTCTTGCGTGTGAACGCTTGCCGCCCCGACGGCATGGGGCCAAGGATGAAAAGCCAGGGATTGCCGCAGCGCGGCTAGCGGAGAAGAGATGACTGAGAATGCGCCGACACTGGTCGCCGGCCGCTCATGCGAAGGCTGCACGCAATGCTGCAAGCTGGTCGCGGTGCACGAGATTGAAAAGCCGCCGCAGCGCTGGTGCCAGCACTGCACGATCGGTGAAGGCTGCCAGATCTATGAAACCCGCCCGGCCGACTGCCGCACATTCTATTGCGGCTGGCTGCTTGATCCGCGCATTGGCGACGACTGGCATCCCGCGCATTCGAAGATGGTGGTGAAGTTCGAACCGGCACGCATCATCATCTTTGTCGATAAGGACCGGCGCGACGCGTGGCGCAAGGAGCCGTATCATTCGCAGATCCGCGCCTGGGCGCAGGCGGGCCTGGCGCATCAGGGCGAAGTGATCGTGTGGGAAGGCCTCGACGCGCTGCGCATCCATCCCGCCGGCGAGGAGAAGCTCGGGCGGGATGTACGGCGCTGATTACTTCAGCGCATCGAGCAGCGACATGTTGCGCAGGACGTTGAAAACGCCGGCCGAGGCCTGGTAGGCGTACTGCGCCTGGTTCAGCTTCACCGCGACCTCGGCAAGGTCGACGTTGGTGATGCCGCCGATGGCGCCGTTGAGCGCGTCGAGCTGGGACTTCTGGCGGTCGTTCGCCGAATCCACTTCCTTGGACAGCCGGCCGTTCTCCGCCTGCTGCGACAGGATCTTGTCGAAGGCGCTGGAGAGGTTGGCCAGTTCGTCCTGGATCGCCTGCTTCTGCGTAGCGGTGAGATCGCCGCTGAACGGGCCGTTGGGCCCCTGGTCGAATTCCGCCAGCCGCTTGATCGATGCCATGGCGTCGGAGATGACATCGTCGGCCACCACGCCGGCCTGGACGGTGCGGCCCTCCTCCACGCGCATCACCTGCGGATCGGCGCCCTGCTCCAGCGAGTCCGACAGCGGATTGTTGGCAAGATCGGTCAACGAAGCCGCTTTCACCGGCGGGCGATCATTGAGCACGCCGCCGAACAGGTAACGGCCACCGAGGTTGGAGTTCATGGCGTCCTTGAGGACGGAGAACGCTTCATCGAGTCGCGCGCGGATACCTTCGCCGCTTTCAAGGCCGACGTTCTGGAACAGGTCTTCCTTCAGCGTGGATACCGCGTCGGCGGCGCGGCCGAGCGCCACGTCCTGGATCTGCATGCGCGTGTCGAGTTCGCGCGCGGTCGACATGAAGCCGTTGGTGCGCGCGACCAGGCGCTCGGCGGAGACCAGCGTCTGCGCCTCGCGGCCATAGCCCTTGAGGTCGTCGGCCTTGGTCTGGGCCGAGCTTTGGCGCGCCGCTTCCACCAGCTGCTGCTGCGCCTTGGCGATGTCGGCCAGAGAGGCGGCGGGAATCTGGGCGGAGGAAATCCGTGTCATGGTTCAGCCCTCAGACCATCTGGAGAATGATGTCGTACATGTCTTTTGCCGCCTGGATCATGCGCGAGGCGGCGGCGTAGGCCTGCTGGTAGGTCGTCATCTTCACCAGCTCCTCGTCGAGGTTGACGCCCTCCTCGCTCTGGCGCCGCTGTTTCACCTCGTCGCGAACCGATTCAGCGGCGGCCTTGGCGCTATCGAGCGCTTCGGCGCGCACGCCAGCATGACCGGCGAGACGCGCGGCGTAGTCGGTGACCGACGTGACCTGGCCGGTGAGGCCGCCTGCATCAGCGAAGGTGCGCTGGGCCGCGCCCGCCGCTTCGATAGCGAGCGCGCCGCGACCATCGCCGGGCGCAAGAACGAGCTGGCCCGCCGCGGCGCCGGAAAGGTCGGCCTGCGCGCTGCCCAGCAGGCTGGGGTTGGCGCGGATGTCGGCGCGGATGTACTGGCTGTTCGCGCGCTGCGCCGGCAGCGACTCGCCCCAGCCGAAGATGTCCGACATCGAGAGGTTGGTGTCGCCGCGCGTGGTGGTGTCCTGGATGACGTCGATGCGGCCGATGTCGTTGTTGGTCGGCACGAGCGTGAGGCGGCCATTGGCGTCCATCGCCGTCTTGCCATAGCCGGTCAGCGCCGCGTCGATGTCGGAGCGCAGCGAGGCGATGCTCGCGCCGGCGCCGACGGTGAAGTTGACCGTGCGGACGATCGCCCCGTCCTGGTTGCGCAGGGCGAAGGTGAGCGTCTGGCCGGCGGTGAACCCATGCTGGTCCGTGCCCGATAGTCCGGTCGCATAGTTGAGCGGCTTGCCGTGGGTCACAAGGTCATTGAGCCCGAAGGTGGCGGAGAAGCCGCGGCCGGCGCGCAGGGCCGGGGTGCTGGGATCGTCGGTGATCACCAGGCCGGCGCTGGGCGTCGTGGTCGTGATCTGGAGCGAGCCGGCGGAGAAAGTCGCCGAACCGTCTGTTCCCAGCGCGGTGTTGAGCGCGGTCTGGAAGTCGCCGATCGAGTTGGCAAAGTTGGTGACGTTGAGCTGGTCGTCCATGATCGTGCCGGCGCCGAAGTCGACCTGGAAGTTGCGCACCACTTTTCCGTCGTTGCCGACGATGGCGATGTTGGTCTTGCCGGTGAAGTTGAGCTGATCGGAGGCGAGAAGCCCGGTATCGGTTCCGGTCAGCTGGGCCGGGGGCGGCACCGCGCTCGCCTGGTTGTGGGCGGCGTTGAGGGCGTCGGCGGCGCCGGCGGCGAACTCGCCGAACTCGAGCTGGAGGTTGACCAGTTCCTTGTCGCGAGCACGGAGCAGGCCCTTGAGCTCGCCGCCCTGGATGTGGGTTTCCATCGGCGTCTCGGTGGTCGAGCGCGGCGCGATCATCACAATGCCGGGATAGGCTTCGCCTTGAGAAGTCGAGTCCAGTCCGAGCGTCGCTGAGTCGAGGTCGACAAGAAGAAGGCCGTCGCTGGTGCGTACTTCAACGCCGCCGAGCGGGCGTTTCTGCACGCGAATATCCATGATCTCGGACAGCCGATCCAGCATGCGCTGCTGTTCGGTGTCGCCGTCGCTGGTCTGGAGGCCGGCGATGGTGGAGCGCTGGATCGAGGTGTTGAGCTTGGCGATGCCCGCCATCAGCGAGTTGGCTTCCTCCATCGTCGACACGATGCGGGAATTCGCCTCGTCACGGAGCGAGGTGATCTCGCCGGCGGTGGTGTCGAGCTGGCTGAGGAAGGTCTGCAGGTCGGACAGGGCTGTCGATCGGCGCAACGCCGAGGCGGGATCGACCGCCAGCGCGCCGAATGAGGAGAACACCGGGTCCATCTGGCCGAACACGGTGGAGCTGTCGGAAGGGTCGCCCAGAAGGCCTTGGGCCCGGTCCATGAGCTGGGAAAGGATGTCGGCCGCCGAAACGTCGGACGCGCCGCGCATCTCGGCAGCGGCGAGATAGGCGTTGGCCACGCGCTGGATCGAGACTTCAACGCCCGACACGCCGCCCGAGGCCTGGCGGGTGATGAACTGGGTGTCGAGACGCGCATAGCCGTCGGTGTTGACGTTGGCGACGTTGGTCGAAACCGCCTTCATCGCCTGCTGGTTGGCAGCGAGCGCGGAGAGCCCCGTCCCCATGATGCTTGCGATCGACATCCTAGCCTCCGTCCCCGGTGGCCCAGCAGATTTTGCCGAGTAGGCGCGATCTGCCGGGCCGCCGTTACGCGGCCAGCTTTCACCGGCGCAGTTCCATCTTACTGAATCGCCACGGGAAAATTGCGTGGACGCGGGCTTCTGCCCTGAACGCTTCGGCGGTCTGGCCGCAACGTTGCAATTAACCACGCAAGTCGCGGGCCAACCGGCGGATCGGCGGAAATCGAGGGGCGTGGCGGACGATCCTGTAACCTCGGCCCGGACCCGCGCGAATAGTTCCTTGCAAGCGCCAACGAGGCGGCCTGCGCACATTCATCCTCAGAGGAACAAGGTCCATGAAATCGAACATCAAAGTCGCCTCGCTGGGCGCCGCGCTCGCGGCAGGCATCGCCCTGGCTGCGTGCACCACCGCGCTTTCCGGCTGCTCCAAGTCGTCCACCGAGGGCGCGATGCAGGCCGACGGCATGAAGTCCGACACGATGAAACCTGCCGACGCGATGGCGTCCGATTCCATGAAATCCGATGCAATGAAGCCGGCGGATGCGATGGCGACCCCTGCCCCGGCCGACGCAATGAAGTCTGACGCCATGAAATCGGACGCGATGAAGTCCGATGCGATGAAATCCGACTCCATGAAATCCGATGCAATGAAGTCCGATTCGATGGCGACGAGCCCCGCAAAGCCTGACACCATGAAGCCAAGCGGGAACTGATCCCGCCGTCGAGTTAGGCCGGCTGCGGACTCCGACCGCAGCCGGCGCTTCCTCGGCCAACCGCTCAGACGGAAGACCGTCATGACCGCCGAACCCACGCCCAAGCCGACGCCTGAAGTGATCTACCGCCACACGCGTGTGGTGCGGATCGCGCATTGGATCAATGCGCTGTGCTTCCTGATGCTGTTGATGAGCGGCCTGCAGATCTTCAACGCGCACCCGGCGCTGTACTGGGGCCAGGCGGGCGCCGACTATGATCCGCCCTTCATTGAAATCCGCGGCGGCGTGCCGGGCTGGCTGACCGTGCCGAGCTATCATGATCTTGCCACGGGGCGGGCGTGGCACTTCTTCATGGCGTGGGGCCTGGTGATCAACGGCCTGATCTACCTCGGCTTCGGCATTTTCAATCGACATTTCCGGCGCGACATCCTGCCGAAGCAGGACGAGCTGAAACCAAAGCATCTCTGGGAAGAGATCGTCCATCACGCCCAGCTGAAGCGCATCACCGGCCCGGCGGCGAAGAACTACAACACGCTGCAGAAGCTGGCCTATGTCGCGGTTATCTTCGTGCTGTTGCCGCTGATGGTGTTGACCGGCCTTACGATGTCGCCGGGCTTCGATGCGATCGCGCCGTTCCTGCTCGACATTTTCGGCGGGCGGCAGTCGGCCCGCACGCTGCACTTCATCTCAGCGAACCTGCTTGTGCTGTTCCTGATCGTGCACCTTGCCGAGGTGGTGATCGCTGGCGCGTTCAACGAAATCCGCTCGATGATCACGGGCAAGTTCACCGTGCCGGAAGCTTCGGCGCAGCCCGCGGGAGAAGCGCAATGACGCTGCTTACCCGCCGCAACCTTCTCACCACCGGCGCATTCGGCTTTGCCGCTTTCGGCCTTGCCGGTTGCGATCCCCTGTCGCGCTCTCCGGATTTCCGCAGTTTCATCAAGAACGCCGAGGGGCTGACCATGTCGGCCCAGCGTGCGCTGATGGTCGGACAGCCGCTGGCCCGGGAGTTCTCCGAGCGCGACATGTCGCGCGTGTTCCGCGCCAACGGGTCTACCAACCCCGATACGCCACATTACAATGCGCTGGCGGCCGACAATTTCCAGGGCTGGACGCTCACGGTCGACGGCCTGGTCAACCAGCCGCAATCCCTGTCGCTGCCGGACCTGCGCAACCTGCCTTCGCGCACGCAGATCACCCGCCACGATTGCGTGGAGGGATGGAGCGCCATCGGAAAGTGGAAGGGCGTGCAACTCGCCACGCTGCTGCAGGCGGCGAGCCTGAAGCCCAATGCGCGGTTTGCGGTGTTCCACTGCGCCGACGACCTCGACAATTCGCGGGACGGTTCGGGCCAGTATTACGAAAGCATCGACCTAATCGATGCCTTCCACCCGCAAACCATCCTCGCCTACGAAATGAACGGAGCGCCGCTGGAGATAAAGCACGGCGCCCCGATCCGCCTGAGGGTCGAGCGCCAGCTGGGCTACAAGCAGGCAAAATACGTGATGCGAATCGAAATCGTCGAACGGCTCGACAAGATCCGGCGCGGCAAGGGCGGTTATTGGGAAGACCGCGGATACGAATGGTACGCGGGAATTTGACCTGGGCTTGGCGAGTAGCCGGGGTCTCCGCTAGACCTGCCCCAGCCATGAATGGC
>DASZSI010000209.1:0-5346 GCA_035548775.1 Hyphomonadaceae bacterium
ACGCCGCCAGCGTCACCGCCGATCCCATGCCGAGCAAGAAGGCGAGCAGGCCGGTGTCCATCACCTGCCGTATCCGGCTGGATGGCGTCTCTCGATAGCCCCGCCGTCCCCCGCCATCTCGCTAACTCTCCAGCCCCACCAGGGCTCGCGCAAATGTCTCTGCGCTGAAGGGCTGCAGGTCTTCGGCTTTCTCGCCGACGCCGACGAAATGGATCGGGATGTCCTGGCTTTCCGCGATGGCGACCAGGACGCCGCCCTTCGCCGTGCCGTCCAGCTTGGTCATCACGAGGCCTGTCACGCCTGCGGTATGTTTGAAGGCTTCCACCTGCGAGAGCGCATTCTGCCCAACGGTAGCATCGAGCACGAGGATCACGTCGTGAGGCGCGGTGGGGTCGATCTTGCGAATGGCGCGGACGACCTTGGCAAGCTCGTCCATCAGCTGAGTCTTGTTCTGCAAGCGGCCGGCCGTGTCGATCAGGACCAGGTCGCGGTCTTCTTTTTTGGCCATCTCTACTGCTTCATACGCCAAGCCCGCTGCATCCGCGCCGGTCGGCTTGGAGATAAAGGCGGCGTTTGCGCGCTCGGCCCAGACCTTCAGCTGCTCGACGGCGGCGGCCCGGAACGTATCGCCGGCGGCCAGCACAATATTGGCGCCCTGCGCTGACAGCTTCGCAGCGATCTTGCCGATCGTGGTGGTCTTGCCAGAGCCGTTGACGCCGACAAACAGCACGACGCGAGGGCGCGGGCCAGTGGCGAAATCCACCACCTTTTCGCGCGGCTTCAGGATGGCCGCGATCTCCGAGGCAAGCGCCGCCTTGATTTCGTCTTCGGAGGATTCCCGTTCGAACCGGTCGCGTGCGAAAGCCTTGGTGATCCGCGCCGCGACCTTCGTGCCCATGTCGGAGGTGATCAGCAGCTCTTCGAGTTCATCGAGCGAGTCGCGGTCGAGCTTGCGCTTGGCGAGCCCGGCAAGGCCTTGTGTCAGGCGGGTAGATGAACGCCGCAGGCCTTCGTTGAGCTTGTGAAGCACGCTGGCTTCGCGGGCGGCAGCCTCGGCGGCCCGCTCGGCTGCGATGCGTTCGGCGGCCTTGCGAATGCCAAGCGGATCGTCGCCAAGCTCAGGCGCCGCCGCCACAGGTGTGTTGCCGAAGATCTGCTGGTCGAGCGAGACGCGCGGGCCATCCGGCTTTTCGCCCGGCTTCAGCGATTCAATCGGGATCTCGCCAGTCTTGGGGTCCGGCTGCTTCTTCTTGCCCCACCACAGGATCATGCGGGAACGCCGATCAGTTCGCTCGCCGAACGCGAGCCGAGGCGGAAGAGATGGGGCCGGCCAGGCTCAGGCGAAATGCCGTCGATGCGCACGGGCGTGAAATCCGGCAGACGCGCGCGATTGCCTTTTTCCACCAGCGCCAGGCTGGTCGCGCCGACATGGCGGTCGAGACGAAGGCCAAGCCGTTCGGCGCCTTTCTCGCGCAGGCGCGCGGCGCGGGCTTTCACCACATCACGAGCGACTTGCGGCATCTTCGCAGCCGGCGTGCCGGGGCGGGGCGAGTAGGGAAAGACGTGCAGGTAGTCGATCCCGCACGCGTCGACCGAACGCAGCGTGTTCTCGAACATCTCGTCCGTCTCGGTCGGGAAGCCCGCGATCAGGTCGGCGCCGAACGCCATCTCCGGCCGGGCCTCGCGCAGGCGGTTGCAGAGGTTGATCGCATCGGCGCGCGAATGGCGACGCTTCATGCGCTTCAGGATCATGTCGTCGCCGGACTGGAAGGAGAGGTGAAGATGCGGCGCGATGCGCGGCTCATGCGCCAGCGCCTCGAACAGCGGCTCGTCGATTTCGATGGCGTCGATGGAAGAAAGGCGCAGCTGTTTGAGGTCAGGAACCAGTTTCAGTATGCGCGCGACAAGATTGCCCAGCTTCGGCGCATTCGGCAGGTCCGCGCCCCAGGATGTAAGATCCACTCCGGTGAGGACGATCTCGTAGTGGCCCGTGCCGACGAGGCGCCTTACCTGGTCCACCACTTCGCCGGCTGGAACCGAGCGTGAATTCCCGCGGCCATAGGGGATGATGCAGAAGGTGCAGCGGTGATCGCATCCCGTCTGCACCTGCACGAAAGCGCGGGCGCGCCCGTCGAGGCCATCGACCAAATGTGCCGCCGTCTCGCGCACGCTCATGATGTCGTTGACGCGCACGCGCTCAGTGTCGCCGAGCAGGCTCAGCGGCGAGAACGTCTCGGCCTTCATCTTCTCGGCGTTGCCGATCACGCGCGTCACTTCCGGCATGTCGGCGAAACTCGTGGGGTCGATCTGCGCGGCGCAGCCGGTGACGATGATGGCGGCGTACGGACGTTCGCGGCGCGCGCGGCGGATGGTCTGCTTCGCCTGACGCACGGCTTCGGCCGTGACGGCGCAGGTGTTGACGATGACCGCATCCTTGAGGCCGGCGGCCTCGGCATGTCCGCGCATCACCTCGGACTCATACGAGTTCAGCCGGCATCCCAGCGTGAGGATGTCGACGGATTTCGGGGCGGATGTTGGGGCGCCGTCGGCCATGGCCGGGGACATAGGCCGGAAGGTCGGAATTGTCACGCCGCGCTGATGTCCTCCCCTTTTCAAGGGGAGGAAGGTCACCCGTGATCCGCGCAATCGACGTGCTCGATGTTACCAAGCTTGTTGAGCAGCGCCGCCAGCTGCAGCGCTTCGGTGTTGGTGATGCGCTTCATGGCCTCTTCCATGGCCGGGGCGTAGATGGCCCACATCGCCTTGCGCAGGGCAAAGCCCTTGGCGGTCGGCTCCAGCATGTGGCCGCGTTTGTCTTCCTTGCACTGGATGCGTTTCACCAAGCCTTCCTTCTCCATCCGGTCGACCAGGCGTGAGAGCTGGTAGGGGAGGATGAAGAGGGGGATGGCGAGGTCCTTGGGCCGGGTCGGTTTTCCCGCCCGTTCCAGCTCCCACAGCACGGTGTACCAGGACAGCTCCGGAAACCCTGCATCTTTCAGGGCGTTTTCGACCGAGCACTGCACGGACTGGGAAACGCGTCCCAGTGCGATCCAGGCCCTCTGGATGGGGTCTGAAGGAATTCTGGGGGCAGTCTTTAGCTGAGATTGTTGCAAACGCAACGAAACCTCCTATGTTGCATCTGCAACAAATGGACGGGCAGAGCGTTCGTCAAGATGGCGACACGAAAATCTCCCGGCCTCCTCAGAAGGGAACCCTACCATGACCCGCCGCATTGCCGTCATCGTCGGATCGCTCCGCAAGAACTCCAACTCTGAACGCCTGGCGCATGCGATCGCTGCAGAGGCGCCGCAAGGTTACACGTTCGACTTCATCGAAATCGGCGACCTGCCGTTCTATGATCAGGATCTCGAGACCACGAACCCGCCCGCCCAGTGGACCCGCTTCCGCGAAGCGGTGAAGCCGGCGGACGCCGTGTTGTTCGTCACGCCGGAATACAACCGCTCGATGCCTGGCGTCCTGAAGAACGCCATCGACGTCGGCTCGCGCCCCTATGGCCATTCGGCCTGGGCGGGCAAGCCTGCGGCCGTGGTCTCTTCTTCCATCGGCCCGATCGGCGGTTTCGGCGCCAACCATCACCTGCGTCAATCGCTGGCCTTCCTCGACATGCCGGCCCTGCAGCAGCCGGAGATGTATCTCGGCTCGGTGGGCGACTGGTTCGACGACAGGGGTCACGTGAAGAACGCCGATACCCGCGCCTTTCTCGGCAAGTTCATCGCCAGGTTTGCCAATTGGATCGAGCTGAACGCTCCAAAGAAACAAGTTTCACAAGCCGCCTGAGGAGGCGTGCCTTGGCGGGATCCGTCCTCGGCGGTCGGATCCCGCCTCTTTTTTCCTGAAGATCAAGTGAGCTGGTCTTCCGACTTTCGCTTCTTGTCATCGTCGCCGTCATCCTCGTCTTCGAGAACGGTTTCCCGGCGCGCCTCTTCCAGATATTTCGTACCAGGATCGGTGAAGCCAAAGCCGGTGAGGACATCGCCGGCCGATCCTTTGCGTTTCACCTTGCGGTAGTAGACCCAGCCCTTTTCCTCCATCCACAGGAACAGGCGATCGAGCAGGAGCACGCCTGCGACCGCGACCAGAATCCAGAGGACGATTTCGAGCATACCGCCTCCCAGCCTTGGGACAGGTGGGAGGCGCAGGGCTGTTTGCCTAGGCCGGGCGCTACTGGAACTTTACCGCGACCCCGATGGCGGACGGTCCGCGCCCTCCGGCGGCTGGCGTGTATCGGATCATGATCACTGCATCGGCTCCGATTTTTTCTGCCTGGCGGCGCAGGTCCTGGTCGAGGCTGTCGCGGGACGCCTTGTCGCTCGAGGCCGCGCTGACTTCGGAATTGACGGGACCAAGCACCGCATAGGGCCGGCTGACGTTCTGTTCGCTCAGCAGGAGCGCCGGCTTGGCGGCCGGAGCAGGGGCGGCAGAGACGACAGGCGCGGGAGACGTTGGCGGAGCAGCAGCCACGGCGGGAGCTGGCTGCGGGGCCGCGACGGCGGAAATAGTTGGCGATCCTATGGACGCGAACCTCACCGCGACGCCCTCGGCGGTCGAGCCTTTCTTCGAGAACAGGGCGTTGCCGTCCTTGTACTTCACCATGATCACCGCATCGGCACCCATCTTCGCCGCATTGGCGCGCAGCGCCTCGTCAAGCAGTTGCCGGGTCGGCGTCTTCGGGAACATCGAGGTCTGGTGCACTTCGGCGCCCACGGGTCCGAGGCGGACATAGGGGCGAGGCAGATCCTGGTCGCTAAGCGTGATCAATGCCGCCGGCGTCGGTCCGCCGGAAGGGGCGGGCGGGGCTGATGGCGTTACAGGAGCAGGCGCTGCTGTGGCCGCAATACTCGGCGCGGCAACGGCCGCCGCTGTTTGCACCGGCGCCGGCGGTGCAGGGATGGTCGAGGCGGCGATGGCGCCGGGCTGGAACTTCACAGCCTTGCCGACCGCGACGAACCCTTTCTTCGAGAACGCGGGATTGCTGTCCTCGTACTTGATGTCGATCACCGCATCGGCGCCCATCTTGGCGGCCTGCTTGCGGAGTTCCTCGTTCACCAGGTCGCGGCCGCTGGCGCCGCCGAACATGGACTTCTTGTGTGCTTCGGCCCGGATATCGCCCATCACGGTGAAGGCGACCGGCGCTTCTCCCGTGGTCAGCATGATTTCCGACGCCGACCGGGCAGGGCTCTGCGCCTCCGCCGGAAGGCCCGCCAGGATCAGCGCGGCGAGAACAACACAGGCGCGCGACAGCGGTCCGGACATAAGGTCACTCCCCTCGACATTTCTGGTCTTGTTTTCAGGCACTATAGCCAACCCCGCGGGCCCGCGACAGGC
>DASZSI010000210.1:0-1534 GCA_035548775.1 Hyphomonadaceae bacterium
TGAAGCTCTGGAAGGATGCCGGTATCGACATCGCAAAGGACAAGGGCCCCTGGTACAAGGCGATCGGCCAGGGCATGGGCGCGGCACTCAACACCGCCGGCGCCAGCAATGCCTACGTGCTGTCCGATCGCGGCACCTGGATCCACTTCAAGAACAAGGGCGACCTCGAGATCGTCGTCGAAGGCGACAAGCGCATGTTCAACCAGTACGGCGTCATGCTGGTGAACCCGGCGAAGCATCCGAACGTGAAGAAGAAGCTCGGACAGACCTTCATCGACTGGCTGATTTCGCCGGAAGGGCAGAAGACAATCGCCAATTACAAGATCAATGGCCAGCAGTTGTTCTATCCCAACGCCAACGATCCGGACGCGTAAGCGTTTCGGGTAGCGCGGGCCCGCTCCGTTTCGCCACGGGACCTGCGGTCACGCGCGCAGCGGCGGCGATGACCGCGCGAGCTAGTTGGCGGCGAGCGTCGCGCTGGCGAGACGCCGCTCGCGCGATTGCCTCAATGTGTCGAGGGCCATGTCCGCCTGCTGCTGCAGGGCCCGGTACTCCGCATCGATCGTCTCGCTGTCAGCGGCCGCCACGACCGCCGCCGGCCAGCCGACAGCGGGGGTCGGGTCCGGCGCGACCGAGGCAGAGAGGCCGCAGGCGACGAGAATAGTGAGCAGAGGAACGGCGCGCATGGTTCGCACTCGCTGGTCCGGCGTTGCGGGTACCATGAGACCACAAAGACCTTGAGAGGCCGCCAAATACCACCCGGGCTTTGCTGGGAAATCGGTCAGCAATTCTTTACGTTTGCTGGGCACCGCCCGCGAGGCTGGGCCTCCGGCCCGCTGACAGGGCCCTGTGGCCGCCGCGCGAATACCTTATATTGCCGGCATGTCCGACGAGCTGCCCTATCTGATCCGCCCCGATCCGGCCGATCCCCGGCTGACCGAGCGTGTCACCGGCATCGACCAGACCGGCGCACGCATTGAAACCTCGGTCACGGTCGAGCGCGCGCTGACCATCTTCCTCAATTCGCAGGAGATTGTCACGGCGATGACCATCAACGACTATCCCGAATATCTGGCGATCGGCTATCTGCTGAACCAGAACATGCTGCTGCCCGACGACGAGATCACCGGCGTCGACTACGACGAGGAATTGTCGGTCGTCGTCGTGCGCACCAAACGCAAGACCGACTACGAGAAAAAACTGAAGAAGAAGGTGCAGACCTCTGGCTGCGCCCAGGGCACGGTGTTCGGCGACCTGATGGAAGCCCTGGAGACCGTCACGCTACCGGATGCGCAGCTTCGCACGTCATGGCTCTATCGCCTCACGCACGCGATCAATACGACGCCGTCGCTCTATCTCGAGGCAGGCGCCATTCACGGTTGCGTGCTGGCCGAGCGCGACAAGCCGCTGGTCTACATGGAGGACGTCGGCCGCCACAACGCCGTCGACAAGATCGCCGGCTGGATGTTCAAGGAAAAGGTCCCGCCCGCCGACAAGATTTTCTACACCACCGGCCGCCTGACCTCGGAGATGG
>DASZSI010000211.1:0-10673 GCA_035548775.1 Hyphomonadaceae bacterium
GGCCAAAGGCAGGACACCCGCGCTTCCAAAAAGTGAATCCCAGACTTCTTTGCGAACTGCACCGTCGAGGCGTGGACACGTTTGAATTCAGCATTAAGGCTGGCTTCAAAATTGGGCTTTGCGCCTTTTGTCGGAAACGCCGAAAGGTACTTAAAAGCCTTTCGCATGATGTCCGGATAGCCTCCAAATACGCGGCGCCCGGCAAGTGCGACGATTTCCTGGGCATCGTCCGGGAGGACAAAATCGGCTTGCTCCATGCTAGCTCGTAGCTGGGTCAACGGAGATGCGCCCTGCATGCCGCGTCCTGCGGCCGCCTTCAGCTCGCGCCAGCGGAACACGCTGTCCGTAACAATGCATGACCCGGTAGCCTGCGCGAGATACATCGTGATCTCGAAGTTTGGTGCCATCTTGACCAGTGTTAACTGTCCGCCGCCCTTCCCGCCATCGAGCGAACCCTCTTGCAGCACGGCAAGTGGGTCTTGTTCGCGGAGTATATCGAAGCCATCCAAAACAGCCTCGATAGCCTTCTCGTCCAATTCGGGAGAACTCGGGATGACTTGATGCCGAAGCGCGCTCCGTGGCAGCAGCAACATACTCCGCTTGTGGTCATCTTCCATCACCTTGGCCAAGCCGGCTTCTTCCTTTGGATCGACTCTCGTCCCCGCCGACCGAAACTCGGCCATCTCGAACATCTGATCGCGCAGGTGAAAATCGAAGTTGCAGGGATCAGGAAATAGGGTGACGAGCCCTTTTTCGACGAGCGGCATGATCGCCATGAACAAGACGACCGACTTCAGGAATTCCTGCCGATATGTCTTGGGGTTCTCGAGCGGACTAAACTCCTTGTTGACCGTCCGGGGGTGGATGAAGGGATGCTCGATCAGCAGTTCATCGTAATAGAGTGATAGGCCGAGCGCGCAGTTCGAAATGGCTGCTGGGTGTAGAAACCCAGTGTAAATTGCGCGGGCCGCACCATCGGGCTTTGGCAACATCGCCAGCAAGTTTGTCTCACGCGGCCACAGGGCGTCATAGAGGCCGTACACGTTCTTGATCTTCTCGTCCGTGATCTCGCGGCGCACTGTGACCCAATCGCGGTCTTCCGCGAGACCTAAAATTTTGGAGATGCCGGTGAACAGCATCAAGTTGCGCTCGCGGATACTGCACTCTGTCCACGTCGGTCGGAGTGCGGCTGGCTTGCGCTCGCAGCAAGCCCCGAACGCACGGCCCGATCCGCAACCGCAGAGATCGCGGACATGAAGCGGCCCGGATGGCGGCGTCTTCTTTAGGAACTCGCGTTCTTTTTCGGTCCGGCCGAAAGCGTCCTGATAGTAGACTTCGCCGCTCTCGAAGCGGGCATAAATCTCGCCGTCGAAGTGCCAAAGACTGTTCTCGGGCGGAAGGAAAACACCACGCAGGTCGGCCCAGGGTTCAGCCGACAACGTGTCCGGGCAGAGCCATTCCTCTTTGCCGGCGGCAATATATCGCTTCGCGTGCGCCTTGAGCACGCGGTTGACCCGAATGACCTCCTCGCTCGTCAGCTTGCGCGTGCGAATAAAAGCATCGGTACGTACCATCGAGTTGCGATAGTTTCCGGCAAAGGTCCGCTTCTCAAGTGGGTTGGCCGAATGGTCTTGCGCGTACTCGAGGTTCGTGAGAATGAGACAAAAATCCCGGTTCAGCGGAAAGATGGTTTGCGAGCCCTTTAACGCAATCGAGGGTTCGTTCGGATAGCCGTTGCCTTTTGCACCGGGCGGTACCGCGTAGTTGTAGATCGTTACCGGGTGGTCGCTCACGATGAATTTGACGTCGGCGTCCTGCGCCGACACGATCTCTCGCACCCCTTCTGTCCAGATAGTGCAATGCATCATGCGGATGCCCTGCATCTCGAACATGAGATCGTTCTGCGTTAGGCGCGGGTATTGTGCGCGCAGCCAATCGAGCCCTTTCGGCGTACGGATTTTTTGGATGTCGAGATACTCGAAGAAGGTTGTAAAGTGACTGTGCCATTCGCTGGCGTCCCCGCCCGCAAATGCGCGGACTGCGTGAGCTCCACGCGTATCGATGTCACCGAAGAGCTTGCGCTCAATCTCGTCATTAACAGATGTACCGAAGAAGGTCGAATACAGGTCGCGTTGGCAGAACGCCCGCGACGTTGGCGAAACGAATTTCGATCTCTCGGTGACAAGGCGACCATCCGGTAGCGCGTGCTTGGGCGGGCACAGGTCGAGATACGAATAGGTGTTCCGGCCTGGCTCAATGAACCCTTCCTGATACCATTGGGGTACGTAGTGGTTGTTGCGTGTCTTCGTCATTTCTCTAGCCGCACTCAGTTCGCGGCGGCTCAGCGCCTCAACTCCCGCCAAACCGGCGTGATCTTCCGCCGGATCGTGCTTTCGCCGGGCGCATGTTCGACATCGCGCGCCTCGAACCGAGCATGTGTTCGAACTTCACAAATCGGGGAGGCGTGCGAAATGACCTGTCAAGGCGAAATATGGGCTGGTGTTTTCGGCCGTTATCGCCGGATTCGCGCTCGACGCTCCAGTCCATAGGGATCACCCGCTCTATCCTGCTGATTCTACTTCAAATATTGGCAAGCAATCGGTGTTTTATCGGTTTTCGCCTGTTTCCGCCTACGGTCGTGACCGCCTTCTGTGGTGCCATTCGCCTGCATCACAAGGCGAAAGGTAAGATTTCATGAAAGATCAACGTCTAGAATCTTCACCCGAACCGGGGGCACTTCTCGAAGGCTGGCTCACCCGAGCCCAAGTTGCAGCGCAGATAGGGGTCTCGTCCGACACACTCGCCCGCTGGCAGACGCGGCGCATCGGTCCGCCCTGCGTGCGGATTGGCCGGAAGGTCTTCTACCGCGCCGAGAGGGTTCGCGACTGGCTGACCTCGCGTGAACACGGCGGCAGACTGCCTCTCGCGGACGGCGCAGATGACTCCGCGGCTCGTTATCGGTCGCGAGCGTGATGCTGCTCTCTCATTTTGAGCGCTTCGGCAAATTCCCATCCAATCAGGATCGTGTCTGGCAGTTCGATCCGTTCGAACGGCTCGACCTGAATTGCTCGAGGACCCCGACGATCTTGTTCACCGCCCCGCTCGCACCCCATCGACAGCATCCGCGACGAAAACGGCGCTCCCGATCACCATGTTGTCATTCCAGAATTGGGCATGGTGCGCACCTGATTATGCGCGCACCCATTGTAGGTGCGCACCGTCGCAAGGTGCGCACCCAAATTTTTTCCCTGGCGCTAGTGCAAGGCCGCGCCTTCGCCGCCCGCATACGTGGGCTGCCAGGAAGAACCTAGATGGCGGGGGATAGGCGCACATGATCCTGCCGCGAGTGGTTCCTCCACACCCAATGTCGGCGATTACAGTGAAGTCAGTGATTCCGTATCTCTATTATTTACGCACTCTCTTCTTGTTCACGGCCTGCCAATCACGAAGAGCGCGCGCGTGTGAGGGAGAAAATAATGAAGAAAGAGAATCATTGACTTCACTGACATCACCGATGGACAAGGCAGGTTGCAGCGGCGATCCGCTCCCGAATCGCCAGGTCCTTTCGTGCGTAAACCATCTGGCGCCTGCCGCCGATTTTCCACAGACCGTCTTTCGTGTGTTCGTTGCGTACGGCGACGTAACCCGCGGCTTCGAGCCGGTGAGGGATTTGTCGGGCGTTGCGCCGGTCGGTAAGGAAATTGCGGAAGGCCGCACTGCGCGTGGTGTTGTCGAGCTGCCTTAACGTGAGCGCGTCGGGATTGCCGAGCGCTTCGATGGCGTCGGCCATTTCTGCGTCTTCCGGCGCCCGGTTCGCGGCCACGATGTCGTGCCATGCTGCCGTCTTGGGCGGCGGCGCTTTCGCGTCGAAGGAGGAAAGATCGACCTTGCCCAGCCATGCGGCGACATTGGCGATGCCGCCGGCGGCGTACCAAGCGTAAAGCTCGCGCCAATAGTCATCCGAAAAGTCATCGCGTGTGAGCTCGGACCACGCCACAAAGTGGCGGCGATCATCGGGCGGCAAATAGATGCCGTCCGTTTTGTGATTTGTGGTCATAATGACTCCGCAAACGTTGGGGACGTAATATTCGCGGATATTCTTTTCGTTGACGCGCAGCACGTCAGGCGGCGCCGCGAGATAGATCTTGCCGTGTTCGTAAAACGAATACCGATCGATCTCGCCCAGATCGCGGGTTTCAGTGATACTGAGAATCACGCTTTTGACAAAACCGTTAAAGCTTCCAAGCAGATGCGATGGCGAGACCTCCATGAAGTTCCACGGGCCGACAGCCGCCTTCACCGGTTGGAGGATGGTGTCCTTGCCGATACCTTGGGTGCCGCCGAGAACGAGCGCGTGATTGATCTTTTCGCCGGGTCGCTGAACCCGATGAGCCAGCCAGAGCATTGCGTGCTTCGCGTCGTCGCCAAATAGGCGGCGCACGTGATCGGCCCATGGTCCGATGTTTGATTCATCTCCCTCAGGCGCGCATGGCGGCCGGTAGTGGTTGAAGACCGTTGCTCCGCGATGTTCGATCCAGCCGCCTTGTGAGATCAGGCGGTCGCGAACGATTTTCGGCTCACCCGGCGCCCAGGTCATCTGCTCGACGGGCCGGTGCTTATCGAGCCACTTGCTGGCCGTAATTTCGCCGCCGCTCTCGCACACCGAGCCGAGCCGCGCGTTGACGCTTGCGGCCGGCCACAGTTCGCCCGCGGCCTCGAAAATGTATTGATGCATGGGCATATAGGCCCAGAACGACTCCAAGGTGACGGGCTCATCGCGCCGATCGGGTTCGGCACGCTGATCGGTGTCCTCCTCAACCGCCGACGCGAGGCGCGCGAGCTCCTCAGCGGTGCCGCCGCGCGCGATCCAGTCCGAAACGTCCTCCTTGGGACCGAGGCCGGGAAGGCGCAGGATGCGCGCCCGCGCGGCGATTGGCCCGAGGCTGGCCGCGACCTGCCTTGCGTGCACTTCGCCTGCGGCATCGTTGTCGGGCAGGATCACCACGTCGGCGCCGCGAAAGTAGTCGGCAAATTCCTCGCGCCATTTGCCCGCCCCGCCGGGATTGCACGTGGCAACGAGGCCGAGCCGTTCGAGAGCAAGAACGTCCTTCTCGCCCTCGACCACATGCACAGTCTTTTCCTTCGCGGCCAGGAGCTGCGGCAAGTGAAACGGTACGCGGCGGACTTGATCGAGATTCCAAATCCAGCCGCCTCGCCCATTTGGCCGTCGCTGGCGAAAGTCCTTTGGCTCGAAGCGTACCACCTCAAAGAGCACCGATCCGACATCGTCGGTGTACGGATAGACCACGACGGGTTGGCGCGGATTGATTGGAAGCTCGATCCCGAGATCGGTCCTGAGCCAAGAAATCGCCTCACCATTGGCGCGCTTGGTCTCGCGCTCGATCAGCGCCAAGACGCCGCCGCCGGTCTGATGCTCGTGATCGAACCAGACGCCTTTTGAGAGATCGATCGCAAGCGAGCCGCGCGTGCCGTAACGCCATTCAGTTTGCGAGCTGAGCGCGCGGTTCGGTTCCCCAAGCAGCCGCCTTGCGACCGCTCCCATGCAATGACCCCAGTCGATCGTCACACCCGGCCCACCTCGAGGGCCACTACCAGGATCGGACGCTTCCGGCTCGCCGTCCGGATAAACGCGGCACACGCGATCTCCCGTTGGAGCCGCGTTTCGACAACCACCCCAAAACGCCAGCCATCTGCCTTGGCGACGGATTCAGCGCGCACGATGCGCATGGGTCCGCGCGCCCTCGGAAGATGTGTTGCGGATGGTAGGCAACTGCGCTAGCCAGCTGCGCAGATCGTCAACGCGAATAAGCGTCTTACGACCGTATTTCGCGGCGATGAGATCGCCGTTTTTGATGGCCTCGTAAAGCGTGGTTCGACCGATCCGTGCGGCAGCGCACGCCTCGGCGACTGTCAGAGCAAGTTGTTCCAAGATTGCCTCGCCATCGTTGACCGGTTTGACTCCGGCGGTCGGGCCCGCATTCGTGCGGGCGATGGCAGATCAATATGACTATAAATCCGGCTTCGTCGCGCCAAATGTTCAACGAATTCTGCAATCCAAACACCTTTAAACGCAGATAAATGCCGTTGAATGCCGACCAACCCTGCAAACGATTCTCAATCAAAGTTGCGACGAGCGAATCACCTCCCGAGATTTGCAACTTTAGTTGGCGCAGCCTTATCGTTCGGTCTGGGCTTCAAGAGCGATGATGCAAAGATCGCGGTAGCGTTTAATCGCCTTCGGGCTTGAGCTGACCGGATTGATCTCAAAGGCACGCAGCCCATTGAGGTCGCGGCCCTCGGCCAGCTTCATCACGGCCGCGAGCTTATTGCGGAAACGCCTGTGAGTTTCCGCGCTGAAATCCGGCGGTTCGGGCAGCTTCCCTTCACGCGCCTCCGCCTCAATCGCGGCGCGCTTGCCGAGTGGGCGTTGCGTTTTGACCAGCTGCGGCTCATTGCATGAGCCCTGCGCAAGCTTGGCATCCCCACCCTCGGGACATTCTGGATGTTGCTTCAGCCGCCACGCGAAACCGCCCATCGCCTTCACGATTTCGATCTCGTCGAGATCGTGACCGGCGGCCTTGGCAGCACGCTGCGCATTAAATTTCTTCGCATAGGCCTTCATCGACGTCTCCTTGCTTTCAGTTGGAATGTTGTCAGTGACGAGTGCCGAGCGGCCCTCGGCATCAATTGCGTAAATCAGCGCGCGGCGCCCATACGGATGCTCGGCTTCAAGACTCGGCGCAGCTTCGGCCCGGGCTTCGCTCAGTGTTCGCGCGGAAGCGTGCGCATATTTGCCTCGGCCGATGAAAAGCGCGAGTTCGAACCGAACCGCATTGGCGATGATTGCGGCGTCACGCTCGGTTAGCGGATGATTTCGCGGCATAGCTCCGCCCCATTTGGTTGGGGGCAGTCAGGCTCGACCGGCTAAGGAGAGCAACTGCTCAGTTGCTGGATTTGCGGCCAGGAGCGAGCCCGAAGAAGAAGCAACAGCTTGCCATGAACTGGCTCACGGCCCTAGTGGTGCTCGCTCGGAACGTTCTCGCCATCCTCGAAATGGCGCGTGAAGGGCAGGCGGAGGGCGCCGGCAGGGCCGAAGCCCTCGCGGAGTCTGCCACCCATGCGCTCGATCTCATTCGCAAGGCGCGCGATGCGCGCCGCGCTGCTGCCGACGCCGCTGTTGATCCTGGCAGGCTGCGTGACGACGACGGCTTCCGTCGGGACTGATGCGATCGCCAGCTCAGCGTTCGAGCCGATCCGGTGGTCGAACAAGGACACCGACGACACGATCCGGCGGGCCAAGGAGCACAACGCCGCGTGGGCGGTGATCTGTCATCCGAAGTCGACGTCACACCATCCAACGACGACGGAGCGATGACTGGTCGAGTTGGCGCACCCGCGCTCAGCTTTCCCAGTACTTCTTGAGCGCGCCAGTGAAGGTGTTGAAGTTGACCGTCGGCCAGCAGACGTTTGAGTTGTCCCTGATGAGCCAGTGCAGGCCACTGCCGGTCGTGAGCTTTGTCGCGTCCGCCGTCACAACCCAATTGAAGCACGCGACCCACATATCCCCGTAGTCACCAGCGAACTTGTCATTCGGCACGTTCGAAAGCATACCCTCGATGAAGTACGACGGCGCGACGCCGTCCGCGAGCAGCCTCTTCTCGATCATCGAGTTGCGCATGTTCTTGAAGACCCGCACCATCGGCTTGAAATTGCCCTTGGTCGCTTGGTGCTTCGCCGTGATGTTCGCTGAGTGCTGCTTCGGGAAGTTCTCAATCCGCCTGCCGCCCGAGTAGAACGCGACGCCCTCGTGGTAATCGTGAACGCCGGAGTCGTAGGATCTGTAGCGGCGGAATTGCTGGCACACGAGCACGTCCGCGTTTCGGCGCCCGTTGTTACCCGGCACAAATACGGCCTTTTTGCCAACCTGAACGCCATTGTAGAGCCGGGCGATGAAGCCCTCAGCATCAGGCTTGAATTTCGTGTAGCCGTAGTCCGCATCCTTCGAGAAGACGCTCTTAAAGTGCTCCTGCTCTTTTGGCGTCATCTCCGTGATATCGTAATAGAACGCGCCATTGTGCTTGAGCACGATATCCACATCGCTGTCGCCGTAGACGTTGGTGTCGTTCCCGTAGGAGCCTTGGAGAAAAACGTCCACGTCCTTCACGGGATACGGTGCCGAGGTGTCGAGAAGGTTGCCACGCATGGACTGGTAGGTGTCCGTGAATTGCTTCGAGGGTCCGATCGAGGACCACGTCTCAAGCTGCTTTTCTGCGATCGCCACCGCACTCTCCCTACAGTAAGAATTTCTTCAAATCGGCCTCCAGATCCCGAGCGGAATCGCGCCCGCGCTGCCACAGCAGTCCAAGCTTCTCCAGGTCCACTTCAAGCATGTCCGTCGCAAGCTCCGGCTGCGTGTACTTGTTGTGGATGCGGATGGTTGGGACCTCACGGAAGAGCACTTTCCGGAGTTGGTCCATCGACTGCGTGCTTATCTCCATGGTCTTCTGGAGAAACACCATGGTGGGGAGCTTGCTCAGCCACTTTCGCAAGCTCCACGCCGGAAGCTTCGGCGCGGGATACTCGCCGACGCCGATGCTCACCACGCGCACCTCCTTGCGCGCGAAGCCCATCGACTCCGCCGCGTCGACGATGGCGTAGAGGGTCGGGTTGTTTGCGACGAAGCCGCCATCACGGACTTCGATGCGCTCGCCGCGGCTCGTGGTGACGAACTTCTTCTTGAAGAACGGATACGCCGAGCAGGACCCGACCACCGCGTCGCCGATGGTGCAGCCGAAGCCCGGCTCGAAGGTCGACTTGCCGAGGAATGCCTGCCGCCGGTTTGTCTTGAAGATAATCGGCCGCTCTTCCGACCAGCGCGTGCCGACGATGCCCATGTCGGTCTTGAAAGCGTCGAACTTCAGCTCGCCGAAGACCTGGGCCGCGAGCGCCTCGAGCGCGCCGGTCTTGTTGCGGGGCAGCCAGTGGGACATCACCGCGACGACATGCGTGCGGTAGAGTTCCTCAATGTCGTCGACTGACTTTCCCAGCCCGAGCAGCGCCGCGATGATGGCGCCGGTCGAAGTCCCGTAGATGAGGTCGAACCTCTCGCAGAGACGACAGCCGACGAGCCCCTCGATCTCCTTCAGGGCGCCGAGCGTGTAGAACCCCTTGGCGCCCCCGCCGTCTAGGGCCAGGACTCGGCAAGGCTTTCCCGAGCCTGGGTTCTCCACCGGGTGCTGGTGCTTCGATTCCATCTCACGAATCGCCTTGACAAGCTCTGCGATATAGCAAATATCGCAAACATGACAGAAGCACAAGCCGTTGCCGCCACCCTCCGCGCCATCCGGGCCAAGCTAAACCTCACCCAGGAACAGCTGGCCGAGCGGTTGGGCGTATCTTTCGCCACCGTCAACCGCTGGGAGGGAGGGACCACCATGCCCCAGAAGGCCGCCCGCGAGACCATTTCGGCCCTCGCCCGCGACGCCGGTGTGGAGCCGGTCGAGGACACTGCCGAATCGCCTGGCCCGGCGGCCGATGTTACCCGCCGCCGGCGGACCGGTGGAACCGCACCGTCCACCAAGCCCATGGAGCAGATGCTGTGGGACGCGGCCTGCTCGATCCGCGGCGAGAAGGACGCGGCCAAGTTCAAGGACTATCTGCTGCCGCTTCTCTTTCTGAAACGGCTGTCGGACGTATTCGACGACGAGATCACCCGCCTGGCAGAGGAATACGGTGACCGCGAAACCGCGCTCGAAATCGCCGAAAGCGACCACTCGCTTCTGCGGTTCTACCTGCCGCCCGAGGCGCGGTGGGCGGTAATCAGCGGCCGCCAGAACTACGAATGGCCGCTTGACGACAAGGGCGAGAGCACGAGGCCGAAGGATATCGGTGAGCACCTGACCAAAGCAGTGCGCGCCGTCGTGAAACAGAACCCCTCACTATCGGGCGTCATCGACGCGGTGGACTTCGCCGCCGAGCGCAACGGCGAGCGCGATATCAACCCCGCAAAGTTGCGGGGCGTCATTGAGACCTTCTCTGACACGCGTTATCGGCTCGGCCTCTCAGACGTTCAGCCGGACTTCCTCGGCCGCGCATACGAATACCTGCTGCGAAAATTCGCGGAAGGCTCCGGCCAGAGCGCCGGCGAGTTTTTCACCCCAACCGAAGTCGGTTTCCTGATGGCGCACATCATGCGCCCGCGCCCCGGGGAAGACTGCCACGACTACGCCTGCGGTTCAGCGGGTCTCCTGATCAAGCTTCAGCTCGTCGCCCGCGAACTCGATCCGACCAGCAAGGTGCCGCTCAAGCTCACGGCACAGGAGCTGCAAGCCGAAAACTACGCCATCGCGCAGATGAACGGCGTCATCCACGACATGGACATCGAGATCGCGCGCGGCGACACGATGATCAATCCGAAATTCCGCACGGCCGACGGCAAAGTGCAGACGCACGATATCGTCGTCGCCAATCCGATGTGGAATCAGCCCTTCAATCCGGATGTCTTCGCCAACGATCCGTTCGACCGCTTTCGCATCACGGGCGGTGTAACCACAGGCCGAGGCGATTGGGCTTGGCTCCAACACACCTACGCCTGCATGAACGACCACGGCCGCGCCGCCGTCGTGCTCGACACAGGCGCTGTCACGCGTGGC
>DASZSI010000212.1:0-3538 GCA_035548775.1 Hyphomonadaceae bacterium
GTCGGCGGCGACAAGATGGACGATGCGATCGTCAACTATCTCCGCCGCGAAGAGAACCTCCTGATCGGCGAGGCCTCGGCCGAGCGCATCAAGAAGGAGATCGGCACCGCCAAGACGCCGGAGAACGGCAAGGGCATGTCGCTCGACATCCGCGGCCGCGACCTGATGAACGGCGTGCCGAAGGAGATCGAGATCACCGAAGCCATGGTCGCCAAGTCGCTGTCCGAACCGGTGCAGCAGATCGTGGACTCGGTGAAGACCGCGCTCGAAGCCATGCCGCCCGAGCTGGCGGCCGACATCGTGGACAAGGGCATTGTCCTCACCGGCGGCGGCGCGCTTCTCCGCAATCTTGACGTAGTCTTGCGCGAACGTACCGGGCTGCCAGTGACGGTCGCGGAAGATCCGCTCAAGTGCGTCGTGCTCGGTTCGGGCAAGGTGCTCGAGAATCTCGAAAAGATGAGAGGCGTGCTGGCGCCGGAGGTCTAGACTCCGATGGCGAGGCGCCCGGCGTGACGGGCCGCGAGGAGTGAGGCGATGGCCTGGTATGGTCGCAGACGATCGGGGGAGCCGCGCGTAGGCGCGCGCGCCGTCGTCGTGGGCCTTGGCCTTGCCATGGTCGGCGCGCTGGCGATTCAGACCTCGTCGACGGTTCGCGACGGCATCGACATTTCGCGCCGCTCGATGGATGGCGTCACGGCCAATCTCGCCAGCTTCACCTCCGGCATCGCCAGCTGGTCGATCGGCTTCGGTAGATCGAAGGAGGACCAGGACAAGATCGCGGCGCTGGAAGCCCAGATCCGCGACCTGCAGCGCTGGAAAGACCTTGCCGAAACCATGACGCTCCGCATGGAGCGCTACGAGAAGCTGCTCGACCTGGTGGGCGAAACCCAGGGCCAGTCGGTCACCGCCCGTATTGTCGCGGAAGAGAACGGACCCTTCGCCGCCAGCCGCATCGCCAACGCCGGCTCGTCCAACGGCGTGCGTGAAGGCTTTGCCGCGGTCAACGAAAACGGCCTTGTCGGCCGCGTCATCCGTGTCGGCGAATACACCTCCCGCATTCTCCTCGTCACCGACTTCTCCAGCCGCATTCCCGTGATGGGTTCGCAATCGGGCGACCGCGCGCTGATGGTGGGTGACAGCGTCTCCGGCGCACGCCTGGTCGAACCCGAAACGCCGGACAAGATCGTGCCGGGCGAGATGTGGGTCACGTCCGGCGATGACGGAAAGATGCCGCTCGGCATTCGCGTCGGTCGCGCTCGCCGCGAGAAGGACGGCGAATGGCACATCGACCTCACCATGACGTCCGGGCCGGTGGATTTCGTCCGCCTGTCGCCGCCGCCGGACTTCGCCGCGCCGGAAGTCGCGCCCTCGCTCACCGACAACGGGGCCCAGCCCAACAGCGACAAGTCGCTGATGTCGTCCGCCGCTCCGGCCTCGCCGCAGGCGAGCCCCGCGCCGGGCGCGCCCAAGCCGGCGGCGCCAAAACCAGCAGCCCCCAAGCCCGCCGCGCCAAAGCCCGCGGCGCAGCCCGCCCAACCAGCAACTCCGGCCAGCGGGCAGGGAACAGGCGGCCAGGCGCAAGGACAAGTCCAGGGGCGCGGGCAATGACCTGGCCGTGGCGCGTGTGGGTCGTGTTGCTGACTATGCTCGCCGGCCTTTCAACCGCTTTCGGCATGCAGCCTGGAATGGCGGGCGTGTGGTGGCCGGTCGCGGGCATCTGGCTCGCGGCGGGTCTTGCCTCGTTCGGCCTGTCGATCTGGTCGGCGATCTGTCTCGTCATTCTCGGCGTGTTCATGGACTACATGGGCGAGGCTCCGATCGGCGCCTGGCCGCTGGCGCTGCTCAGCGCTTATGCCGTTGCCCTGGTTGCTTGGGATCGCCAGCCGCCCGTGCCTGTCATCTTTGCCGAAGCCGTCGCCGTGATCGGCGGATCGATCGCCGCCGGCGTCGCTCTCGCAATCGCGAACGGAATCGCAGGCCACGCCAGCTTCTCACGCGCCGGTTTCATGACAGACTTCCTGCTGACCGCCTTGCTCTATCCCGTCGCCCGGTACCTGGTGGTTCCAGGCAGTATCCGTGAGGCCAGACGATGAGCCGCGACTGGAAGAATACATTCCCCTCGCGCCGCCAGATGTTCCTGATCGGCGGCGGCGTCGCCTGGCTCGGCCTCACCGCCAAGCTGGCCGAGCTGCAGATTTTCCGCGGCGCCGAATTCGACACCAAGGCCAAGGCAAACCAGATCAAGCTCGAGCCCTCGCCCGCGCACCGCGGCACGATCTACGACCGCACGGGCCAGATCCTCGCCGGCTCCAAGCGCAACTTCTACGTCACCCTGCGCCCCGAACTGATCGGCGACCGCGCGGCGATCACCGACGTGATCGACCGGCTCGGCAAGATCCTCTCGCTCTCCGACGCCAAGAAACGGTCGATCCTGCAGGACGCTACCAGCCAGGCCAGCTTCGTCGACATTTCCGTGGCGGACGATCTCACCTGGGAAGAGTTCGCGCAGGTCAACGTGATGGCGCCCGAACTCGCCGGCGTCTCGGCCGAGGTGGGCGAGTTGCGCTCCTATCCGCTGCAAAGCGCCTTCTACCACACGGTCGGCTATGTCGCGAAAGCCAACGAGGCGGACATTGCCCGCATCTCTGAAGCCGAACTGAAAGCTGCTGGCGAAACGCCGGACACGCCCGGCGGCAAGCAACGCATCGCCTCGATCAAGCGTCTCTACAAGCACCCCGCCATGCGCCTCGGCAAGCAGGGCATCGAGGCCTATGGCGAGGACAAGCTGAAAGGCATCCCGGGCAAGCAGCGGGTGCTGGTCAACGCCGCGGGTCGCGTGATCGATCGCCTGCCCAGCGAGGACATCGCCGGCACGCCGGGGCAGGAGACCGTGCTGTCCCTGGATGCGGAGCTGCAGAAATACGCCATCAACCGCTTCGGCAACAACGCCGGCAGCGCCGTGGTCATCGATGTCCAGACCGGCGAGGTGCTGGTGATGATGTCGACGCCGGCGCCGGATCCGAACGCGTTCGTGTCGGGCATCTCGCAGACGCTCTACAACCAGTACAAGGACGACGAACGCAACCCGCTCTATCACAAGGCTTACGAAGGCCTTTATCCGCCGGGCTCGACGTTCAAGACCATCGTCGCCGCCACCGCGCTGGAAACCGGCGTGATGAAGCCGGAAGATACGATCCACTGCTCGGGCAAGGTCTGGTACTACAACCGCTTCTACCACTGCTGGAAGCCCGAGGGGCACGGCATGGTGAACCTGCACCAGGCCATCGCGAAGTCGTGCGACTGCTACTTCTATGAAACCGCCCGCCGCATCGGTATCGAGCCTATCGCCGTGATGGCCAAGCGCTTCGGCCTCGGTCACCGCTACGAACTTGGCCTCACCGGCGGCAAGACCGGCGACGTGCCGAACGACGAATGGAAGCGCGCCCACTTCAAGGAAAAGTGGTACGACGGCGACACCATCAGCGCGGGCATCGGTCAGGGCTATGTGCGGGCGACGCCGCTGGAGCTGGCGGTTCTC
>DASZSI010000213.1:0-7628 GCA_035548775.1 Hyphomonadaceae bacterium
GCCGCCGCGCGGTCGGTGGACGAGCGGCTGAGGAAGATGCGGCCCTTCGGCGCCGCGCCTGGAGAGGGCGGGCTGATCTCTAGTGTGGCTGGCTGCTGCTCGCCCACCCGCGGGGCTCCCGGTTCGTCCCGTGGACCAGACTAGCGGATTGCAGCGCCAGCGATAAGCCGGGTTTTGCGGCGCCGGGCGCCTTCCGGGTGGGCGCCGTAATGTTTTCCAGAAGGGTTGGGCCGGGAAGCATGGGCCATGTGTGGCGCATATAGCGGGCGAGACTAGCCTCGCACCCGCCCGAGGTTGGTCGGTGCAAGGATTCGAGGGGCGATAGATGGGTTTGTTCGGCCTGTTCGGCGGCAAGAAGAAGGACGAGGCGAAAGTGGTGAGCGCGGCGCCGACATCGGCGCCTCATGGCAAGCCTTCGCCGTCGAAGGCGGAGCCTGCAAAAGCCCCCACGGCAAAGCCGGTTGCGACTGCTGGGCCGCCGGTCGCCGCCATCGTCCCGAGCCTTTCCGGCGTGGGCCAGGTGAAGTTGCGGCTCAAGCTGGTGCATTCGCTGCGCGCCGGCGAACACGCCGCTGCCTATGCCGCCGCAACCGGCCTTGCGGACATCCAGGCCAAGGCGGGACGGCGAACCCAGGCTCGCGCCTGGCGTGAACAAGCTGAACGGATCAAGGCGAACGCTTAACCCTTCTCACGCCGACTCACGCGGATTTCTCTGGGGAACCCGCTCAATTTCCTAGCGGAAGAAACCGGTCGGTAAACATAACGAAGCCATCCTCGCCGCGCTCACGGGGGCGTTGGAGGGTGGTGTGCTGGACTTGAGCGCCAAGCTGCCGGAAAAAGTTGACCTGATCGGGTCGCTGCGTGTTGAGGGCGAGGGGCTGGAGCCCGCCGCGCACATCAGCCGCGTGCTGTCGATCGTTCGCACGCATCTCAACATGGATGTGGGGTTTGTCTCCGAGTTCAGCGAGGGCCGCCGTGTCTTCCGCCATGTCGACAATGGCGTCGAAACCTCGCCGGTTAGGGTTGGAGGATCGGATCCGCTGGAAGAGAGCTATTGCAAGCGGATCGTCGACGGCCGGCTGCCGGAGCTGATGCAGGACGCGTGCGCCGTGCCGGCAGCGCTTGAGCTTGAAGTGACGCGCCAGCTTCCGGTGGGCGCGCACATCAGCGTGCCGCTACGCCTGCCCGACGGAAAGCTGTTCGGAACGTTCTGCTGCTTCAGTTTCACCGCCGACTACAGCCTGAACCGGCGCGACCTTTCGATCCTGCGCGCCTTCGCGGCGGTGGTGTCGGAGCTGATCTATGCGGAACTGGAGCTTGAACGGCGGTTCGAAATCAAGCGCGACCGCGTGCTGACGGCAATCGAGACCGCGGCGTTCCACGTGCGCTACCAGCCGATCTTCCGCATGAGCGACGAGGCGGTGGCGGGCTTCGAGGCGCTGGCGCGCTTCACGCCCGAGCCGTATCGCCCGCCGGACGAGTGGTTCAACGAAGCGGCCGATGTCGGCCTCGGCGCGGAGCTGGAGATCGCCGCGGCGCGACAGGCTATGCTGGCGCTGGACGCCCTGCCGGAAGACGTGATGCTGTCGGTCAACTTTTCGCCTGAGACGATCCTGTCGGCGGCTTTTGGCGAGCTGCTGCACGGAGCGCCGTTGAAACGCCTGGTGGTCGAAGTCACGGAGCACGCTGCGGTTGCGAACTATGGCGTCCTGGCGGCGCGGCTGCTTCCCTTCCGCAATCGCGGGCTGCAGCTTGCGGTGGACGATGCAGGCGCCGGCCATGCGAGCTTCCGCCATGTGCTCGACCTGCGTCCCGACACGATCAAGCTGGACATCAGCTTGACCCGCAACATCAACCAGGATCGCGGGCGCCAGGCGCTCGCTGGCGCATTGTCGATTTTCGGGCGCGCCATGGGCAGCCAGATCGTCGCGGAGGGGGTCGAGACGGTTGAAGAGCTGAACACCCTGCGCCGCGTGGGCGTGACCAAGGTGCAGGGCTATCTTACCGGACGGCCGATGTCGCTCGACGACGCGCTGAGCCTGGCTGGGTTGCGCAAGTCGCAAACCGCGCTGCGGGCCTGAAGGCGGCAGCACTCGCTAGGGCGGGCTGCCAGATTGCCGTGGGCGCGGTTGAAGTCCATTGACCTGCAAAGGCGTTCGCTCAGGCTGCCGGAAGCGACGGCAGAGGAGTCGGACGTTCATGTCGAACGCGTTCAGGCGCGGTGGCGAGTTGGGCGATCGGGGAAATGCGGGCGAAGCAGCGGAGTTCGAGCAGCGGTTGAAGGGCGCGCGCTTGATGACCGCGGAAGTGCTGTACTGGATGCCGGACCATCCCAGGCTGTTGCAGACATTCATCTGGCAGGCGCTGGACGTCGCGCCGAAATATCCGCGGCTGAACCAGTTCCTCGATCACTGGCGGCGCGAGATCGAGGCGGTGATCCATTCGGTGCGCGTGGCGCATGGCGAGGCGCTGGCGCCGCCGGGATGGCAAGCGCCGGGCGGCATGTTCCGGGTAAATTGAGCGCTGCGACGGATTGGTGAGCCCGCCCTCATGGTGAGCAGCACGCGACGCGTGCGCCCGTCGAACCACGAGGCCGGGCTTGGAGATGCACGCTACTGCTTCTTCAGTTCAATTCCGAAATCCATGCCCGACTGGCTCCAGAAGCCATTGAGCGTCTTGCCGTCGGCGGAGAGCGTTCCCTCGAAATTGCCTTTCACGCCCGGCACGTCGAGCCAAACCTTCTGGCCGTCGCGCTTGGGAAGCGCCGGGATGTCGCTGGCGCCCTGCACCGGCACGTCCATCATGCCAGTGGTCTTGCCGTCCTTGGTGGAGATGCGGAAGAGGACGCCGACTTCGCCGACCGGCGATGAGATCGTGCCTGCCCAGTTTCCATCGAGACCGGCGATGGCAGGCACGGAAGGCGGGACATAGGTGTTGACGTTGTGGGCGAAGACAACCGGCGTCTTGATCGGGCCCTGTCCCATCTCGCCGGTGATTTTCGATCCGTCAGCCGAGATCGTTCCGACATATTTCAGCTGGCCGTCGGGAACCTCGAAGGTGACCTGGTCGCCGGCGCGCGACAGGTTCGTGGCGAGGTCCTTGCCGCCCTGTTCCGGCACGTCGAATTTCGCCGTGGTTTTTCCGGCCTTGGTTTCGACGTTGAGGATCACCGTCAGCTTGTCGCCCGAGCTGGTGGTTAGGTTGCCCTCCCAGTGGCCATCGAGGCCCTGGATGGCTTGAGCATGCGCCGAGGCGGAGAAGGCGAGCGCGAGAAGAAGCGCGGTTGTTGCTGTCTTGAGCGTGCTGGTCATGTGGGCGTTTCCTTTTCTGTTCTGGGGAGGCGATAGGCGGCTAGGGTTTCATGCGTTTGACGATCCAGTCGGAGATCGTGTCGAGCGCGACGGGCGCGAAGGTTTCCTCGATCTCGTTGTATTCGCCCGGGCCGCCGGTCTTTGCCGTTTGGAACAGGTGGTTGAGCGAAGGGATCTCCGTCGTCGTCACGTCCTTCGACGCGGTGAGTTCCTTCTTTAGGAGCGGCAGGTTCTGCGCGGCCGGCACCTGCACGTCCTTCGAACCCGTGACCGCGAGCACGGGCGCTTTCACTTGCGCGAGCACGGGCACGGGATCGTAGGAGAGCAGCCAGCGGATATAGGGCGAGGCGTACTGGTCCGCCTGCGCATCCGCCATTTCCTTGGTCATGCCCGCCGTGCCGCCGGCGGCGAGCAGGAGGTCCGACACTTTCTGCTTTGCGGTCGCATCGTCGGGCGCATCGACCGCGGCCTGGAAGATGGTCCTGGTGACGGCCCGCTGCACGTCGATGAGTGCGTCGGACGCGCCGCTGGCCTTGCTGATGAGGGCGCGCTGCTCGGTCATCACATCGACGCCTTTGGCGCCGAGGCCGCCCATCAGCACCACAAAGGCGATGGATGGATCACGCGCGGCGACCATCGGTCCGGTGATCGAGCCTTCGCTGTGGCCTATAAGGCCGATCTTCTTGGCGTCGATGTCCTTGCGCGTCTTGAGGAAGGCGACCTGCGCCTCGGTGTCGGTGGCGAAATCGACCGGCGTTGCGTTGACGAACTTGCCTGTCGACTTGGCAAAGCCTCGGTCGTCGCAGCGCAGGACGGCGATGCCTTTATTCGTCAGGTGATCGGCCAGCACGCCGAAGATGTGATGACCGAAGATGGTCTCATCGCGATCTTCCGCGCCCGATCCGGTGATCAGGACAGCGGCTGGGTGCGGCGCTTTCGTCTTCGGCGTCGTGAGCGTGCAGGCGAGCGTGACGCCCGGCGCCTTCGGATTGGGGATCGAGACGTCTTCGCTGTTGTAGGCGAAGGGCGGCTTGGGCGTCTGCGGCCGCTTGGGCGGCGGCAGGTTGGGATCGGTCGAGACGCGCGTCAGGATCAGTGGAAAGCTCTGGCCGACCTGGCTCCAGTTGCCGGTCACCGTGGCGCCGTCTGCCGACAATGTGCCCGAATAGGTTCCCTGGATGGACGGGACCTCGAGCGAGACAACGTCTCCGGCGCGCTTGAGGTTGGATGCGGGAAAGCCTGTCGCCGCCTGGTCAGGCGAGTCCATCAGCGTGCGCGAGCCATGCTCGTCCGTCGTGGTGCGGAAGACGAGGCGCAGCTTGAGGCCCTGGACGTCGAGCGCGCCTTCCCAGCGGCCGTCGAAGCCCGCGATGGTCGGCGCGGGCGCCGGCATGCCCTTGGTCAGCGTCGCCGGCGTGGTGCCTGCCGCCGTTGTGTACGTCCCGGTCCAGCCGGATTGCGCCGCGTCCCACTTGCCCTTGAAGTTCGAGCCCGAGACCGTGTTGCGGAACGACAGCTCGCCGTCCTTGAGCGTCACCTCCAGCGGCGTGTCCCAGACGCCGCCCTCCATCGTGCCGATCGTGCCGGAATAGACGCCAGGCGAGGCCTCCTTGATGCGCACCCCGATATGGCTCGTCGGCGCCGGCGTGAACGTCAGCTCGGTATGCCAGTCGCCAGCAGGGTTCTGCGCCAGCGCCATCGGCGCGAAGACGCAGCCGGCGAGAAGGGCGGAGGCTAGGAGCAGGGCTTTCATGGAATAGTCCCTTTGTGCAGCATCGTCAGTCAGTCGCCGCGAGCGGCGATTTCTTTCAGCCCTATTGTTCTGGCCGCCACTTTTGCGGGACGACGGTGACAGTGTTCATGTCGGGTTCGACCGGAAACCGCGCACGACGGACGATGTCGTTCCGGCGCAGCACTTCTCGGCGATAATCGGCGTCAAGATACATGTCCGGCAGGCTGGGCGAGACGGTGAGGTCACCCGACGGGCCGAAATAGAGAATGGCGTCAGCTGTCTCGTAGCCGAGATCGACTTCTTCCTTTGGCGTGTCGCTTGGCGCGAGACCTTTGGGCAGGCCGCCACAGCCGGGGCCGCTGAAGCCGCGCTCTAGAGCAGTTCCACGGAGCATGGCGAGGCCTGGCGCGGGCCAAGCCCTGGCCTGCTCTTCGAATCTCTGCGTGCAGGCCTTGCCAGCGAAACCGTCATAGTGCGTTACGTGAAAAACTACGTTGGGATAAGCAGCCTCGATTTCGATCGGAATGGAAAGCGGGTCGAAGTTGAAGCGGAGCACTTTGCCTTTGGCGTCGAGGCCTATCGCGATGCGGATCGGGCTGTTGGACGTGGTGGCGATGAAGACATCGTCACCGTTTGCGTCGGCGCCGCTGAACGTCATGGAACCGAGAGGGCCCAGAGCGTAAGCCATCGGCCGCATATTGCCGAGTTCCTGTCCGTATACCTGTTCGAGGTCCGCATACGCCTTGGGCGTCAGCAGCGCGAAGGTCGGCTGGTCAAGCCTCAGGTCGGCATACAGATTGCGGACGGCTTGCTCGGTTCCAGGATGTTGCTTCGCGCTGGGCGCGCCTTTCTTGTACTCGAAGAGATGCCCGCCTCCGTAGATGAGTAGGGCCTTACGGCCCTTCGCGAGGATTTCGCTCTTGATCAACGCCGCGGGAAAATCGTCGCGCTGGCGAATGATCGGCAGAAAGTCGGCTCGCCCGGTTATCTTGGTCCAGTCAATGGGCGGGTCACCCAGCCAGACGTGAATGCGCTGGTCGGCCGGCAGGGAACGGTTGGCGGCGCGTACGCTCGCGAAGAAGTTGATGTAGCCGATCGAAGGAATGACCGGCACCCAGCCAACCGTATCAGTCCAGACCTTGCGCAGCTCGGTATACGGCACGTCTTCGCCGGCCACGTAACGATCGATGATGCTTTGGGCTGATGCGCCTCCGAATTCTACGACGACATTGCCGACTTCCTTGCCGAAACGCGGATCGCGCACCAGCACGCTATAGAAGTCGAGTTCCTGCGCGAGGCCATGATTGTCGTCGATCGCGACGAGCGGATGTGTTTTGAACGCGTCGAGGATGGCGTCAACGGCGGGTCGGGCGAAGGGCGTTTGCGCCGTCGCGGCCGGCGCGAGCGTGCAGGCTGCGAGCAGGGCGGAGGCGAGAAGCAAGGCTTTCATCTTTAGTCCCCCTTGGTCAGATCAGTCCTTCTGGAAAATCTCTTCGATCTTGAGGCCGAACACGTCGGCGATCTTGAAGGCGAGCGGGAGCGACGGGTCGTACTTCCCGTTCTCGATGGCGTTGACGGAGTTGCGCGAGACGTCGAGCAGCTTGGCGAGGTCTGCCTGGGTCCAGCCTTTTTCGGCGCGGAGGACGCGGATGCGGTTTTTCATGGCCGCTACCGCTTCGCGATGTGCCAGCCGACCCAGCACACGAGGAAGCCGATAAGCTGGCCCGCCGCGATGTAGATCGCGCCAAGCAGGAATGCCTCCGCCGCCGGATCGGGGGGAGGACCGTCCGGCGGCGCGAGCGCGCTTGCGATCCAGGCCAGCAGTGGTTGAAGCACGCCGGGCTGGAGCAGCACGGGGAGGAAGGCGAGAGACACAAGCAGGCCGAAGAGGCCGCCGAACACCCAGGAGAATTTCTGCGCCGCGCGCTCGAACTCGTCCTGCCGCTGCCAAGCCAGCAGCGAGAAGACCGCAAGCCAGATCGCGGCCGCGTAGGCGAGCGTGAGCCCGGTTCTTCCGCGCACCAGGATGGCTGCCCCCACCAGCCCCCAGAAGCCGAGGGCGGCAATGATGCGCCAGGAGCGTGCGGAAAGGCGGTTCATGCGGTGCGGCCCATCGCGGCGCTCAGCTTCGATGCGCGCGGCGCCAGCCAATGACGGCCCATGCGCCGGTCCAGAAAAGAGCGGGAAGGAGAAGATCGAGCCGATCCAGGGGCGCAAGCTGGTTCCAGAACAGGACCAGGATCGCGCCCAGTCCCGAGGCGATCGCGCCGTAGATCCAGGTCGGAACTTGCCAACGGGCCATGCCATGCCCCCTTTGCATTATGCAAAGGAAACTTGGCATCATTGGTTGAGGGAGTCAAGGGTGGTCCGGATTGCGGCTGCGGCTCCAAGGCAAAGCCAGATTCGGCGTGATCCTTAGGTCCCGATGTTCGTCGGGACGAGCGGGAATAGAGCAGCCTGGAGTCTCACCGCCCGTAAGCCCGCCCGCATGGTTCGACGGACGGCCCTTCGGGCCTGCTCACCATGAGGCTCTCTCACCGCTTACGTCTGCCTCGCAGCCCTCATGGTGAGCAGCTTGCGATGCG
>DASZSI010000214.1:0-13886 GCA_035548775.1 Hyphomonadaceae bacterium
GACGGTCATCGACAGGCGTTCGGCGGTAGTCTTCTGATTGTTGTTTGCCGATGCTTACGCCGCTTCGCCGCAACGCGCGTCTAAATTCTTGTTACGATCCGCAACTCGCGAACCCTCACGCAGCTGCGAAGAAGGTCTCCCACATCAGCCTGCCCGGAAGGAAGGTGAACAGGCCCGCCGTGAAGGCGCCGCCGAGGAACAGCGCCGTCATGAAGCGCGCGTGGATTTTTGCGTAGTGCATACGCGCGGCGGCAACCGCCATCGGAAGCATCACGGCGACCAGGGCGGTGAAGGAGTGGATCCAGGTGAACTGGCCGTTCTCGCGGATGAAGAAGGACGTTGCGGCGGTCGTGGCCATGGTCACGACCCAGCCCCAGCCAAGCTGGCGATGCATCTTCGTGCCTTTGGGCAGGAAGAGGATGACAAGGCCCAGCAGGAAGGAGCTGACGGCGCCGACGACGTGGGTTTCAATCACCCAGCCGGCCCGGGTGAGCGGTTCGGGGTCGAACCGGAAATGGACCTCGACGAGGCCCATCCCGCGGGCGACCAGCTGGTAGACATAAGCGAACCCGCCGATGCCGGCGGCCATGAGGACACCGACGACCGGATAGGAGTAGCCCAGCTGCGGCAGCCGGAAGGGCCGGCGCGGACGGGGGCTGTTGGGCGCCTGGGAGGGGGTTGGAAGGACAGTCGCGCTCATATCGTTTGCCTCGTTTCTTGTTTTGGGCCGGGCCTGCCCTTTCTGGTTTCGCCGGCAGGCGGTTCGGGGAGGACTGGAGGGCTTGGGGCCCGGCCATGGGAGCGAGATTGAGGCGTCCACGGGTTTCCGCCACGCGGATTGCGTGAAGCGGCTGACTTGGTTCGCGAAACACCTCTAATGTCGTTCGCGAAGCGTGAACTGCAGGGCGAAAATCCGTTTGCGAACCGCGACTTTCCTGAGACAGGCCCGGTATCTCGGCCTTCTGGCCGCGATCGGCCTGTTCATGGCGCTCCTGAACCCATTCGGGTCGGTGACCGATGTCGCGACGCCGGTTGCGGTCGCCTACTGGGTGTCGCTGATCGTCTATGGCGGGATCATGGGCCAGTTGACCGCCTGGGCGGTGCGACGCCTGTTTCCGGGGCTGCCACTCTGGGGATATCTCGGCGCGCTAAGCCTTCTCATGACGGTCACGGTTTTCCCCGGCGTCATGCTGGCGCAATGGCTGATCCAGGCGCCTATCCAGCCGGAAGATTACCTCCGCTTCGCCTTCTACATCCTGCTGATCAGCATCGCGGTGGTCACCGTCATCGTCCTGGGCTTCCGGGCGTTCAAGGTCCGGTCGGCGATGCTTGACCCGGACCCGACCGGAGAGATCGCGCAGGTTCCCGCCCCGCCGCCGACGCCGCCCTCGAGCTTTCTCGACCGGTTGCCGATCAAGTTCCGGACCGGAGAAATCTATGCGGTGTCGTCCGAGGACCATTACCTGCGCGTCCATACCAGCCTGGGCGAGGCGCTGATCCTGCTGCGTCTGGCCGACGCCGTGCGCGAACTGGCGGCGGTCGAGGGCCTGCAGACCCATCGGTCGTGGTGGGTCGCGAGGCAAGGCCTGGCGGACGTGACGCGCGGCGACGGTCGGGTGGTGCTGAAGCTGAAATCCGGGGCCGAGGCGCCGGTGAGCCGAACCTTTCAGAAGGCGGTGAAGGACGCCGGTTGGGTCTAGCCTTCGAAATCACTCTCGATCTCGAAATCCGCGCCCAGCGCGGCGCGCAGGCGCGGCAGGAGCGATCTGACCTGGTCGCGTAGCGGCGCATTCCTTTCATAACCGAACGACACGGCGTCCCGGTCTGGTTCGACAAGGCGCGCCGGATCGCTCCAGTCGATCGTTGCGTCATAATCGGAGATCAGCCTTTCAGCTTCCTCCGCCAACCCAGCTGGGAGATCGAGACTGTCCAGCTCCACGGCATAGCCGAAGCGCTGTTTTGCCGCCTCGTTCTGCGACCACAGGCAAACGCCGGATCCAGCGTCGAAGAAAAAGCGCAAGCGGTAGGGCTGACCGGCCTCAGACACGCGCGAACTTCTCTTCCTCGTCCAGGCGATCGACCAGTTCCGACACGAATCTGATGTGTGAACGCAGGCGGTAGAGATCGTCGGTATAGCTGAGCGGCACCTGGATCGTGCCGGTCTGCGCCTGGATGTCCGCCAGCTGAGAGCGCACATCGTTGCGCTGTTCGACCGTTTCGGCGGCGCGGCCCTCGCCTTCGAGGCGGCGCAGTTCGGTGTACCAGACATAGATCTTGCGGCGGATGCGCCAGCGGTAGAGCGGCGGCGCCGCCCGCACCAGCGGGATCAGCAAGGTGATGAGCGGAATGGCCAAGACCCAGGCGCGCTCGAGGAAGTTGGCGACGCTGTAGGGGAAGATCGATCGCAGGAAGGTTGGCCCGCCCTTGTAATAGCGTTCGGCCTCTTCCGAGATTGGAATGTCGGCAAGGGCGGGTGTCGGGAAACGTCCCGCGTCGGCGAGGATCGAACCGCCGACATTGTCCTTGAACGCTGCATCGAGCAGGAGCGACTGGATCGCCGGATGCAGGCCTTCGCGCACGGCAATCTGGGCGGCCGGGGCGATCAACTGGATGTCCTGGCGCGGCTGGACGGCGGCAAGATCAAGCACGCCGCGATAAAGCGTGACCTTGTCGAGGTAGGGATGACGGCGGGCGAAGGCGTTGGCCTCGTCGAGCGACAGGAGGCGGATGTTCGGATCGGCGACGAGGTCTGCGATCCATGCCGTGGTGGCGCCGGAGACGACCATGGCGACGTCGACCTCGCCTGCCTTCAGGGCCGTCGCCGCCGCCTGGCCGGCCAGCGGCGAAGCGGTGAATTTGTCCTTGGCGACGCCAGCCTCTTTCAGCAGCAGCGTCGCCAGCACGTTGGCGCCCGATCCATCCGGCCCCACGGCAGCGCGCTTGCCGGCGACGTCCTGCAAGCCGTTGAGCTGGAGATCGCCGCGGTAGAACACCCACAGCGGCTCGTAGAAGATCGCGCCGAGCGATCTCACGCCCTTTGCGCCGGCGTCGGCCGCGATGCCGGTCTGCACAACGCCGATGTCGACCTTGCCGTCCTTGAGGCGCTGGAGGTTGTCGACCGCACCGTTGGTCGTGACCACATCGACCTCGATTCCCTTGGCGCGCAGGGCGTCGGCGTATTTGACCGCGGTTGCGGCGTAGGCCCCGCCCTCTGCGCCGCCGGCTATGCTGACGCGCGAGGGCGGCGCGGGCGCCATGAAGAACACGGCGACCGCAAGCCCGAGGATGACGATGAGCAACGGGACGCCGTAGACCCGGAAGAACGTCTTCATGCCGGAATGATCCCTGACCTGCCCGCGGAGGCGAGGTTAAGCACGGCGATTCAACGCGGAAAAGACGACTGCGCAGCACACATCGGACATTTCCGCCGCCCGGCGACGAGGGAAATGACATCGCGATCAGAGGGGTGATCAATCGAGCAGTTTAGGCGCCGAGGCGAGATCGATCCGCTGGAGCAGCACCCTACTCCGCGGCCTTCGGCGCCGGGGCGTCATCCACCTTCAGCGGTTCGAACGGCCGTTCGGGGTCGTTGGGCAGGATGTTCTCTACGTACGCGCGGAGATGGTCGGTCACCGCTTGCGGATCGCCGGCGAGATGTTCGGGCGGAATCGGCTTGCCGAACGTGAGGTTGGAGCGCTTGCCCTGCTTGTTGAGCAGCTCGTGGAACAGCGTGATGTCCTTCAGTTCGCGGTTGAGGCCGTCGAGCTGGTAATAAAGCCAGGAGTTGCGCGCCTCGATGTGAAGCGGCGTCACCGGCGCCTTGTTCTTGCGCGCGAGGGTGACGGCGGTCGAGAACCAGGGCTTGTCGCGCAGCCTGCCCTTCTCCATCGCGGCGAGCGCACCGGACGGGAAGATCATCAGCATGCGTTCGCCCGAGAAGGTGGCGTTGGTGCGCCGCACGGTTTCGCGCGCCTTGGCGACCGAGCGTTTCTCGGCCACCCACTCGACCGGGATGATGATGTCGGCAAAGCGCCGGTTGACGCGGCAGGCGTCGGCGTTGGCCATGATCTCGATGTCCTGCCGAAGCGGCGTCAGCGCGGCGAGGGCGATGGAGCCGTCGGCAAGGCCGGTCGGGTGGTTGGAGATGACGACCGAACGCCCGGTCTTCGGGACATGCTGCAGGCCGCGCGTCGAGACGGAAAGCGCCAGCGCCTTGTCGAGATAGGCGAAGCATTCGGCGCCGGATTTCAGCTGCTTGATCTCGTCGGCCCAGCGGATCGCTTTCTTGTAGCCGAGCATGGAATAGATGACCGGGCGGATCACCGGCCAGGACCAGTGCTTGACCCAGCTGGGGCAACGCTCCTCGATCAGGATATCGACGATATGCCCGTCGCGCGTCTCGGGATCGATGAACGCGGTCAGGCGCGGATCGGCGGCGATTTCGCTCTGATCGGTCATTTGACCTCGGTTCGCCCCCGGAAATCCCTACCGTCGCTAGGTCTAACTGAAGTCATTCCCAAGTAATTAACCATTCGTAACCACTCAAGGGCCAAAACTATCTTGAACAGTTTCGCGACTGCGGAATTTTATCGGCCGCCAAGACGCCCGGCAACGCAGGGCTGGCTTCGGAAGCACTACGGACTGGGGGCAGTGAATGAAGGTCCTCTGGATCGAAGATCACCCTCGCGCGGGCGAGCTGTTGTCAGCGGCGGCCGCGGCGGCGTCGCGTAAGCGCTATGCCATCGACCTGGTGGTCGCGACATCGCTGATGGACGCCGAGCGCAAGCTGCGGCTGGAGCGGTTCGACCTGGTCGTCATCGACCTGATGCTGCCGGATTCAACCGACGAGGACGCGACCGTCACCCGCATCGCCAACATGGGCCCGTTCCGGGTCGCCGTGGTGTCGGGCAGCGACAAGCGCCAGAAGGTGGTCGAGAGCCTCCTGCGAGCGGGCGTCGATTGCGCGCCACAGGCAATCGGCAAGGAAGACCTGCCGCTGGCCGACTTTGCGCGGCGGCCGGAGCTGTTCCGCGACTTCATCGCCGGGCTGATGCCGCCCAGCATGAAGACGGCTGCGGGCTGAAACTCTTACATCTTCCTTGGCCAAATTTCGCCGGGATCGGCGGGCAGCCTCGCGAGCGACGAGGGGTTTCCCATGCGCGCCATCGCTGTTCTTGTCCTATGGCTTTTTACCGCCCTGCCGACGTTCGCGCAGACGCCAGACGATGGGGCAAAGGTCCGAGCGGTGATCGCCGACTGGTACAGCCGGGTCGGGCACGCAGAAGCGGACCGGCCTTACCTGCTGATGGCGCCGGGCGGCGTTGATGCCGGGCCCGGCTATGCCGAAATCCCGGACATTCCTGCGGCCCAACGCAGCGCAGCGGCGTGGAGCGGACCTCACATAAATAATGAGCTGGCGGCCCAGGCGCTGAAATTCTCCTACGATATCGACGTGCTGAAGGTGGATGCGCACCTGGCCAAGGCGATGGTGTGGGAGCGCGGCTATTTCTATGCGTATGCCGCGCAGCAGACCTATGAGAACGCCGCCCTGGCCATGTTCGTGCTGGAGAAGCAGGCGGATGGGCGCTGGTTGATCCTGGCGCACCAGGCCACCTCGATCGGCATTCCGCCCACCAAGGTCACCACGCCAATGCCGGACCTGCACGACCTGTTCTATGCCACGGTCGGCAAGGACCGCGATCCGGTCACGGACGCGAAGGCGGCAAAGGCGAACTGATCGGGATCAGCCGGCCGGCGGGCTGACCGCCGGCGCCGAAGCGACAGGCGCTGAAGCAATCGTGCGGTCGCTGAACAAGGGCCTGGGGGCGCAGCCGAAAACCAGGGCGGCAAGCGCCAGCACCGACAGCCGCAGCGCGAGGCCGCTCAGTCCATTGCGTTCGATCATCATGGCTCGCCCTCCTTGGCTTGGCGCTGTGTCCGTTGTGCGCTTGTCCACGCCTTGAAGACGGATCGGGAGGGGCGATTCCGACATTGAGCAGCGGGAATTCCTCCATTGCGCAGCCGAATAGCCGGGATGAATTCCTGGCCGCGACGCGAAACCGCTTTCACTTCGCCAGGAAACCCGGCTAATCGCGGGCGGGATGAGCCGGGTTCAACAGCTTTACAATCAAAGGCTTGCCGAGGGCCTTCTCGCGCCCGACCCGGCGCAGGCGGAGGCAGTGGCGAAGCTCGATGCCCTGGAAAAGGCGCTGGTCGGCAGCCAGGGCTGGTTCGGCGAGAAAAAGCACAAGGGACTTTATCTCTGGGGCGGGGTCGGTCGCGGCAAGTCCATGCTGATGGACCTGTTTTTCGAAGCGGCGCGGGTGAAGGAAAAGCGCCGCGTGCACTTCCACGACTTCATGCTGGAGGTGCACGCCTTCATTTTCGAGTGGCGGAAGCTGACGCAGGACGAGCGGCGGAAGCATCCGGCGCATGTGCGTGGCGCGGGCGATGATCCGATGCCGGCGACAGCCCGGCATTTTGCCGACAACGCCGCGCTCCTTTGTTTCGACGAGTTCCATGTCAACCAGATCGCCGACGCCATGATCCTGGGCCGGTTGTTCGAACAGCTGTTCGATCGCGGCGTGACCGTGGTGGCGACATCCAACCGCAAGCCTTCGGACCTCTACAAGGACGGCATCAACCGCCAGCTGTTCCTGCCCTTCATCAAGCGGCTGGAGGAGGAGCTGGATGTCGTCGAGTTGAAGGCTGCGCGGGACTATCGGCTTGAGCGGCTGACGGCGGCGCCGGTTTATTACTGCCCGCTGGGACGTGGGGCGGACGCGCACATGGATGCGGCATTCGCTCGGCTGACCGCCGGAGCAGCGCCCTCGCCGGAGTCGATCGATGTCGGGGGACGCACGCTGAAGGTTCCGCGCCAGGCAATGGGCGTTGCAAGAGCAAGCTTCGAAGACCTGTGCGCGCATCCGCTGGGCGCGGCGGACTATCTCGCCCTCGCCCGGCATTATCACACGGTGCTGATCGATCGTGTGCCGAAGATGACCGTCGACCAGCGTACCTGGGCGGCGCGATTCGTCACGCTGATCGATGCGCTCTACGAATCCAAAACCAAACTGGTGATGTCCGCCGGCGCCGAACCGGACGATCTTTATCCCGCGGGCGACGGCGCGTTCGAATTCCAGCGCACCGCCAGCCGCCTGCACGAAATGCGGTCAGCCGACTATCTGGCGGCGGAGCGGGAGCAGCCGCCGGAAGCCGCGAATTGACGTGTGCGGCGCCTGATTTGGGCAGTCCGAATGCAGTCCTGCCGTTGACACCCGGCGCCTCGCTTTGATCCGTTGAGAGCTCGGGAGCGGGAGACGGATATGAAGACGGGAACGGGGCTGCACGCAGCCAGCGTGCGCGTTGCGTTAGCAGGCCTGGGACTTGCGCTCGGAACGGCCACAGCTTCCGCGCAATCGCCGGTCGAAAAGATAACCGACCGGATATCGACCTACGCCTCCCAGCTTCCGGTTGAGCCGCTGGGGGACATGCAGGTTGGCGACCTGCCCAAGGACGGCAAATCCAGTTTCACCATCGATGTCGACCCACGAAAGGCGCACATCGTCGTGGCGGCCTGCTCCTCGTCCTGCACGGTGGACCTGAAAGCGGTCAATGCTGAGGACGGGTCCGACATCCATGATGGCGAAAGGCGGCCCCTCACAACGCAGGTGTACATCAATCCGCTTGCGGCCTCGAAGGTGCGGATCGACGTTGTGATGGCAAACTGCGGCGCCAAGACCTGCACCTGGGGCGCTGAACTGTTTGTGGCCAAGTAGGCGCCCGATTCCCACGCACATTGCCCCGGGAGCGCGCTTGCGCTAACGCTCCCCGCGTTTTCGCATGGGCCGAGGATGTTTGGCTGGCTGTTCGGATCGCGGCGGAAGGCTGAAAAAGCCGCCCAGCTTGTCGAAGAGACCGCCGCCCTTGTCACCGGCTCGAACATAGTCGACACCGCGCTTCAGCCCGATCCTTCGCCTCAACCCGCATCTGACCTTCCAGGAGACTCCCGCATGGCCCGCAAGAAAATCGCCCTCGTAGGCGCCGGCATGATCGGCGGCACGCTCGCCCACATCTGCTCGCGCGAGGAACTGGGCGATGTGGTGATGGTCGACATGAAGGGCGGCATCGCCAAGGGCAAGGCGCTGGATATCGCCGAGGCGGCTTCGGTCTACGGCCAGAACGGCAAGCTGACGGGCGGCTCGCTCGAGGAATACTCGGCCATCGCCGGCTCGGACGTCGTGATCGTCACCGCCGGCGTGCCGCGCAAGCCTGGCATGAGCCGCGATGATCTCATCGGCATCAACCTCGGCGTCATGAAGTCGGTCGGCGCAGCGATCAAGCAGCACTGCCCGAAAGCGTTCGTGATCTGCATCACCAACCCGCTCGACGCCATGGTGTGGGCTCTGCAGAAATTTTCAGGGCTTCCCGCTTCGCACGTAGTCGGCATGGCCGGCGTGCTCGATAGCGCGCGCTTTGCCTATTTCCTCTCCGAGAAGACCGGCATCTCGGTCGAGGACGTGAAGGCCTGGACGCTCGGCGGCCACGGCGACGACATGGTTCCGATGGTGCGCCACTCCACGATCGGCGGCGTGCCGCTGCCGGAGTGCGTGAAGGCGGGCCTGTTCACGCAGGAAGAGCTCGACGCGATGGTGAAGCGCACGCGCGGCGGCGGCGGCGAGATCGTCGCCCTGCTCGAAACCGGCTCGGCCTTCTATGCCCCGGCCGAATCGGCCATCGCGATGGCGAAGGCCTACCTGAAAGACAAGAAGCGCGTCCTGCCCGTGGCGGCCAACCTCACCGGCCCGTACGGCGTGAAAGACCTCTATGTCGGCGTGCCCTGCGTGATCGGCGCCGGCGGCGTGGAGCGCATCGTCCAGTTCGACCTCAACGACGCCGAGAAGGCGATGTTCGAGAAGAGCGTCGGCGCCGTGCGCGGCCTGCTGGATGCCTGCAAGAAACTCGATACGTCGCTGGCGTAGGCTGATTAACCCTAGCCATATGTCGGCGCTGGTTGCGCTCGCCTATCCGGACTTCGCGTGATAGATTCCAATCATGCGGCGAGCGGACGCCATTGCCAGCCTTGAACGGTCCCGGCCAACACTCTCGGCCATGGGAGTGAGTGGACTTTATCTATATGGCTCCGTGGCTCGGGACAGTGCGGAACCGGATAGCGATGTCGATCTTCTGGTCGAAGCCGCTGACGGGTCGTTTACGATCTTCGATCTCGCACATGTTCGGGAAACGCTGGCGGCGATCCTGAAATCCCCGGTCGATGTGCACGACTATGGCGGCTATATCCGGCTGCCTCGCTTTCGGGCGAATGTCGGTTCGGACATCATTCGTGTCTTCTGAATCGTCGCAATCGAGAGGCGGCAGATCGAAGGGGCCGGAGGGCGCACTCAGAGCAGCGCTTCACGTGGGCAAGAGGGCAATCACCCTGACGGCGGGCGACACCGAAGTCACATATCTTGCAAACGAGGAACGTCAGTACGCAATCGAGCGATTGCTCATTCGGTTCGGTGAGGCGTTGAAAGATGTGCCGCCGGAAATACTGGCGGCCATCGATCCGGCGGCCGATTGGTCGGGACCGAAGGCGTTTCGCGATCTTGCCTCGCATTGGTATGAGGATGGGCTGGATCACGCTTTGATATGGCGGGCCGTGCGGCTTGATCTTCCGGGGCTGGTTCAGTCCATCGAGCGTTGGCTGAACGAGCGCCCTCACGGGTCATGACCCTCCGCGTCGCGTGCATCGGGAAAAATGGACAGACCGCGCGGGCGCTGGCGGCGGCGGCGGATGGATCGTTTGAACTGATCCAGGCTGGCGCCGCTGAGGCGGACCTGCGGGATGACAGGTCGCTTGCAGCCTTTGTCGAGCGGGCGAAGCCGGATGTGCTGATCAACGCAGGCGCGTACAACTTCGTCGACAAGGCGGAGACCGAGGAGGCGCTGGCGATGGCGGTGAACGCCAGCGGACCGCTCGCGCTGGCCCTGCTGTGCCGGACGCGCGGGATAGCGTTCATCCATATGTCGACGGATTGCGTGTTCGACGGCTCGGGCGACCAGCCGCACATGGAGGAGGAAACGCAGACGCCGATGTCGGCCTATGGGCGATCCAAGGCGGCGGGCGAGATTGCGGTGGCGACCGAATATCCCGATGCGCTGACCGTGCGGGTGGCGTGGGTCTTCTCCGAGTACGGAGACAACTTCGTCTCGAAGATGATCGAGCTGGCGCGCACGCGGCCCAAGCTGCGCGTGGTCAACGACCAGATCGGCCCGCCCACCTATGCGCCAGACATCGCCCGGTCGCTGATCCGGATCGCTCGCGAGAAAGCGAGGGGGGCGCAGCTTTCCGGCCTTCTCCACGTCGTCTCGTCCGATGTGATGGACCGCGCCAGCATGGCCCGCCAGATCATGGCCGAATCGCGTGCGCAAGGCGGGCCATTCGCGGAGATCGAGGGCGTCACCACCGCCGAGTTCAATGCGCCTGCGATGCGCCCGCTCAATGCGCGATTGTCGAATGAGAAGGCGGTGAAGCTGCTGGGCCTTACGTTCACGCCCTGGGAACAGGCGCTGAAGAGATCGGTCGCAGGCATTCTTGCCCGTTAGCCGCGAGCCAACTCCAGCAGCAGGGGCGCGGCGGCGTGGAGCCGGGCGAGGTCGGCTTTCGACAGCCGTCCGAGGCGCTGCTTCAGGATGGCGAGCCGGCGATCGCGGCCTTCGAGCATCAGTTTCCGCCCGCGCGGCGTTGCCACGATGACGAGACCCCGCCCGTCTTTCGGGTCAGGCGACTTGGCGACGAAACCGTCCGCCTCCAACTCCGCCACCAGTTTCGACATCGTGGGCGGCTTCACGCCTTCGGCGCTGGCGAGTGAGGCAAGGCTCTGCGGGCCGCCGAACACCAGGACCGACAGGGCGGAAAGACGCGGCGGGCTGACCCCGGTTTCCTGATCCGCGACCTTCACCGCACGCAACAGCGCGATGGCGCCGCGATGGAGGCGGTCGGCGAGCCAGTCCTCGCCCTGCCCTTCGTTCCTTTTCCTTTCCCGCGGCCCCGCCCTGGCCCTGTCGTCGATTCGCATTGACATAGTTCGTTAGTCTAACTAATTATTGTCGCCTGTCGAGATGGGGAATGCGATGGCCGAGGACAAGTCCGCCGTGACGGGTTTCGCCCAGGTCGGCATTGCGGCCGCCGATCCGGAAAAACTAGCGGGCTTCTACCGTGATACGTTGGGACTATCGGCGCTGTTCGAAGTTTCCGGCATGTCGTTCTTCGGCGTGGGCGGCGTGCGGCTGATGATCGGGCCGGCGCAGGGCGCAAAGCCGGGCGACAAGATCCTCTATTTCGAGCCGGAGGATTTTTCGGCCGCCGAAGCCGCACTGGAAAAGCGCGGCGTGAAATTCCCGCACGCGGCAAACGTGCTCCAGCGCGACAATGCAGGGCGCGAACTCGCGCTGCGGCCGTTTGCCGATCCCGAGGGCAATCTCCTCGCCATCATGGGCTGGCGGCCGGTTTCATCGGAAGCCATTCGCGGCTAGGGTCGCCCTCCATCGAGGGAGGCGGTCGAAAGTGACCAGCGTGGCGAACGGCGTCGTCGTCATCACCGGCGGCGGACGCGGCATCGGCGCGGCGGCGGCGTTGCTTGCGGCCGAGCGCGGCTATGCTGTGGTGGTCAACTACGCCTCTCGGGCGAATGCGGCCGAAAAGATTGTGGCAGAGATCATGGCCAGGGGCGGCAAGGCAGCAGCGGTTCGGGGCGATGTCGCCAGCGCGAATGATGTCGAGGCGATCTTCCGCGCCGCGGACAGCCTCGGGCGGCTCACCGGCCTCGTCAACAATGCGGGCATCGTCGACCAGGCGGCGCGAGTGGACGAGATGACGGCCGAGCGACTCGCGCGCACGATGGCGGTCAACGTCACCGGCTCGTTCCTGTGCGCGGGCGCGGCGATCAGACGGATGTCTACGCGCCACGGCGGCAAGGGCGGATCGATCGTCAACATCGCCTCGACCGGATCGAAGATCGGATCGCCTGGGCAGTATGTCGACTATGCCGCCTCGAAAGGCGCGATCGACACCTTCACGCTGGGGCTCGCGCTCGAAGTCGCCGGCGAAGGCATCCGCGTCAACGCGGTGCGGCCGGGCATCATCGACACCGAAATTCACGCGTCCGGCGGCGAACCGGACCGTGTCACACGGCTTGGCCCCTCCCTGCCGATGGGCCGCGCGGGCACGGCTGGGGAAGTGGCGAAAGCGATCCTCTGGCTTCTTTCCGATGACTCATCCTACACAACCGGCTCGTTCGTCACGGTGAGCGGCGGACGCGGCCTTACGCCCTGAGGGAGACACGCATGGCCTCCAGAATGGACACGGTGATCCAAACCGCGCGTCTTGTCTTGCGCGTGCCGTCGCTGAAGGAGTTCGAGCCGTGGTGCGCGTTCATGGCGGACGAGGAAGCCGCCCGTTACATCGGCAAGGTCCAGCCGCCGTCAGTGGTCTGGCGCAGCATCTGCACCATGATCGGCTCGTGGCACGGCGCGGGCTTTGCGATGTTTTCCGTGTTCGAGAAGTCGAGCGGCCGCTGGGTCGGGCGTGTCGGCCCGTGGATGCCGCATCAGTGGCCGGGGTACGAGGTCGGCTGGGGCGTCATCCGCGAGGTGTGGGGCAAGGGTTATGCGATGGAGGCGGCTATCGCCTCGATGGATTTCGCGGTCGATGTGCTGGGCTGGACCGACATCATCCATTCGATCCACCCGGACAATGTGAACTCTCAAAAGCTGGCCCAGCGTCTTGGCTCGGTGAACCGGGGGCCGGGCAAGATGCCTCCACCCTTCCAGAACGATCCGGTCGACCTGTGGGGACAGACGGCGGCGGAATGGAAGGCGCAGCGAGGCCGCGTCATCCAACGGGCGGCTGGCCGGTAGACGGATCGGCCGTCAGGGCCGCCGGCGGCTCGTAAGGCGGCGGGATCGGGCCAATCGGATGGACGAAGCCCTGCGCCAGGTAGACGCGCCCGCCCCAGGCGCCGGCAGGCACGTTCCACACGCGCACCTCGCTCCAGTCATTGTCGGGTGAGACGTCGGCCACCGGCACGTTGAGGCTGATCTCGCCGGTGTGCAGCCAGTTGGCGTGATCGACACGGATCATGCGCTCCGAAATGATCGAGCGCACGACGGCGACATGCCCGCGTGTCTCGTCGTTCCAGCCGCGCAGCACCAGCACGGAACCCTCAGCCGGATGGCCCGAGCGCGGATACCTGCCGTCGGCCTGCGCCCACCAGGTGACGGCGTCGCCGTAGATCTGCACGCCGGATTCGGTCCGGGCGAAAGGCACGCATTCCGATGGCGGCTGGTTGGAAAGGACGATCGGTTGGCTCGACGCGTCGTAGGCGGGAGCAACGGGATCGGCCGGAGAAGGGATCAGCGGCGACCGGGCGCCGTGGCTGATCGGCGTGGGCATGGGCGCCGAGGCGCAGGCCGACAGGAGGAGCGCGATCAGGGCGAGTCCGGCCAGGCCGAAGCGACCCGTCCCTGCCCCTGAATTCCGGGCGCCCGAATGCCGTCCGAGGATTGCCATTGTCGCGGACAATGCGGGCGCAGTGATGACCGTCCGGTGAACGGCTTGTTGGGCCGGCTCGTTGGGCCAAGACACACCCTCTCCTTCAGGCCGGTGGGAGACCGCCTGGGATGCTGTGTCCTGGCTCGGCCCTTGCGGGCTTTCGGCCAAGACGAGGGGTGCGCCTCCGGACAGGTGGAGGGCGTGGGGACGCGGGGGTGATCCCGCGTGGGGTAGTCCTGCTCGCCGCCTTGCGGCGGGATCGCTCGTTAGGTTACGCGGGCTCCGCGTCCCCCGTCTCGTGCTGAGCGCCCCGACCGGATGGCCCCAGGTC
>DASZSI010000215.1:0-30711 GCA_035548775.1 Hyphomonadaceae bacterium
CATGGAGAAGCAGCGCATCCCAGGCGATGGCGTTGTCACCGGCTGGGGCACGATCAACGGCCGGGTCGTCTATGTCTTCTCGAAGGACTTCACCGTGTTCGGCGGCTCGCTGTCGCGCGCGCATGCCGAGAAGATCGTCAAGGTGCAGCAGGCCGCCGCCCGCAACGGCGCGCCGGTCATCGGCCTTTTCGACGCTGGCGGCGCCCGCATCCAGGAGGGCGTCGACTCGCTCGCGGGTTACGCCGACATCTTCATGGAGAACGTGCTCTCCTCCGGCGTCATCCCGCAGATCAGCGTCATCATGGGCCCGTGCGCCGGCGGCGATGTCTACTCGCCCGCGATGACCGACTTCATCTTCATGGTGAAGGACACGTCCTACATGTACGTGACGGGCCCCGACGTGGTGAAGACCGTCACCAACGAGATCGTCACGCACGAAGACCTTGGCGGCGCCCGCGTGCACGCCGCCAAGTCCGGCGTCGCCGATGGCGCCTTCGAGAACGACATCGAGGCGTTGACGCAGATGCGCCGCCTCATCTCCTTCCTGCCGCTTTCGAACCGTGAAAAGCCGCCCGCCATCCCGTCCTTCGACGATCCGGACCGCGCCGAGCTCTCGCTCGACACGCTCGTCCCCGCCAACCCGAACACGCCCTACGATATGAAGGAGCTGATCCAGAAAGTCGCTGACGAAGGCGACTTCTTCGAGATCGGCAAGGACTTCGGGAAGAACATCCTCACCGGCTTCGGCCGCATGGAGGGAACCACCGTCGGCTTCGTCGCCAACCAGCCGATGAGCCTCGCCGGCGTGCTCGACATCGACGCCAGCCGCAAGGCCGCGCGCTTCGTGCGCTTCTGTGATTGCTTCAACATCCCGATCGTCACCTTCGTCGATGTGCCGGGCTTCATGCCGGGGACGAAGCAGGAATATGGCGGCCTCATCAAGCACGGCGCGAAGCTGCTCTTCGCCTATTCCGAAGCAACGGTTCCGAAAGTCACCGTCATCACGCGCAAGGCCTATGGCGGCGCCTACGACGTCATGAGCTCGAAACACCTGCGCGGCGATCTCAACTTCGCCTGGCCGACCGCCGAGATCGCGGTGATGGGCGCCAAGGGCGCCGTCGAGATCATCTTCCGCGCCGACGCGGGCGACGCTGAAAAGCTCGCTGCGCGCACCAAGGAATACCAGGACAAGTTCGCCAACCCCTACGTCGCCGCCTCACGCGGCTACATCGACGACGTCATCATGCCCCACGGCACCCGCCGCCGCATCATCCGCGCCCTAAGGTCCCTCAAAGGCAAGCAGCTCACCAACCCGCCCAAGAAGCACGACAACATTCCGTTGTAGGCGAAGCCCTCAGTGCTCCAACGCCCCCGGTTTCGGCTTGGGCGGGGGCGGCGGGTTCTTGTCGGACTCCGGCTGAGTCCAGGTCCAGCCTGTCGTGATCTCCTTCCGGCCCGACGCGGCCGCCCATCCCTTCCGCGCCTTGGATGTCTGGGCCTCTGTCGAATACCAGTCGCAGCGCGGTTCGAAGTCGGCGCCGTACTTCTTCACGACAAAGGCCTTGAACGCGTCCTGCGCCAACAGGGTGGTCTGGCCCGTGACGTGGATCGCGGTCGACACCTCGCTCACATACATGTCCTTCGGCGCCACGAGCCTTCCCTGCGCCTGCGGCCCGTAACAGAAGAACCACTGCCGCGTCGGATCACCCTGCGCCCACGAGGCCGGGCTCGAGGCAGCAAGAACCGCAGCAAAGGCGCTGGCGGCTGTCACGCAAGTCCAAAGTCTGCGGCTCATCTCGTATCTCCCATCCAACCGGGATCAGGACGCTATCATCCGCGACAAGCCTCTCTCAATGACCGTTACGCGTTCCCGGCTTGGGAGGCGGTGGGGGCGGTGGGTTCTTGTCGGACTCAGGCTGCGTCCAGACCCAGCCGGTGGCCACGGCTGGCGGCGTCGGCTGGGCCACGCGGTAGTTCAGCATCCGCTTTGCCTGATCTTCCGTAGCGTACCAGTCGCAATGGGGCGCAAAGTCCGCGCCATATTTCTGCAAGGCGAAGGCGTGAAAGGCCTCGGTTATCAGCACAGCGGTCTGGCCCGTGACGCGAACCGCGGTCGATACTCCGCTCATGTAGACTTTCTTCGGCGGATCGAGCCTTCCATTCTGCTGTGGCCCATAGCAGACGATCCACTGCTGGGTCGGATCGCCCTGCGCCCAGGAAGGGCTGAGAGCCCCCAAGACGACCATCACCAAGGCGCCACCCGCCGCTACCCGCATCGAAAACCTGCCCATCCCGTATCTCCCCTTTAGGCCAGACCGAAAGAGATGCCCGGCCTAGTCCTTGATCTCCGGCATCTGGTCCAGCAGCTTGCCGATCTTGTCTCCCAGCGCCGGGTTCGACATCGCCACAGGCATCACCGAGGTCATCAGCGAGGCTTACGCCGTCATGATCTGCATCGCGGCCGAGCCCATCGCCACGTCGCGGTCGTCCTTGTTCATCGCATTGAGCTGGTCGGCGGGTCCCTTCATTTCAGCGAAGATTGGCGCCAGCTGCGCCTGCGCCGCGTTGGCTGAAGCGTCATCCTTCACGGTCGCGATCACCGCCGAAACCTTGTTGAGGCCGGCCATGTAGGCCGACGCCGCCGGGTTCACATTCCCGCTCGCCATCGCGCCGAAAATCTTCTGCGCCTTCGCCTTGTCCTCGGCTGTCATGTTCGGATCGTTGGCCGCCAGCGTGCCGAGCATCGCGGCCGCCGCTTTCTGCTGGTCAGGCGTGCCGCCAAGCGGATTGACCGCCCCACCCAGCACCGAAGCCAGCTTCGCTGCGGCCTCTTTCTGCTCACGCTCCGCCTTCTGCTGCGGTGACTCCCCGCACGCCCCAAGGCCCAGCGCGGCGACAGCAAGCACGACAAGTCCGGCACGGCGGATCATGAATGTCTCCCCTCGGGAAAGTCCCCGGAATCTGCGCGGCATACTGCTCCCCCGCCGCACGCTCCGCAACGGCTTCGCTCAGCCGGGCGGCAGTCCCATCTGCTGGCGAAGGTCGGCATGTATGTTCTGATACGTCGTCATCATCAGCTCGGACTGGCATCCAAGCGAGAGCAGCGCATCCACCGCCTTTAGCGCGCGAAACTTGTCCTTGAGATCGAGATAGGCTCTGAACCGTACCTGTTCGATCTGAGTCCATTCATCAGGCGTGACCGCCAGTCGCGCCGCCCTCTCAGCGAGCTTCACCACATCCGCGCTCCGTTCCTCGCGGCTTGCCTTGAACAGCGCCGCAAAGTCGGTCGTAAACTGTTTGTCCTCCTGTTCGCTGCGGGACGGAACGGTCTGTTGTTGCTCTGCCTTCTTCGAATTGAAGACCGATATGACCCGTTTGCAGGTCAGGGCAGGCGAAGCATGCGTCTCGTCCGAGGGCAGGTCGGGCGCTGCGATGATCGGCTCTTTCCGCTTCGGCTCAGGTATCCAGGTTTTCCACGTATCCTGCTGCGCCCGCTCCCGCGGCAGCTCAGGCGGACCGAACCCCGCCAGCAAAAGGGCCAAGCCTGCGGCCGATACCGTGTAAATCGCACGTTTCATGGGTCCCACCCTCCATGCCGCGAATGCGCATCACATGCGCTTGAGAGTGTCATGTTTATCTTTGCCGGGCGAGGGGGCTTGGCCGCTTTCGCCTTGCCCTTGGCGTCAGCCCGTTGCACCTTCACGCCCGAGAGAGCAACTGCCGACGAAGAGCGGCAGAGGGGAGAAGCGTCATGGAATCTGCAGCAACCGCAGATGCGGCCAAGCCTGCCAAGAAGACCAACGAAGTCCTGGTTATCGGCGCATCCGGCGTCGGCACCATGTTCGAATGGTATGACTTCTTCCTCTACGGCTCGCTGATCGCGAACATCAACCAGCACTACTTCAACGGCGTGGACGAAAGCACCGGCTTCATCCTGGCGCTGATGGCGTTCGCGGCTGGCTTCGTGGTGCGGCCGTTCGGCGGTCTCATCTTTGGCGGCCTGGGCGACATGTTCGGACGCAAGGCGACGTTCCTCATCGCTCTGGTCATCATGGGCGCCTCGACCTTTCTGGTGGGCTTCCTGCCTGACTACAACCAGATCGGCATCGCCGCGCCGATCATCCTGGTTTTCCTTCGCGTCTGCCAGGGCCTTGCGGTCGGCGGCCAGTATGGCGGCGCGATGATCTATGTGGCCGAGCACTCCAAGCCCGGCCAGCGGGGCTGGGCCACCAGCTGGATTCAGATCACGGCGACGGTCGGCCTGCTGCTTTCGCTGGTGTTGATCATCGTCGTGCAGACCAACACGAGCGCCTTCTCCTTTATCCATTCAATGCTGTCCGCGACCGGCATTACGACGACCGAGACCAAGGGAGACGCCTTCGCCGACTGGGGATGGCGCGTTCCCTTCATGATGTCGATCCTGCTTCTGGTCTGCTCGCTCTGGATCCGGCTGCAGCTCAATGAGAGCCCGGTCTACCAGAAGATGAAAGCCGAAGCTGCGACATCGAAGAAGCCGTACTCCGAGACGTTCAAGTGGAGCAACTTCAAGTACGTGCTGATCGCCCTCTTTGGCTGCGTCGCCGGCCAGGCGGTGATCTGGTATTCGGGCACGCTGTACGGTCTCTACTTCCTGCAGCAGACCCTGAAGGTGCCGGCCATCGACGCCTATGAGATCATGGCGATCGCGCTGGGTCTCGGCACGCCGGCCTATCTGTTCTTCGGATGGCTGTCGGACAAGATCGGACGCAAGCCGCTGGTGCTGGCGGGACTGCTGCTGCCGGTGCTGACCTACTTCTTTCTGTTCCACCAGATCACCGAGTACGTGAACCCGGCGCTGGCCGCCGCGCAGACGAACTCGCCGGTGGTGGTGAGCGCGGATAATTCGACCTGCTCGTTCCAGTTCGATCCGGTGGGCAAGAACAAGTTCGACTCGACCTCGTGCGACATCGTGAAGAACTACCTGCCCAAGCAGGGCGTATCATACGACTCGAAACCATTGCCTGCCGGCTCGGTGGCGCAGGTGGCGATCGGCTCCAAGACGATCACGGCCCCCGACCCGACCAAGCTGGCGGGCAAGGAGCGCGCCGACGCCATCGCCGCCTTCCAGAAGGAGGTGCGGGCCGACCTTTCGGCGGCCGGCTATCCGACGGCGGTCGATCCCACGAAGATCAACAAGCTGATGGTGATCCTCATCATCGCGCTGACCACGGTGTTCACAGCCATGGTATACGGCCCGATGGCGGCGATGCTGGTCGAGCTGTTCCCCGCCCGCATACGCTACACGTCGCTGTCGCTGCCCTACCATATCGGCAACGGATGGTTCGGCGGCCTGCTGCCGACCACGGCGTTCATGATCGTGGCGGCGACCGGGAATATCTACAGCGGCATTTGGTATCCGGTCATCATCGCCGGCATCACCTTCGTGCTGGCAATCTTCCTGCTGCCTGAAACCAGGGGCCGCGAGATCAGCCACAACGCCTGACGGAATAGTTGATGACGAAAAAACTCGGCCGGCTTTTGGTCGGTCTGCCAATGCCGGCCGAGGTCGTCGAACGCTGCAAGGCGGAGTTCGACGCGTATGTCACCGACAACTTCCTGTCGCTCGATGACTGGGTGCGCATCGCCCACGAGCAACAGAGCGAGGCGATCCTTTCGACCTTCGGCCGGCCGTTGCGCAAGCCGGACCTCGATCGTTTCCCGCCGTCGCTGAAGATCATCGCCACGACCAGCGTGGGCTTCGATCATATCGACATTCCGGCCGCCAGCGCCCGCAACATCGTCATCGCCAACACGCCGGACGTGGTGACCGATGCGACCGCCGACGTGACGATCCTCTTGATGCTCGGCGCCCTGCGGCGGGCGAAGGAAAACATGCAGATCATGGCCGAGAGCTGGCAGCGCCGGAACGGCTTCCGCGACATGCTGGGCTGGGACATGACCGGCAAGACGCTGGGCATCGTCGGCATGGGCCGCATCGGCCGCGCTGTGGCGCAACGTGCCCGCGGCTTCGACATGCCGATCATCTACCACAATCGTACGCGCCTGCCGGCGGAACTCGAACACGGCGCGATCTACTACGACAGTCTCGATGCGATGTTGCCGCGCTGCCAGGTGCTCAGCCTCAACCTGCCGGGCAGCGGCGTCACCCTGATGACGCGCGAGAAGTTCGCCCTGCTGCCGAAAGGCGCGGTGTTCGTGAATTCGGCGCGGGGCTCCCTGGTCGATGAAGACGCGCTGCTCGAAGCTCTGACCTCCGGCCATCTTGCCGCTGTCGGCCTCGATGTTTTCCGGAAAGAGCCGCAGTTCGACCAGCGCTTCAAGGACCTGCCGAACGCCTTCCTGCTCCCCCACATCGGCACTGCCACGATCGAAACGCGAGTGTCCATGGGCATGCGCGCCCTCGACAACATCGCCGCCGTGCTTTCCGGCAAACCCGCGCCGGATGAGGTGAGGGAGTAATCCGGGACCGCCCGGCTCCCGCCCGGCAATTGTCGGGCAGCGACACACTCCGCTCGTCCGATCACCAGCTTCGCGCTGCCGCGTGAACTGCCGGGCGGGAGCCCGGCGGTCCTGGATCAGGCCCGCTTGTTCCAGTACTCGGCGGCGCTCATGCTTGGCGCAGCCTTATGGTGCCGGTGCGTGTTGCGGTAGGTCGCCACCGGATGTTTCGGTTCCATTCCGAAGAGCCCGCGTAGCCAATCCTCCACTTGCCGACGCCACACCCAGCTCCTGCGAAGCTGCGGCGTGTTCGGCGCGTCGTCCTCGGAACGCGGCATCATCACGTCGTTCATCGGAGGCTTGAGGCCGCGGATCAGGTCTTCCTCGATCATGCGGCGTTCGGTTTCCGATCCGATCCGCATCACATGCCGTTCGGTCGCGCCAAGGATCCACCAGGCCTTGCCCCACTTCTCGTGGCCGAGCAGGCGCTCGCGCAGGTTGGCAGCCTTGCCGACATAAAGAGCCTGCAGGAAGAATCCGAAATGGCGCTTCACGAAGACATAGATGCCGCCGGAATCGTCAGGGATGCCGTGCTTGGTCAGCGCCGACTTGAACATGTAGCGCTTGCCGCTTTCGCCGCGCCACGTGTGCCGTCCATAGAAGAACATGGGAAAAGCCCTGTCCGTTGTCCCGCCTGCGAACCTCCGGCTGGGTGGTTAACGAGGCCTGAAGATTGAGTCTTCAGCAGGTCGGCGCCTGCCCAGCTCCGGTCAATTTCGTTAACCGGCGCACGGTCTTCTGAACAAGGAGACCGAACATGCTCTTCGACAATCTACTGATTGCTTCCGGCATGATGATCGGAACGATCTGCGTCCACTTCTTTGGATTGGCCGGGCTCATTGCCATTTTGCGGGCCGAGGTTCCGGTCCGATGGCGCAAGGGCAGCGCACTCGAGAAAGGCGCGAGCCTCCTGATGGTGGTGTTCGGTCTCGTTTTCCTGCACAGCCTCGACATCTGGGCTTACGCCGCACTTTATCTGTCGCTAGGCGAATTCCACGAGCTCGAAACCAGCCTCTATTTCTCTACCAGCTCGTTCACCACGCTGGGGATCGGCGATGTGGTGGTCAGTCACGGCCGCAGGCTGATCGCCGCCATAGAAAGCGCCAATGGCTTCCTGCTCATCGGCTGGTCGACGGCCTTCCTCGTGTCGGTTACCGCCAGGATGGGACTGCTCGAAGCCCAGTTGGCGTCCCACGGCGACGCAGGCGGCGTAAAACGCCCAGATTCGCCTTGACCGAAGGCGCTCAATCGTCACTTTGCCGTCACTGTTTATGGGCCTTCCGGGGTAGAGATGTTTTCAAAGATCCTGATCGCTAACCGCGGGGAAATCGCCTGCCGGGTGATCAAGACCGCGCGGCGCATGGGCGTGAAGACGGTCGTTGTCTATTCCGACGCCGACGCCGGCTCGATGGCCGTAGACATGGCGGACGAGGCCGTCCACATCGGCGGCTCGCCGGCTGCGCAAAGCTATCTCGTCCAGGACAAGATCGTCGCCGCGGTGAAGAAGACCGGCGCCGAGGCGGTTCATCCTGGCTTCGGATTCCTTTCGGAGAACGCCTCCTTCGCCAAGCGCCTGGCGGCCGAGAAGATCGTCTTCATCGGTCCCAACCCGCACGCCATCGAGGCGATGGGCGACAAGATCACCTCGAAGAAATTCGCCGCCGAGGCGGGCGTCAACACGGTGCCCGGCCATATGGGCCTGATCGCGGATTCGAAAGAGGCGGTGAAGATCGCGGACTCGATCGGCTATCCCGTGATGATCAAGGCCTCGGCCGGCGGCGGCGGCAAGGGTCTGCGCATCGCCTGGAACGCGCAGGAGGCCAAGGAAGGGTTCGAGGGCGCCCGCGCCGAAGCTATATCGTCCTTCGGTGACGATCGTATCTTCATCGAGAAATTTGTCGACCAGCCGCGCCACATCGAGATTCAGGTGCTCGGCGACAAGCACGGCAACATCCTCTACCTCAACGAGCGCGAGTGCTCGATCCAGCGCCGCAACCAGAAAGTCTTCGAAGAAGCTCCGTCGCCCTTCCTCACGCCCGAGACGCGCAAGGCGATGGGCGAGCAGGCTGTGGCTCTCGCCAAGGCCGTGAACTACGACAGCGCCGGCACGGTCGAGTTCATCGTCGACGGCAACCGCAACTTCTATTTCCTCGAAATGAACACCCGGCTGCAGGTGGAACACCCGGTCACCGAGATGACAACGGGTATCGACCTCGTCGAACAGATGCTGCGCGTCGCCGCCGGTGAAAAGCTGGCGATCAAGCAGAAGGACATCGGCATCAAGGGCTGGGCGCTCGAGTCGCGCATCTACGCTGAAGATCCGTACCGCGGTTTCCTGCCGTCCATCGGCCGCCTCAAGCGCATGAAGTTCCCCGCCGAGGGCAAGCTGGGTGAGGGCGAGGTCCGCATCGACACCGGCGTCCGCGAGGGCGACGAAATCTCGATGTTCTACGACCCGATGATCGCCAAGCTGATCACACACGGAAAGGATCGCGCCGCCGCCATCGCCACGCACGTGAAGGCGCTGGAACGGCTGGAGATCAAGGGCATCCAGGACAACTCGCCTTTCCTCGCCGCTGTGCTTGACCAGAAACGCTTCCAGTCAGGCAAGATCACGACGGGCTACATCAAGGAAGAATTCCCGAACGGTTTCTCCGGCGCCGCCGCATCGGCCGAGGTCGAAAAGCTGATCGCCGCCGCAGCTGTCTACGCCAACGTCCTGGTCCGCACGCGCCTCTCAGGCATATCCGGCCGCACCGAGCCCGCGCGTCCGCAGCGCCGTGACTGGATCGCGGTGGTCGGCCGCAAGCAGACGCCGGTCAACATCGATTGGGCGATGGGCGAGGCGAAGGTGGAGGTCGGGGGCGGCAAGGCGATGACGCTCAAGACCGACTGGAAGCCGGGCCTCGGAATGATGGACCTTACGCTCGACGGCGCCGCCTACGCCCTCGCCATCACGCCGGCGGAAGAAGGCTTCGTCATCAAACGCCTCGGCGTCGAAAGTCACGTCAAGGTTTGCACGCCGGTCCAGGCCGACCTGCATTCCCGCCTGCCGGAAAAGCAGAAACCCGACACCTCCAAGCTGATCATGAGCCCCATGCCCGGCCTCGTGGTCTCGGTCGCCGTCACGGTCGGCCAGGAAGTGAAGTCCGGCGAGGCGGTCTGCATCGTCGAGGCGATGAAGATGCAGAACATCATCCGCGCCGAAGCCGATGGCGTGGTGAAAACCGTCAATGCCAGCGCCGGCGCATCTGTCGCCGCCGACGAAGTGCTGGTGGAGTTCGCGTAACGGCGCCGTTTGCTTCGTTTCTTTGCGCCTGCTAGCTACCTGCCAGTATCAAGCGGGCAAGTATCAAGCGGGGCAGGGACATGAAACGCATTGCCGGACTGGTCGCATCGCTCGCGCTTGCCGCGTGTGAAACGCCGGCGCCTCCACCCACGACGCCAACATCCGTCGCTGTCACGCCCATGCCGCCTGTGCCCGGCAGCCCAGCGATGCAGGAAGTGTTCGACGGCAAGGCGTTGCGCCTCATCCTGTGCGGCACATCCTCGCCACTGCCCGATCCCAACCGCGCAAAGGCCTGCACAATCGTGGTGGCGGGCGACAAGGCCTATGTCGTCGATACTGGCCCTGAGTCCTGGGAAGAACTGGCTCGGATGCAATTCCCCGGCGCGCGCATCGCAGGGATATTCCTCACGCACTATCACTCGGATCACATAGGCGATCTCGGCGAGTTCCGCATGCAGACCATGGTGGCCGGGCGGCAGAAGCCGCTGGCTGTCTATGGCGCACACGGGATCAAGGATGTCGTCGCCGGCTTCAACCAGGCCTATGCGGAAGACGCGCGCCTGCGCCTCGCGCACCACGGCCCCGCCGTGATCGACCTGAAAGACTCCCCGCTGGAACCGCACGAGTTCGGCAAGGCCTTCGTTGGCAAGATGACCGCGAGCGAGGTGATCCTCCAGGATGGCGATCTCAAGGTCACAGCCTTCGAAGTGAACCACGATCCCATTCGCCCCGCCGTCGGCTATCGCTTCGACTGGAAGGGCAGGTCGATCGTGGTCTCCGGCGACACGGCCAAGGTCGACAACCTGGTCAACAACGCCAGGGGCGCCGACATTCTGGTATGCGAGTCGCTGGCCGCCAACCTGGTCGCCCTTGCCAAGCAGCAGGCCGGCGCCCAGAACAATCCCCGCATCGCAAAGGTGATGGGCGACATCCCCAGCTATCACGTGTCTCCAATAGATGCCGCGAAGATGGCCAACGATGCTGGCGTGAAGCTGCTGGTCTACACCCACCACATCCCCAGCGTGCAGGTCGGCTCGCCGCTCTACTTCCAGGGCGTCGCCGCCGTGCGTCCCGCTGACCAATGGATCGCCGGCTGGGACGGCTATCGCGTCGACCTGCCGGTCGGCACAGCGGATGTGAAGCAGGGCGAGCTGCTGCCGAAGCCGCAGTGATCTGGGACTGCCGGGCTCCTGCCCGGCAGTTGTCGCGAAGCGACAAACCGGCCTGGGTATCTCCATAACTTCGCGCTGACGCGTGAACTGCCGGGCGGGAGCCCGGCGGTCGAAGATCAAACCGGCGCCTCGGCCCGCTCCACCGCCCCGAACTTCCTCTCGAAAGCCGCCTTTAGCGCGACGTCGACCTCGTGCATCGGAACCAGCTGGCCGAGATCGTGCAGGCTGGTCACGCCCAGCCCCGGTTCGCTCACACCGCACGGCGTGATGCCGCCGAAATGGGAGAGGTCCGGTTCTACGTTCAGGCTGATGCCGTGATAAGTGACCCAGCGCCTCACGCGCACGCCGATCGCCGCGATCTTGTCCTCGCGTTTGCCGCCGCCGGGGCGCGTGCGATCCACCCACACGCCCACCAGGCCCTTCCGCCGCTCGCCCTTCACATTGAAGGTCGCCAGCGTGTCGATGATCCAGTCCTCCAGCGAGCAGACGAAGTCCTTGATGTCCCGTCCCCGCTTCGTCAGGTCCAGCATCACATAGGCCACGCGCTGGCCTGGCCCGTGATAGGTGAACTGGCCGCCGCGCGCCGAGTCGAACACCGGGAATCGATTCGGATCCTTGAGGTCGCCGTCCTTCGCGCTGGCCCCCCTGGTGTAGAGCGGCGGGTGCTCAAGCAGCCAGACCAGCTCATTGGCACGGCCCTCGGCAATGGCTGCAACGCGCGCTTCCATAGCGGCAACCGCGTCAGGATAGCCCACCAACCCCTCTGAAATGGCCCATTCCGTCGTCAATTAACCCTCAGGAAACTCAAACCGGGGAATCGTGGCACCATATATCGGAGCGTGTGCGTGCAGTCGCAACTGGATCATGTTGGCGTAGAGATCACCGTCCTGCTCGGCCGGTCGCTGATGCCTATGCAGCAACTCCTGCGCATGGGCCGCGGCGCCGTCATCCAGCTCGACACGCAGGAGAACGACGAGGTCTGGATCCTCGCCAATAATCACCCGATCGCCCGCGGCGAACTGGTGATCGAAGGCGACCGCATCTCGGTCAACATTACCCGCGACGCCCAGGTGCAGGACTACTTCGCCACCGAGCAATAGCGGCCCTAGGGGTTCGCCTTCAGGAATTTCTGCAGCATAGGCTCGAGGTCGAAGTCCTTCACCTCGAGATGGGTTTTCTGCCCGCAGGTTTCGACGTCCCGCTTGCCTTTCTGGTACTCGTCCCACGACACGAAGACCGGGTCTACAAACCGCGTGGTTTTGCCGTCGCGGTCGATGATGCCGAAAGGCTGGAGCAGGGCGATCGGCCGCTGGTTGGCTACGCCCGTGTTATTCTGCTGGAAGCGCACCATGTGGGTTGTGGCGTTGGTGGCGTAGACCTGCCGCACATGCCCGTCTTTCTTCCTCGCCGTCGCGCAGTCCTCCGGACTGTAGACCAGAACGCCGCATGACCGCTTGGTCGAGCCGGCCGAGCAGGCCGCGTCCATCTGGTCGAACAGGGTATGGGCTTGAGCAATCTGGGCCTGCGTTGGCCCGCCGGCGCCGGCAGGCTGGGCAGTCACAGGAACCGAAAGCGCAAGCATAGCAAGGCCGGCGGCGGCGCAGAGAATCGCTTTCAAGGGTTCCCCCCAAATCGGTTTTCACGACGTCCCCATGGCCAACCTAACAGGCGTATCTTGCCGGACAATGGCGCAACCCAGTCCCCGAAGTCTGGTAGGGTGCCTGGTCCGGCGAAAATCGCTGATTATTGGACAAAACGCCCCGCTCATTCCGCCCTTCACAAGCTGTTCAACCCGGTATATTGGGCGCGCTTGCCTCGGCGTGCGGTCGTGGCGGAATTGGTAGACGCACTACCTTGAGGTGGTAGCGCCGCAAGGCGTGGAAGTTCGAGTCTTCTCGACCGCACCAGCAGGCCCAGCAGCTGAAAGAAAAACGTATCGGGAGAGGGAGGTCGCGATGAATGACGCCCCCGATCCCGAGAAATCGGCTGCCGCCACGCTTGAGCCGCCCCACGACGAGACCGAGGCGGTCGAAAGCCCCGGCGTGATCAATCCAGCCTTCGTCGCCCAGTTCGTCGGCGCCATCGGCGACGGCGACAAGCCCTTCATGCTGCGGACGATGAAGGAGCTTCACCCGGCAGACACCGCCGACTTGCTGGAGCACCTGCCGCCGGAAGCCTTCCGCAAGGCGATCCACATCCTGTCGAAAAGCCTCCCCGCCGAGGCGGTCGCCGAACTCTCGGACGAGATGCGGCTCGAGGCGCTGCACGAACTGACCGACGACGCCATCGTGGCGATGACGGCGCACCTCGACACCGACGACGCCTCTTTCCTGCTTAACGACCTCGAGGAAGATCGCCGCGCCCGCATCCTCCAGCGCGTCACCCCGTCCGACCGGGCGGCCATCGAAAGCTCGCTGGCCTTCGACGAGGAATCCGCCGGCCGCCTGATGCAGCGCGACTTCGTCGCCGCTCCGGTGTTCTGGAACGTCGGCCAGGCCATCGACCACATGCGCCATGTAGCGATCGAGGAGCTGCCGGAGAACTTCTTCGAGATCTACCTGGTCGACCCCGGTTTCCGCCTGCAGGGCAGCGTATCGGTCTCCAAGCTGCTGCGCTTCGCACGCGACACGCCGCTCAAGTCGATCATGAAGGAAATACCCGCCCATGTGACGCCGCAGATGGACCAGGAGGAGGTCGCCTTCCTGTTCCGGCAGTACAACCTCGCCTCGGCGCCCGTGGTCGACGAAGCCGGACGCCTGACCGGCATGATCACCATCGACGACGTGGTGGACGTCATCCAGGACGAGGCCGAGGAAGACATGCTCGCCCTGTCGGGCGTCAGCGAGGCCGGCGTCAACCAGTCGGTCTTTTCCGCCGTCCGCGCCCGCGTGCCCTGGCTGGCGATCAACCTCGGCACCGCCTTCATCGCTTCGACCGTGGTGTCGATCTTTTCCGGCGTGCTCGACAAGTTCGTCACGCTGGCCTTCCTGATGCCGGTGGTCGCCGGCGTCTCCGGCAATTGCGGATCGCAATCCCTGGCCGTCGCCGTGCGCGCCATCGCCGAGCGCGACATGGAAGGCCAGATGGTCGTCCGCGCCATCCGCCGCGAAGCGCTCACCGCCCTCATCAACGGTGTGGTCATCGCCTGGAGCGCGGCGCTGGCCTCGCTGGTCCTCTTCCACGTCCCCAAGATCAGCCTCGTGATCGGCCTCTCGATGATGATCACCTTCACCTGGGCCGGCCTGATCGGCCTCCTGGCGCCCTTAACCTTGAAGCGGCTTGGCGCCGACCCCGCCGTGGCCTCATCCGTCTTTGTGCTCACCAGCATTGATATGATGAGTTTTTTCGTCTTTCTCGGCCTCGCGACCGTGATGCTTCTCTAGGAAACTGGCGTCCGGATTGCACCGGACAGGCGAAATCCCCGGGGGATGTGTCGGTTTAGGCCAGGATGATGACGGGACGATTGCGCACATCGCGCGCCGGTCTGGAGCTCATCAAGAGCTTCGAAGGCTTCCGCGAGCAGGCCACGCGCCTGCCCGACGGACGCTGGACGATCGGCTATGGCCATGTCCGCACCGCCCGCGAAGGGCTCACCATTAGCCCGAAAGATGCTGAAGACCTCTTGAGCTACGACCTCAAGCCGGTCGAGGACGCGCTCTATTCGCTGATCTACGCCCCGCTTAACCAGAACCAGTTCGACGCACTGGTCTCGCTGGTCTTCAACATCTCGCCCGGCCAGTTCCGGGAGTCCGACATCCTCCGTAACCTTAACGCCGGCGATTTCCTCAACGCCGCCGCCGGTTTCGATCTCTGGCGCAAGGCTCGCATCCATGGACGCGTCATGGTGGTCGACGCCCTGGTGCGCCGGCGAGCCGCGGAGAAAGCGATGTTCCTGGAGCATCCGGACGGACGCCCTGCGGCCCCGACGCCGCTGGTGACGCCCGAAATCGACCTCGCATCCCCGAACAGCGAAGCACAGCGCGCGCCGGAAGCAGCCCCCGTTGGCCAGCCCCGTCCACGCCGCCCCGAATCCGACGAAGAGCCGTCAAGCGGTTCGTCGAACTCGTTGGTCGGCAACGAAATCGCCGAAGCCGTGCGCCGCCTCGCCGAGCGCACGCAGGAAGCCGTGACGCCGACGCCCGAGATTGCCCTGCCTCCAGGCGCTGAAGTCGCCGGTCCGCCGCCTTCACCGCCGCGCTCGTCCGCCGAGACCCGCCGCGTGGTCGCCGAGCGCATCGGCCGGATTCTCGAACGCACCGAACGCGAGATCAAGGAACAGCAGGACGCGGAAGCCGCTGCCGAGTGGCCCTCGCCGCAGCCCGAGCGCGTCGCCCAGCCTCAGCCCAAGACCGAAGCGCCCAAGACCGAAGCCCCGAAGTCCGAAACCCGCGGGCCGAAGAACGAGGTCCTCGAGGGCCTGCCGGACTTCGACACGCCAGCCGCGCCGGCCGCATCGAAATCGGTTTCGGTCAGCAGCAACGGCCGCCGCCTGATCGACGATACCGAAACCTTTGATCCCGGCCGCGACCCGTCCTCCATGTTCGCCGAAGCGCAAGCCAAGGCAAAGGTGGTCAACGGCCGCTCGCGTCGCTTCGGGCCGCTCTCCGGCCGCATCGTCGACCTGCTGCCCTGGATCGCCGTCCTGGTGCTGTCGGTGATCGGCCTAGGCATCGGCCTGGTTGACGCCCTGAAGCCCACGGCTGATGGCGACGCCAACCTGCCGCGCTTCGGTTACACCGTCCTGGCCGTCTTCGGCCTGATGCTGATGATGAGCGCCTATTTCATCTTCCGCCCCGCCTCGTCCGACGACGCGGCGTAGGCAGTGACCTTCCTCCCCTTGGAAAGGGGAGGGACAAAAGCACAGGCTTCGAAACTGTAAGACCGGTGGGGATCACTCCGCCCGGCAAACTCTGATTCAATTGATCCCCACCTGATCGTACCGCCTCGACGTCAGCGAACGTTGCGCCTCCCCTTTCCAAGGGGAGGAAGGTTTGTGTTTCGGTCCGTTCCTGCTCTAAACTGGCCGCATGATTTCAAACTCACGCTCTCTCGACTTCGACCTTGGTGAAACTGCGGACATGATCCGCGACCAGGTGCACGGTTTTGCACAAGCGGAAATCGCACCCAGGGCCGCCGAAATAGACAGGACCGACGAGTTCCCGCGCGACCTCTGGCCCCGCATGGGCGAGTTGGGCCTGCTCGGCATCACGGTCGAGGAAGAGTGGGGCGGCGCGGGCCTCGGCTATCTCGAGCATGTCGTCGCGATGGAGGAGATCAGCCGCGCCTCCGCGTCGGTCGGCCTCAGCTATGGCGCCCACTCCAACCTTTGCGTGAACCAGATGCGGCGCTGGGGCACGGAAGCGCAGAAGAAGAAATACCTCAACAAGCTGATCACCGGCGAACACCTCGGCTCGCTCGCGATGTCGGAGCCGAATGCGGGGTCTGACGTCGTCTCGATGAAGCTGACAGCGACCAAAAAGGGCGACCGCTACGTGCTCAACGGCACGAAGATGTGGATCACCAACGGCCCAAGCGCGGACACGCTCATTGTCTACGCCAAGACCGCGCCGGAGAAGAACTCGCGCGGCATCTCGGCCTTCATCATCGAGAAGGGCTTCAAGGGTTTCTCCGTGGCGCAGAAGCTCGACAAGATGGGCATGCGCGGCTCGGAAACCGGCGAGCTCGTTTTCCAGGATTGCGAAGTGCCGGAAGAGAACCTGATCGGGCCGATCAATGGCGGCGTCGAGGTTCTGATGTCCGGTCTCGACTATGAGCGCTCGGTGCTGGCGGCTGGCTCGACCGGCATCGCGCAGGCCTGCCTCGATGTCGTGCTGCCCTACATCCGCGACCGCAAGCAGTTCGGCAAATCGATCGGCGAGTTCCAGCTCATCCAGGGCAAGGTCGCCGACATGTATGTGAAGATGAACGCGGCCAAGTCCTACGTCTACGCCGTCGCCAAGGCCTGCGACGCAGGCCGCACCGCCCGCAAGGATGCTGCCGGCGCCATCCTCTTCGCCGCCGAAACGGCCACGCAACTCGCCCTCGACGCCATCCAGATCCTCGGTGGCAACGGCTACATCAACGACTACCCGACCAGCCGCCTCCTCCGCGACGCCAAGCTCTACGAGATCGGCGCCGGCACGAGCGAGATCCGCCGCTGGCTGATCGGACGGGAGCTGTTCGAGGAGACGGCGTAGGAAGTAGGGTGCATTGAGCGGAGCGAAATGCACCCTATGCGAGAGCAATCATGAACAGTCCGCGCGGCCATTACCTCGGCGTCTTCATGAGCAACAAGGCCAGTCCGAAATGGCGGGCCTGGCAAGCGATGTCAGAGGCGGAGAAGAAGGCCAAGGACAAAGTCGGGCTCGCTGCGCTGGCCGCCTGGGACGAGAAGCACAAGGACGTCATCGTCTATCAGGGCGGTCCGCTGGGCGCGACCAGGCGAGCGTCGCAGACCGGCGTGGCCGATGCGGTGAACGAGCTGACCGTTTTCGTCGTCGTGCGCGCGCCCTCGCATGAGGCCGCCGCAAAACTGTTCGTGGCTCATCCGCACTGCACGATCTTTCCTTGCGACTATTTCGATGTGATGCCGCTGCTTGGTCCTGCCCCTAAGCGTTTGGAGACCTGACATGGGTTTGAGAGCAATCGCCTTCGCAATGCTTACGAGTCTGCTCGCGGTGCCAGCTGTCGCCCAAACGCCGCCAGCCGCCGATCCCGGCCCGCCGCTCAGCGGCTATCCGCAGAAAGCGTTGCGCCTCCCGACACCCTCCGAGCTTAAGACCGCGACCTACGTCCGCGATGTCATCTACGGCCACAAGGAAGGCGTCGCGCTCACCTACGATGTGTTCAAGCCGAAGAAGCCGAACGGCGCGCTGGTGGTGAACATGGTCTCGGCAGGATGGCGCTCCAGCTGGGGCAAGCCGGAAGAGCGCCAGGCGCGCTACCAGGGCCTGATCGACAAGGGCTTCACTGTCGTAGCCCTCTATCACGGTTCCGCGCCGCGCTTCGGAATCCTGGATGCGGTGAACGACGTGCGGCTCGGCCTGCGCCACATCAAGCTGCACGCGAAGGAATACGGCGCGGACCCGAACCGGATCGGCGTCTGGGGCGCCAGCGCCGGCGGCCACCTCGCCCTGGTCGCAAGCGCGATGGGCGATGACGGCGATCCCAGCGCCACTGATCCGCTGCTGCGCGGAAGCAACCGCGTGCGCGCGGTGGTTGCCTATTATCCGCCCGCGGACCTCCGAGAGTTCGTGAAGGGGCGCGACCGCACCGGCTTGTTGAACTTCAAGGACGAGGACATCCCGAAGATCTCGCCGATCCTGTCGGTCGATCCAAAAGATCCCCCGACGCTGATTCTGCAAGGCGACGCGGATAAGGTGGTCCCGCCCTCGCAAGCCGCCGCCATGCACGCCGCCTTCGACAAGGCCGGCGTCGAGAACAAGCTCGAAACCTTCGCCGGCGCCGACCACGACTTCTATATCAGGGGCGATCCGGCCAAGACCGACGCCTACTGCACCGACGCCTACAACCGGATGGTTGAGTGGTTTCAGAAGCATCTTTGAGCCACCGCTCCTTCCCCGCTCGTCCCGGCGAACGCCGGGATCCAGGGCGGAATACGAGGCTTGTTCCGAATTGCGGCTGCAGCCCTAAGCCAACGCAAGAATCGACGTGATCCCTGGGTCCCGACGTTCGTCGGGACGAGCGGGGTCAGGCCCTCAGGGCCCAAACGCTCGCGCCCGCCGCTGCTGTTGCCAGCAGGGACGGGCGGCTCCTTCGGGGGAGAGGAGAGCTAGTTGAAAGCGATCTGTTCCGCTTCGGCCGGATGATCGACAAAGACCAGTCGCGATGAACTCGGGAAGACGAAGGGCGCGCTGGCGATGACTGCGAGTGCAAAGACCCAAACGATGAGGCGTTTTGCGAGCATGGGAGTGGCTCGTTCTTTTCTGTTTCCGTGGCGGGGTTGGTTTATGTGTTGTCCCCGTCTTCTGGTCAGCCTCAGATGGGCGCTCGTGGCGACGCAAAAAAGGCGTCTGGCCACAATTTTTTATGACGGAAATCGGCTGATGATTCAGTCCTTTGCGCCGGGTGTTGCACTGCGGCCATAGTGCTTGAGCAGCAACTCCACCGCTTCCGATGCCATGCCGCCCGAAACGCGCCCATCCATCGCCCAATAGTCCTTGAACGAAACCCAGGCGAACGAACTGTCGAGCAGCTGGCACAGCGCAGCTAGCTGCTTCTGCTTCTCCGCCGGAAGGTCAGGCCGGGCCGCGCCCACTGCTTTCAGCGCGGCGGCCTGCCGCTGCTCGTTGACCGACAAGCGAAGCTGTTGCCCCTGCCGCGCGAATGCGAGGAAGCGCGTAAGCCCCTCCTGTTCGTCGAAGCTCACGAACTTGGTGCGCGGCTGGCGGATCATCCATTCCGGCGTATCGGGAAAGCCTTCGCCCGCGGCCGCTCGTTCGTTGATCCGCGACCACAGCGAGCCAACCAGCTCCTCCCGGTTCGAGAAGTGCCGATAGACCGTCCGCTCGGTCACCGCGGCCATACGCGCCACCTCGGCGATGGTGAGCGCCTCCAGCGGCTGGCCCGACAGGAAGTCGATGGCCGCGTCCAGGATGCGCGTGCGTGTCAGGTCCTTGTGGGCGTCACGCAGGCTGGGGGGCTGGGAAGGTGTCTGGCTCATGTCAGTATATATGACATCAGGGTCGCCGCCCTGCCAGAGGCGACTGGCGCGGCGTAATGCCGTTGGGCGGCCGTCAGGGGTTTCGGGCAGTAACCACCCAGGTCGCGCCGGTCAGCGAAACACTGCCGTCCGGGCCTTTCAGGGGCTCAAGGGCCGCTTCCACGCCGTCCAGGATGCGGGGCAGGTGTTCGACGCCCACCTCCCGCACCAGGCGTGACAATGGCCCCATGCGCGATGCGCCCTCGGCAGCCGACCGGGGCGTCGAGCCCATATAGACCGGCGCTTCGAATGGCCGGAGGGCCACGTCCCGGAAGCCGGCATCGGTCAGGATGCCCTTCACCCGGTCCGGATCGGCAAACGCGAATGGTCCTGGCGCGTGTGGATCGGCGGGCTGGGCTTGATAGCCGATCGCCGCGCGGCCCGCCGAAACCGGCGTCATGGCCCAGGAATTCTCTCGCGGCGCCCGCCAGCAGACAAAGGCCAGCCGCCCGCCTGCCTTCAACGCCTTCCGCATATGGTCGAACGCCCCTGCAGGAGCGTCGAAAAACATCACCCCGAACCGCGAAAACAGCAGGTCCTGTCCCGCCGGCAGCAAAGCGCGCGAGGCGTCCGCCTGTTCAAACCTCAGCTGCGGCGCGCCCGCGGCCCTGCGCCGCGCCACCTCTAGCATGGGCTGGGAAATGTCGACGCCCAGCACAGCGCCCTTGGCGCCAACCGCCGCCGCCAGCTTCAGCGAAGTATCCCCACACCCGCACCCGACATCGATTGCCCGCTCGCCCGGCTGGGGTAGGGCGGCGGCCAGCGCGGCCTCGCCGAACGGCCCCGTCATCTTGTCGAGATCGGCCTGCAGCTCGGCCCATTTCAGGCCCAGCACGCCATTCCATTCCGCGATCTGGTCGGCGTTCTGGTTAGCCATATTCCGCTCCGTTGCCTGTCCCGAGACTAAGCTGTCGCAGGCTGCCAAGAAATGCCGTGCGCCTGTTGAGGCGGGCCCTGCCGAAGGCTATAGGGGCGCAACCTCAGCCGATTCAGGCCTTCCCAGGAACATTTCATGCCGGTCCAACGTACGCTGTCGATCATCAAGCCGGACGCGACGGCCCGCAACCTCACCGGCGCGGTCAACGCCGTGTTCGAGAAGGCCGGCCTCCGCATCGTCGCGCAGAAACGCGTGCGCCTCACCCGCGCCCAGGCCGAAGGCTTCTACGCCGAGCACAAGGCGCGCGGCTTCTTCGGCGAGCTGGTCGATTTCATGACCTCGGGCCCCGTTGTCCTGCAGGTCCTCCAGGGCGAGAACGCCGTCGCCCATCATCGCGAAGTCATGGGCGCGACCGATCCGGCGAAAGCCGCCGACGGCACGGTGCGCAAGCTTTACGCGAAATCCATCGGCGAAAACTCGGTGCACGGCTCGGACTCGGAAGCCAGCGCCGAACGCGAAATCAACTTCTTCTTCCGCCTCGACGAAATCGTGGGTTGAGCCATCGTACGCGAATTCCGCCCCGCACGGCCTTCCGAGCGTAAAGCGCTCGAGGAGCTGCAGCGCCGTGCGTCCGTGAAGTGGGATGCCTCGCGGCCGGAGATGATCCAGCATCCCGAGGCGCTCCAGCTTGCCCCAGAAAAGATCGCGGGCGGACTCGTCATCGTCTATGAACACTGGGGCGCCCCGGCGGGCTTTGCCTCGGTCGTCCCGCGCGAGGACGGCAACGCCGATCTCGACGGCCCGTTCGTCGAGCCCGATCTCTGGCGCAGCGGCATAGGCCGCAAGCTGGTGGAAGAAGCCGCACAGTTCGGTATCGCCATCGAGGTGAATGCGCTCGTCGCCACCGCCAGCCCGCGGGCTGTGCCCTTCTACGCAAAATGCGGCTTCGTCCCCTCCGGCGTCCAGAGCACACCGCACGGCCCCGTCTCCGTCATGTCGCGCAGCCTGCTGTTCTGATTGCTGACCTAGCGGCGCCTTACGAAGTCATCCCCGCCTGACTAGATTGCTCTCAACAAGGAGCAGCGACGATGACGGAACAACTCAAGATCAAGGTCGACGCCGGCGTGATGGAGATCACCTGGAACCGGCCCGAGAAGAAAAACGCGCTCACCAACGACATGTATCGCGGCGCGGCCGAGGCGCTGGAGAAAGCCTCCGCCGACAAGTCGATCCGCGTCGCGCTGCTCACCTCCGAAGGCGACGCATTCACCGCCGGCAACGACCTTTCCGTCTTCGCCGCGGCCAATGCGGGCACAAGCAACGAAGCTCCGCAGGGCAATCGCTGGATCACCACAATCTCGAAGTTCGACAAGCCGCTGGTCGCGGGCGTGCGCGGCGTCGCGGTCGGCGTCGGCACGACGATGCTGCTTCACTGCGACATGGTCTATGTCGCCAACGACGCCAGGCTCAGCGTGCCTTTCGTCAACCTGGCGCTGGTGCCCGAAGCCGCCTCCTCGATCCTGCTGCCTCAGCGCGTGGGCCACGCCCGCGCCTTCGCCATGTTCGCGCTTGGAGAGCCGGTGACAGGCGAACAGGCGGTCCGCGAAGGCATCGCCAACGTCGCGCTGCCCGCCGACCAGGTGATCCCTGCCGCCCGCGAAGGCGCCAGGAAACTCGCGCAACGTCCCCTCGGCGCCCTGATGGCCACGAAAGCGCTCATGCGTCCGCCGCAAGTGATGCTGGACCAGATCAAGACCGAAAGTGTCTATTTCGCCGACCGCCTGCGCAGCGCCGAAGCGGCCGAGGCATTCGCCGCCTTCCGCGAAAAACGCAAACCGGATTTTTCGAAGGTCTGATCAGACTTCCGGTTTTGCCGGCACGACCATCTTCACGAACGGGCTGTCTTCCTTGAAGGTGAAGACGGTTCGTCGCGTCGGTTTTCCCATCACGACGGCTTCTAGGCACTGGAAGTAGATCGTGTGCTCCATCTCCAGCACGCGCGCGGCGAGCGTATCGACATCATCGCCCGGAAATACTCTCACGACGCCATAGCCGATGACTGCGCCTTCATCGACGCCGTCGGTGACCCAATGGACGGAACAGCCATGCTCCGTATCGCCTGCCGCCAGCGCGCGCTCATGCGTGTCGACGCCGGGGTATTTGGGCAGGAGGGAAGGATGGATGTTGATCATCCGGCCTTCCCAGCGCTTCACGAACCAGGGTGTCAGCACGCGCATGAAGCCCGCGAGCGCGATGAACTCGACACCGCGTTTGCGCAGCTCCTCGTCTAGCGCGCGCTCAAAAGCTTCACGGTCCTTGCCGAATGGCTTGTGGTCGACAGCGATCGCCTCGACGCCGTAGGAACGCGCGATTTCGAGGCCCGCTGCGTCCGGTTTGTTGGAAACCACCAGCACCGGTTCTGCGGCGTAGTTCGGATCCCTGGCGATCTGAACCAGCGCCTCCATGTTGGAGCCGCGCCCCGAGATCAGGATGGCCAGCCGCGTGCGTTTCACGCCGGGCCCAGTTCGCCGATCACGAAGGGCGCCTCGCCTGAGGCTTTCAGCGCGGCGATCACGCCGTTGGCGTCTGCTTTCTCCACCGCCATCACCAGTCCGACGCCGCAATTGAACGTGCGCCGCATCTCATCGGCCGCGACATTACCGGTCGCCTGCAGCCACTGGAACACGGGCGGCAGCGTCCAGGCGGCATAGTCGATCTTCGGCGCCAGGTGATCCGGGCACATGCGCGGCGTGTTCTCGGTCAAGCCGCCGCCGGTAATGTGCGCCAGCCCCTTGATCCGATGCTCACGGATCAACGGCAGCATTGTCTTCACATAGATGCGCGTCGGCGCCAGCAACGCCTCGCCCAGCGATCGCTTCGCGTCGAACGGAGCAGCCGCATCGAGCTTCAGCCCCGACCGCTCCACGATCTTGCGCACCAGCGAGTAGCCGTTCGAATGAGGTCCGGACGAGGGCAGGGCGATCAGCGCATCGCCTGCCTTCATCGCATCGGTGCGCGGCAGGATGTCCGAACGCTCAACGGCGCCCACCGTGAACCCGGCAAGGTCATAGTGGCCTGCCGCATACATGCCCGGCATCTCCGCTGTCTCGCCGCCAACCAGCGTACAGCCCGCCTGCCGGCAGCCCTCGGCAATGCCCGAAACGACTTTCGCGGCCGTGCCGCGCTCCAGCTTTCCGGTCGCGAAGTAGTCGAGGAAGAACAGCGGCTCGGCCCCCTGCGCCAGCACGTCGTTCACGCACATGGCGACAAGGTCGATGCCGATTGTTTCATGTCGGCCGGTTGCAAAGGCCAGCATCAGCTTGGTGCCGACTCCATCCGTTCCCGAAACGAGCACGGGGTCCTTGAAGCCTGCGGCCCTCAGGTCGAACAGCCCGCCGAATCCGCCCAGTGATCCGTCCGCGCCGGCCCGGCGGGTCGATGCCGCCATCGGCTTGATCGCCTCGACCAGGTCCTCGCCCGCGTCGATGTCCACGCCCGCGTCGCGATACGTCAGGGAGGTTTTGGAATCGGGCCCGCTCATGGCGCGGCAGTTAACACGCACAGCAAGCCCGGGCCAGCGTAACGAAGCCTTCATGCACAACCTGCCTTACAATGGCCGGATGCCGCTGCTAGGTTCCCGCGCCATGACCCAACCCATCAGATTCGCTGCACTTTTTGCCGTTGCGCTGGTCTGCGCCGGCGCCGCGTTCGCGGATCCCTACAAGGTCAGGGATCTCACGGTCGACAAGGTCGCGCCCTCGGGCGCCGAGGCGATCCAGCAGGGACGTGAAGATGCGAAGATGATCGGCGCCCAGCGGTTGATCGATCGGCTTACCTTGGCCGAGGATCGCGCCCAGCACGAGGCGCTGGATCCGGCGACGGTCGCGCGCTTTGCAAGCGGCGTCACCACTCAGGTGGAATCCAAAACCTTCGCTGTCTCCGGCGGCGTGCGGGCCACCGGCGTCGTGACCTGGTCGTTCACTGCCAAGGACATGCGCGCCTATCTCGCGTCCAAGGGCGTGCCCTTCGTCGATACGCAGGCCGCCAAGGTCATGATCATCCCCGTCGCAGCGCAGGGCGTCGATCCGAATGCCTGGGGCGCCCAGTGGCATGACGTCGCCGTCGCCAACGGCCAGCAGCAGGTCACCGGCAAGTCGGACGACACCGTGCTCACGCCCTATGTCGCCTCGATCGAGTCCTGGCCCCGCCGCCCAGGCTGGTCGGAAGTCCAGGCCGAATTGTCGGCGCAGGGCGCGGATCACGGCGTCATCGCCGAAGCCTATTCGCAGGGCGGCCAGGTCTATGTCCGCCTGATCGACCTGCGCACCGGCGCCGACTCCAGTATCGGCGTCGTGGGTCCGTTCCCGGATCTCGCCTCCGCCAAGGCCGGCGCGATAGCCGAACTGGAGCGGGCCTGGAAGGCCGCGTCGATCGTCCGCACCTCGGGTTCCACCAACGTCTCGTTGATCGCCAGCTTCAAGGACATCGGCGAATGGGTGCGGATCAAGCGCGGGCTTGAAAATTCTCGCCTGATCAGCGGCCTCAACGTCGAGTCGCTGTCCGTATCGGGCGCCGACATCTCCTTCGCCTTCGCCGGTCGGCCCGACCAGCTTGCGGCCGACCTGCGCTCGCGCGGCGTCGACCTGCACAGCGCCGACAACATGTGGGTCGTCCAGGTCGTCGCGGCGCAATGACCGACACTCCGTCCTCTGGCGCTCCTCGCCAGGGCGGCCAGCTCCTGCTCGAATTTCCGCGGATCGATCCGGTCGAACGGCCGCTGATCGAGACCGAACCTTATCGCGCGGCCATCGCCGCGATCCGCCGCTGGAAAAGTTGGCCGGGCGGCCAGCTGGCGCTCGTGGGCGAAGCCTTCGCAGGCAAGACCCGGCTCGCGCACGTCTGGGCGGCCGAGGCAGGCGCCGCGGTTGTGTCTGGCGATGCCATAGCCCGGGCCGGAATGGACGAGATCGCGCGTCTTTCGGTCTCCGCCCTCGCCATCGACAATGCCGACACGCACGCCGGCGGCCGTGAACTGCTCGCGGTTCTCAATCTCTGCCGAGACCGCAAGGCGCCCGTCCTGCTGACTGGCGTTTCGGAACCCGCGGTCTGGTTTTCCGACCCGCCCGACCTGCATTCCCGCCTCGCAGCCATGCCCGTCGTCCACATCGGTTCGCCCGACGACGAGAGCCTGGCCCTGCGCCTGCGCGAGGAATGCGCCCGTCGCTATCTCAATTTGCCCGATGAATCCGTGACTTACCTGGCGCAAAGGATAGAGCGCAGCTGGGCCGCGGTGGGGCTGACGGCCGACCAGATCGAACGGACCAAAGGCCGAGCGGAAACAAAGGCTTCGGCCCGTTCCGTGCTGGTGGCGCTGGGCCTCGATCCCGGCTGAAACCGGCTTGGAATCCGCCTGTCACAACTCTTGTCTGCGGCCTGCAAAACATCCGTAATATATTGGTGTTAAGCAGGTTTTTCATGCCCGGCGGAAGATCGGGCGGATGACCTGGGCGATGTGATGGATCCGGCAGACATGGCCGACCGCAGCGAGCGTGCGCGCGAGACACCTTCGAAAACGAAGGAAGCCGCCGTCGTGGCCGCAAACGCGGCCGCCCTCATGACCTCGCCCCAGCGTTTCTTCAACCGCGAGCTGTCGTGGTTGAACTTCAACAGCCGCGTGCTGGAGGAGGCGGAGAACCGCCGCCATCCGCTGCTCGAGCGTCTCCGCTTCCTGTCGATCTCGGCCAGCAACCTCGACGAATTCTACATGGTCCGCGTCGCCGGCCTGCGCCAGCAGGCCCGCACCGGCATCACGCGCCCCAGCCAGGACGGCCTCACTCCGCAGGAACAGGTCGATCGCATCCGCATCGATGCCGGCGCCCTGATGGCCGAACAGCAACGCATCTGGGTCGAACTCCGCCGCGAGATGAAGAAAGCCGGCCTCGCCGTGCTCGACCCTGAAGATATCGTGGCTGCCGACCGCGAGTGGCTGCGCGCCCGCTTCCTCGAGCGTATCTTCCCGGTGCTGACGCCGCTCGCGATCGACCCCTCGCACCCGTTCCCGTTCCTGCCGAACCAGGGCTTCGCCGTCGGCTTTTCGCTCCACCGCACCAGCGACGGCGCAAAGCTCAATGCGCTGGTTCCGATCCCGACCCATGTCGAGCGCTTTCTCGAGCTGCCCAGCACGAACCCGCTGTCGCGCCGCTTCGTCTCGCTCGAGAACGTCATCACCATGTTTCTCGACACGCTGTTTCCGGATTGCATGTCCAAGGGGCGGTGCATCCTGCGTGTCCTGCGCGACTCCGACATCGAGATCGAGGAAGAAGCCGAAGACCTCGTGCGCGAATTCGAGATCCTGCTGAAACAGCGCCGCCGCGGCCGCATCGTGCGCCTGAAGATCGACCGCGATGCGCCCGACGATCTCAAGGCCTTCTTCATCGAGGAAATCGGCGCCGACCCGCTCGACGTGGTCGAGGTCGAGGGCATCATGGGCATGAGCCAGCTGCGCCAGCTCATCGTCGACGGCCGGCCGGACCTCATGTTCAAGCCGTTCGAGCCGCGCTTCCCGGAACGCATCCGCGAGTACAACGGCGACATCTTCGCGGCCACGCGGGTGAAAGACATCCTGGTCCACCACCCTTACGAGTCGTTCGACGTGGTGCTCCAGTTCCTGCGCCAGGCTGCGCGCGATCCGGATGTCGTCGCCATCAAGCAGACGCTCTACCGCACCTCCAACAACTCCCCGATCGTCGCCGCCCTGATCGAGGCGGCCGAAGCCGGCAAGAACGTCACCGCGCTGGTGGAGCTAAAGGCCCGCTTCGACGAGGAAGCCAACCTCCGCCTCGCGCGCGACCTCGAACGCGCTGGCGTGCAGGTCGTCTACGGCTTCATCGAACTCAAGACCCACGCCAAGGTGAGCCTGGTGATCCGGCGCGAGCAGGGCAGCCTGCGCGCCTACACCCACGTCGGCACGGGCAACTACCACCCGATCACCGCGCGCATCTACGACGACCTGTCGCTCTTTACCGCCTCGGAAGTCATCGGCCGCGACGCGGGCCGCCTGTTCAACTTCGTCACCGGCTATTCCAAGCCCGCCGATATGGAAGCGATGGCCATGTCGCCGGTAAACCTCCGCCAGCGCCTGCTGGGTCTGATCGAGGACGAGATCGCGCACGCCAAGGCCGGCCGGCCCGCCATGATCTGGGCCAAGCTGAACTCCCTTGTGGATGAAACCGTGATCGACCTGCTCTACAAGGCGAGCCAGGCGGGCGTGGCGATCCAGCTGGTTGTCCGCGGCATCTGCTGCCTGCGGCCAGGTGTCCCAGGAATGTCCGACAATATCGAGGTTCGTTCCATCGTCGGGCGATTCCTCGAACATACCCGAATCGTCTGCTTCGGCGCGGGCCATGGCCTGCCTTCCGATAATGCGAAGGTATTCATCACGTCGGCCGACTGGATGCAGCGCAACCTCGACCGCCGCGTCGAAACCCTTACGCCGATCACCAATCCAACTGTGCACAACCAGGTGCTGGACCAAATCATGCTCGCGAATCTCAACGATCGCGCGCAAAGCTGGACGTTGCGCCCCGATGGACGATATGTCCGTAATGCGCCGACCAAGGGACGACAGGCTTTCTCGGCGCACGAATACTTCCTGGAGAACCCCAGCCTGTCGGGCCGGGGCAGCGCCCTGCGGCTCGCCACGCCGCCGCAGCTCAAGCCCCGAGGCTAGAACCGCGACAGCGGGCAGGGCCTCGGACCGAAAAGGACCAGAGACCCGCCGATGACGGCGACACAGGCCACCAAGTCCAAGACCACGGGGCGGCCCGCCAAATGGCGGCGCACCGGCGTTATCGACGTCGGCTCCAACTCGGTGCGCCTGGTTGTCTACGACGTGCGCGGCCGCGCGATGCAGCCGCGCTTCAACGAAAAGGTGCTCGCCGGCCTGGGCAAGAGCCTCAACGACAGCGGCAAGCTTTCGAAGGAGGGCGTCGAGATGACGCTCACCGCGCTGTCCCGCTTCGCCTCGATCACCCGCGCCCAGAAGGTCGATCACCTGTTCGCCTTCGCCACGGCCGCCGTGCGCGAGGCCGCCGACGGCAAGGACTTCGTCGACAAGGTGAAGAAGGAAACCGGCATCGCGCTGCGCGTTCTCTCCGGCGCCGACGAAGCCCGCTACGCCGCGCAGGGTGTCCTGGTCGGCAGCCCCGGCGTCGATGGCATCGCGGGCGATCTTGGCGGCTCCAGCCTCGAACTCGCACGCCTGTCCGGCGGACGGTTCGAAGGCGGTTCGACCTATCCGCTCGGCCCCCTCGCGCTCGACACCGGCGGCTCGTTCAACGAGGACAAGATCCTCTCCAAGGTGAAGGACATCCTCTCGGGCTCTCCCGAACTCAAGAAAGGCAACGATGTCTTCTTCGCGGTCGGCGGCGCCTGGCGCGCCATCGGCACGCTGCACATGGAGCTAACGCGCGCGCCGCTGCACATGCTGCAGAACTACGAGATGGACGCCAAGCAGCTTTCCGGCGTCCTGTCCGAACTCATGGGCGGCAAGAAGCACGCCGACCTGCTGCAGGAAGTCGCCCGCCGCCGCGCACCCACCATTCCCTACGCCGCTGCTGTCCTGAAAACGGTGATCGACCTCGGCAAGTTCAAGACCGTGATGATCTCGTCCTACGGCGTGCGCGAAGGCATAATCTTCGACAGCCTCGACGACGCCGAACGCCTCGAAGACCCGCTCGACGCCGGCCTTGATGCGCTGGTGGCCGACGATCAGGCCGCCGAATTCGGCCGCGCGCTCGCCGACTGGGCCCACGAAGCCGCGCCCTACACGCTGAACGAGCGCCTGTCCGCCGCCGCCTGCCGCCTCGTCGACATCGGCGCCCTCCTGCACCCGGATCATCGCGCTGACCTGGCGTTCGACCTCGTCGCCCGCGCCCCCCTGCCTGGCCTCAGCCACAAGGACCGCGCTGCGCTTGCGCTCGCCGTGGCCTCGCGCTTCAAGAAGGGCGTCAAGAACGACGTTAGTGAAAAACTGCTCGACAGCGACACCGCCGCTCGTGCTCGTGCACTCGGCGCCCTCATGCGCTTGGCCGCTGATTTCTCCGGTCGCTCCGCCGGCCTGCTCAAGCACGCCAAGCTTACCTGCGATGGCGACATGCTGGAGCTGACGGTCTCCGGTCCCTATCGCGCGCTGGTGTCTGAATCGGTCGAGCGCCGCCTCGAACAAGCCGCCGACGAACTCGGGATGGACTATTCGCTGACGACCTAGAGTGGAGGCGGCATAGCTGCGCCTCCATTTGGCATCCCGGCCGAAGCAAAGCGGAGAGCCAGGACCCAATCATCTATTGTCGTGTTCTCACCATGGGACCCGGATTGCGCTACGCGCTTCCGGGATGACAACCCCGCCTGACCTAAGCCGGTGGGACCAGGCTGTTCAGATAAACTTCCAGATTGGTGTAGCCGCCGCTCCCAACCCTCGCGCCATCCTTGGCATCCTTGGGATTGAGCCCGTGGGACGCCTCCCACGCATCCGGCATCCCGTCGCCATCGCTATCCAACGGGGCGGGGGCGGACTTCAGCACAGGCCACCCGCCCACCTCGTCTTGCGAATTGATGATGTGGTGCGTCCGCGATTTCACGCCATCGAGGATGCGCTGGTCCACACTGTCGCGCGTCAGCGACGCGCCGGCCGCCGCCATGACACGCGCATACGCCTTGTCCCAGCTCTCCGTCGCAACTGGGGGCAGAGGCGCGGGACCTGATAGCCGTTGCGCCACCGTCATCTTGCCGATCACCAGGCTCCACGGATCGGCCGGAACCACACCGTCCATCGCATTGTCCGCGAACCACGACTTTGCGGCCGCATTGCCCTCCTTGAACGCCGCACGACCCTTGGTGTCCGGCCCCGGAATATAGGCATTGCCGACAAAGTTGTAGGTCGCAAGCTGGCCGTCGTCGGCATTGTAGCCGGATGCATCCCCGCCCCAGTTGTAGAAAACACTGTTCCGGAAATCCATGAAGGCGCCGATGGGGTCGATCTTCGCGTAGTCGTAGTTTCCGGGCCTCGGCATACGAGCCAGGTGGCTTGCCCACAGATTGTGGTGGAATGTGAACTGCGATCCGCGCCCGCCGCGCACCAGCGAGCCATAGCCAT